>NZ_JBHZGO010000113.1:0-86364 GCF_042747725.1 Coleofasciculus sp. H7-2
ACTGTTCCCATGTCAGATTGCTACGATATGCTTTAGTCATTCGCTCACAAGGTGCTGGTTTCTACAAATCTCAGCATAAGCTTTGTGAGCTTTCTTACAACAGTACCCTACTTTTAAAACATCCTCTTAGGCAAATCCAGTTCAGCAGCTTTTTTTTCAGATATATCAAGACCAGACAACCATTTAATTGCAAAAGGGGCATGAACTTCTGAGAGTGTCCATAGAATAGCCCGCACAACATCAGGATCGCTGATATGAGGTTTCGTTCTTAGAACCGCTTGGGTCAGCTTATCCATTCCATGTTTTTTGAGCCATAAAGGAAATTGTTTAATGCTTTCTGGAGGAGATTTTTTATTTTTTATAGATTGGTTTATCATAGCCGTAGCTAGTTCTTGCCACTGCTTTACCCCCTGACTACCCACTTGGCTAAGACTATCTCCCAAAGTTTGCAAGAATTGGTATTGAATCCGGTCTAAGTCACTAAACCTAACAGCACTGGCGTAAACAAACAAAGCACCCCCCTGAGCTTGCAAACGGTGGCGAATGCGACTAATAAGGTGAGTTTTGCCAACTCCTTGTTCAGCTGTTATGGCGATAGAGGTAACTTTGCCTTGACCAGAGCTAACCTGTTTAATCGCTTGAAAAATAGCGTCAGAAGCATGGGCGTTCAAAGTTGGAATATCGGGAAATCCTTGCCCCCAAACATCCTGAATCCTGACAGAAGCACCTTTAAGAGCAAACGGGTTGTGACTTTCGATAGCAGCGTTGAGCTGTTCAATTGGAGAGGCAGAAAAGTTTGTCATGGCAATTTGTGTGAGGTAAGCAAACAAAAAAGGGTCAAGTTCAAATTTAGGAATTTAAGCGCTTGGCGTAGTAGCGCAATCCGCTTAGTTCAGTAGTGATTGAGTCCTCAGCTTTATCGGGGGTGATACCTGACATCTCTCCAGCCATTAGCTGAAAAATGTCGTTGGCTTGCATTTCCAGCAGCCACTCGTTGAAGTGCGATCGCGTAACTCGTTCCCCAATCTCACGCCGAATCCGGTAAATCGGTACCAGATTGTCCAGGTTATAATCCCGGTTAAGCTGGTCGTACACTTCTAACGCCACTGGCTTAAACTCGTCGTAGGACGCGATCGCTTTCCCTGTTACCTGATTCGATGTAGCAGTCGCCCCATTTGCTAGCGTTCCCGTCTCTCTAAGCCACTTCAACAAAGCATTAGCAGTTTTTGCCCCAATTTGGCTGTCAAACTCGAAATCAGCGTTTTTCAATCCCTCCCCAAGCATCTCAACGCCTTTGCCAGACAGGGATATTTTGTTTTTGGAGATAGCGATCGCTCCAGATGTTTGCAACTGTTCAAAAACGCCCTGATAATCCCCTGATTTTTCGTGCGTCCGTTTAACTCTTTCGGTTAAATCACCTTTTTTAACTTCCTCATCGGCTCCCTTCATATCCCACAAAGCAAGAAGCACGCGAGTTTTAGCTTGAGCTTCCGTACCTCTTAACCCTTTAGCTGTATCTTTTGATTTCTCTTTGGTTGTCATTTCAGTAATTCCAGATAATTGCGATCTACAATTAGTATTCCCATTCAATCTAGCCAAAGTTAGGGTTCCCGTCACTCTCAAGCAAATTGCGATGAGACACGGTAAAAAAGCCAATTTACTAAAACATTAAGTTTAATTAAAAAAAAGTTAGTATCTGGTTGCTTGTGGATATCGACTCAATTCTTCAACCATTTCAGCGCTTTGGCGTTCATCTCGGTTTAGAGCGCATTCAAAAATTATTGGCAAACTTGGGCAACCCGCACCACAAAGTGCCAATGATTCATGTCGCTGGCACGAATGGCAAAGGATCGGTTTGTGCTTACCTCTGTGCAGTGCTGACTGAGGCAGGTTATCGCGTCGGGCGATATACTTCCCCTCATTTAGTGGATTGGAATGAGCGCATCTGTCTAAAGGAACAGGCGATCTCTCTGGAAACGCTAGAAAAATTGCTGCTACAAGTCCAAGCGGCAATTCCACCCGGTGAAGAGTCACCCACGCAATTTGAAGTCATCACCGCCGCCGCTTGGTTGTATTTTGCCCAGCAGCAGGTAGATGTGGCGGTGGTGGAAGTGGGTTTAGGAGGGCGTTTGGATGCGACGAATGTATGCCCTAACCCCCTCGTCACAATTATTACTTCTCTCAGTCGAGAACACTGGCAGAACCTTGGCCCTACTTTAGCGGATATTGCCAGAGAAAAAGCCGGTATCCTCAAGGCGGGATGTCCTGCTGTCGTGGGACAGTTGCCAGAGGAGGCGAGGGCGGTGGTACAACAGCGGATTATTGAGTTAGGGTGTCCGGTTGTTTGGGCTGAACCGGCGGTGGAGTTAGGAACCGCGAAGACGCAAAGGGAAGAAAGAAGGGTGGAGTATCAGGGGATAAAGTATCCTTTGCCTTTGTTGGGAGATTTTCAGCTGAGTAATTCGGCATTAGCGATCGCATCTGTGCAAATTCTCTCCTCACAAGGTTGGGAAATTTCCGAAGCAGCGATCGCTTCTGGTATGGCAAAAACTCAATGGCTGGGGCGTCTTCAGTGGACAAGTTGGCAAAATCATCCGTTATTGATCGATGGTGCCCATAATCCAGCCGCCGCGATCGCTCTGCGCCAATATGTCGATACCCTGGATAAATCGCCGATTCATTGGGTGATGGGGATGCTTTCTACTAAAGATCATGCTGATATTTTTAGTGCATTACTCAGAAAGGGCGATCGCTTGTACTTAGTCCCTGTCCCGGATCATAGTTCCGCCGATCCAGAATATTTAGCTACCATTGCTCAAAATATCTGCCCAGAATTAGCTGATTGTCGCACCTACCCGGATCTCACCACTGGATTAGAAGCTGCCATCTCCCCAGAAAGTTTATTGGTTCTGTGCGGTTCACTTTATTTACTGGGTCATTTTCTGAAACAAAACCGCTTTGCTGCACCTACATAATCTTATTTTTAACGCAAACAGGACTTACGCAAAGCTTATACATATAGCGTTTTTTCGGGTTCAATCCCCCTGTGGTTGCCCTTACTATGTGGTGATGTGCGGCGAGTCCTGCTTATTTTTAACGCAAAGTAACGCCAAGGTAAGCGCAAAGGAACGCAGAGGAACAAAAATCCTTCTGTTCTACCTTTGCCATACATTGTGACCTCTCCCCAACCCCTCTCCTGCTAGGGAAGGGGCTGGGGGTTAGGTTTTTTTGAGTCAAATGAGAACCTCTCTATTTGTAAAAAGACAGATAATACAGCACTTTTGAAGCTAGTGAGGTACGAGGATCGCCTAAAACCTTTGATTTTGGAAGCTTGACTGTACCTCATCCAGAAAGAAAACGCTGTATTGCCCCTGTATTACTCAGCACTCGCTGCCAAGTTTTTGCACAAAATGTCGTGCTGCACTTGCTCTGGGGTTTGGTTTCCGTTGACAGTCAACAAGCGTTGGCGATGTTCGTAGTATTCCAAAATGGGAATCGTGCGTTCTTGGAATAATTGGAGGCGGCGTTGTACGATTTCTGGTTGATCGTCTGAACGCGATCGCTCTCTGGAACGGCTCATCAACATTGATTCTGGCACCTCCAGCCAAATTGCCCAATCTAGATGTTGCCCCAAACCTTCCAACAAAAAGTCTAATTCCTCTGCTTGAAAAGCAGTGCGAGGATAGCCATCTAACAGCCAACCGCCTTTGACATCCGGCTGTTGGAGACGCTGGCGCATGAATTCGATCATGACGGGATCGGGTACTAATTCACCCTTTTCTACATAGGTCTGTGCTTGGATACCGAGGGGAGTTTGGGATGCGATCGCTTGCCGCAAAATGTCGCCCGTGGCAATTCCAGGAATCCCCAGGTGACTACATAGCAGTGCAGTCTGCGTTCCCTTACCTGCCCCAGGCCCTCCCAGAATTATCAGTCTCACGGCACCTTGCTCAGAAGTGTGATTGAATTAAGCACTGTTTAGACGCTGAATTTTGATCCAGCTTTCAACCAAGCCTATGCTGGCTATTTTGCCATTGATCGGGCGATCGCGCGAGACTGACAAAGCCAAGAAGCCATTCAGGATAGTCAACTCTTGACGGATGGATATATCTAGTGTTTGATTATGAGGCAAAATAAAAAAATACACTACATATCGTTTGCTAACCAAACCTTTCTGGGGCAAGCGATTCGCTCTTCAAGATTCCTCACGATTAAACTTCGCCTTATGGTTGCCCAGCTAGAAACTCCAGCGCTTCATTCAGATCGTCGCCTGATCCCCACTATTGAAGGACTGGTGCAAGTTTTTACCGGCGCTCACCGCAGCTTTTTTACCGGCGTGATAGCCCAAGCGCTGCGAATTGCCGGTCAAGGAACCCCAGTTTTAGTGATTCAGTTCCTCAAAGGCGGAATTAATCAGGGACACGAGCATCCCATGCGCTTAGGGCAAAATCTAGATTGGGTTCGCTGCGACTTACCCCGTTGCATTGATACCCCGCACCTCGACGAGGCGGAAACTCACTCTTTACTCCAGCTTTGGCAACATACCCAAAAAGTAATCTACGACGGCAAATATTCCCTCGTCGTTCTGGATGAATTGAGCTTAGCGATTAACTTTGGCTTAATTCCGGAATCTGAGGTACTGGCGCTGCTCGAAAAACGCCCCGCTCATGTAGATATCATTTTGACTGGCCCAGAAATGCCCCAAGCGCTTCTGGATGTCGCCGATCAAATTACTGAAATACGTCGCAGTCACAGACCTTAAGGAATGCGCTCACTTCACGCTATCCTAGTATTCCGGTTGGGATTACTTGTGAACCTGTGATTAAGAACGATATCTGGATTACTGAAATGGCTCAAAAGGGTATGATTTCGCCCTTTGAGCCTAAATTAGTTCGTCGTGTGGACGATTTACCTGTTATCTCATTTGGTCTGAGCAGTTTTGGTTACGATATCAGGCTTTCGCCTGTGGAATTCCGCATTTTCAGGCATATTCCCGGCACAGTCGTCGATCCCAAAAACTTTAATCCTGAAAATTTGGAGCAGACAAAACTCCATACCGATGCCAATGGTAGCTATTTCATTCTGCCCGCTCATACCTATGGATTAGGCGTGGCATTAGAAAGACTAGAAGTGCCTGAAAATATTACTGTATTGTGCATTGGGAAAAGCACGTATGCGCGATGCGGGATTATCTGCAATCTAACGCCTGCTGAGGCTGGTTGGAGAGGACATTTAACCCTAGAGGTTTCCAATTCATCAAATGCAGATTGCCGTATTTACCCCAATGAAGGAATTGTGCAACTGTTATTTTTTGAGGGTAAACCTTGCGAGGTGAGCTATGAATCTCGGCAGGGTAAATATCAAGATCAGCCGGAAAAAATTGTTATAGCACGAATATAAGGAAATACTCAGGTGAAATACTTTCGTGTTGAGGTAGTTGCTGCCACGCCGAATCCCCAACAAGTTATTTGGGCAGCAATGCATCAAGATTACTCCGAAGAGTTGGTTTGGGATAGTTGCGATCGCTGGCCTGATGAGGAGCGAAGTGGCGAACTGATTATTAAACATTTATTATCAGGCGATCGCGGACATTACGGCCCTCTGGAACATCCTCAAATTACAGTGAATGTGGGTTATTTCCCGCACTCAATGATGCAGCAACTCCGCACTCATCGCGTCGGCGTGAGCTTTGATGTCCAATGTCTGAGCGGAGATACTGAGGTAACATTTGTCAAGGCTTCAGGTGGTTTGAGAAAGATAAAAATTGCCGAGCTTTACGATTTATGGGCAAATGGTGAAAAGGCTATCCGCGAAAGAAAAATTAAGGGTCGCCACGGAGAACTACCGGGAGAATATCGAAGAGATTCTAAATCCCGTCTTAGGAACATGAACCTCAGAGTTCTTAATGAAGATACTGGGGTTTTTGAAATTGGTCATGTTCAGGAAGTGTTCGATCAAGGAATACAGCCTGTTTATCGGTTAACTCTTGAAGATGGTAGGACATTAGACTGTACTGCTGAGCATCGTCTTCTCACCAAACAAGGTTGGCAGAAGATGAAAGAAGCGATTGGATTAATTACTAACACGAACCAAGAAGTTCTTTCTTATCAGCCTGATTGCTACTTAATGACAAATGGAGTAATTGTTGGCGAAGGATTGTATCGAGAAAGAAGTTGGCTCATTGAGCAACTATCAGCCGGATTAACTGCTCAACAGATGGCTGAGAAGGCTGGGTGTTCGGTTGAGGCTATCAAAAAGTGGGTTTATAACCACAAGCTAAATCTAAATAAGTGCAAGCCTGGAACGAAAAACCCTTGGAATAAAGGATTTCGGGGAGCTTACGTTTTAAACCTAACTTCTGAACAGCGACAGCAAAGAAGGGAAAGAGCAAAGCTATTTACACGTCGAGGTGCGGACAGTCATTTTTGGAAAGGTGGAGTAACTGAAGAACGAGTTGCTATCGGAGCCTGGACTCGTACGATTGCACCTCAAATTCACGAGAAGTTTGACTTTACTTGTCAGCAGTGTGGTGTTCGTGGGGGTCAACTTCATGCACATCACTTACTTCCAGTTTACTCACACCCAGAACAAGCTTATGATTTTGACAATCTAATCCTTGATTGTCAAAATTGTCATCGACAAATCCACAATCAAGGATTAGAACTAAAGTTTGCCCAAAACTTTCTTCCGATCCAAGAGCTTCCCGAAAAACCTAAACCGATAGGCCACAAGCTAAAAGCTCACCCGATGAAAGTTGTCCAGGTGCGATACCTCGGACTACAAAGAACTTACGATTTAGAAGTTGCTGGAAAATGGCATAATTTTGTAGGTAATGGAGTTGTAGTTCACAATTCTTTTCGCTATACAGGGCAAAGAATTGTTGATGTAACGGAGGGCAAATTAGATATAGAAGAAGCTTTCTATTTACGTCCCGTTGGTAACTATACGAACCGTCAAGGAAAACGCTATTTGTATTCGGAAGAACAACGTCAGGATGATTTGCAATGGTGCGTTTCGGCCTGCAAACATTATAAGAAACGTATAGATGAAGGACTTTCAGAAGAACACGCTAGAGGGATGATTCCTTTTGATGCCAGACAGCATTTTGTGCTGAGTTGTAATGTGCGATCGCTCATGCATCTTTTAGACCTAAGATGGAAAAAAGATGCCCAATTAGAGGCGCAAAAGTTTTGCGAGTTGCTCTATCGTCATTTTGAACAATGGACTCCGGCGATCGCTCAATGGTATTTGGAAAACCGAGCAAAAAAGGCAAAGTTAGCTCCATAGCTTGCTAAAATAAGCTTTATATGCTTATGAAGACCATGACCGCCGCAGGTTAAAAAAGCCTTCTAAGAAGTCTTGCAGGCGGGTGTTATTGCTTAATCGTTGTTGGTGCCACTCGTTAGCGGTTAGCTGAATAATTTCTGATAGGGTGGGAGAAATGGCAGGCAGTTGGCACAGAGCATCCACTTTGATTTTCTGCCGCATGGCGATCGCGATCGCTCCCATTAACTCACCCGCTTCCATTCCCACTAGCGTTGCGCCCAGAATTTCTCCATTGCGACGCACCAGAATTTTACAAAATCCCGTGATTTCCCCTAATATCTGGGCTGCTGCCACTGTCTTGAAATATTGTCGCAACACTAAGACATCTTTACCGTACTGGCGTCTCGCTTGCACCTCGGTTAAGCCAACCCGCGCCAGCATCGGTTCCGAAAAAACGCCTGTAGGAATGCCGCGATAGTCTACTTTGAAAATGGGCGCAAACAAAGCATTTTTTAGGGCGATGCAGGCTTCGTACTGGGCAATGTGGGCAGCTTGATAACCCCCAGCAACGTCACCACAAGCGTAGATGCGGGGGTTCGTTGTTTGCAGTTTCTCGTTCAACTCCATGCCACGGCGATTCATCTTGACGCCAACTCCTTGCAAGTTTAAAGATGTGACATTCGGTTGCGATCGCGTACACAGCAAAATTTCATCAGCTTCGATAGCTTTGTTGCCAGCTAGAACCCACTTTTTGCCGTCAATTCGTTTGACTTGTGTCACCTCTGTTTGAGTCAGAACCCGGACGCCCTCAATTTCTAGCTGGGAATGCACCACTCTCGCCGCCTCTGGGTCTTCTTTCGGCAGAATGTGGGAACTGCGTACCACCAGGGTGACATCTGCGCCCAACCGAGATAAAGTCTGCGCCAGTTCGGTGCCAGATGCGCCACCGCCAATCACCACCCAGCAGGGGCGGCGAGATGCATCTACAGGTAGCTGTTCGGGGGATTGCTGCCAAATATCTGTCGGCGTCAGATAGCCGGTGGCTTGGAGTCCGTCAATTTCTGCAATCCCAGGACGAGAACCCGTGGCAATCAGGTAGGCACGCGATCGCAATCTCCGTCCGTTGACGACAAAGGCGAGGTAAGGTTTTCGGCAAAATTCTCCCTCTCCAACAATCACATCAACGCCCAAAGAAGCCAAAATCGCTGGAGAATGTTGTTCTTCTAAAGTGGAGACGACGCTATCCGCCCACTGGATTGCCTCGGTGAATCGCACCCCTGGAACGGTTCGCTGTTCTGTGGAATCAGCTAGATCCCAGGGGACACCGAATCGATCGGCGTCACTCAGGGGGTGAATAACTCGCCTAACCTGAGTCAAAGCTTTGCTATAGATAGACCCTAACTGTAGGGACGATCGCCAGCGTTGCCCCTCAGGAGGCGGCTGGGGTTCGACTAAGGCGACGCGGGCTTGCAGGTTGGCAGCAGCAACTGCGGCATGACGCCCTGCCTCTGTGCCGCCTATTACGACTAAGTCGTACTCAACTGCCATGATTTGTTCTTTGTCAGTTGTTAATTGCTGATTGCTAATTATTTATGGCTAATGGCTAATGGGAAAAATGAACAATTAGCCATTAGCGATTACAAGATTGCAGCTAGACCGTCGATTAGGCGCTGGTTATCAACTTCGGAACGCACGGCGACTCGGAAGTAGCGATCGCCCAATTCTGGAAAGCTCAAGCAGTCACGAATCAGAATTTTACTCTGCTTGAGAAGTTTTTCCTGTACTTCGCTACTGGGTTGTTCTGACTCAACCAGTAAAAAGTTAGCGGCACTCGGTAGCGGTTGCAATCCCGGTATTTGCGCCAAACCTTGAAACAGGTGGGACTTTGCCGGTTCCAACCAATCCCAGGTTTGCTGTTGAAATTGTGTATCCTTTACCACAGCGACACCAGCGGCAGCAGCCAAGGTGTTTACGGGCCAAGGATCGCGCCACTGTTGCCAGCGCCGCAGGCGGTCTGGGTGAGCTATAGCATAACCTAAGCGCAGCCCTGGCAGACTGTAGAACTTGGTGAGCGATCGCAAAATCACCAAATTCGGGTACTCTTGCACCACTGGAATTAGGCTTTGCTGCTGGTCTGGCGGCAGAAAATCCATAAAGGCTTCGTCCATCACCACCAGAGCAAATTGCTCCAGATAAGGTATCAGAGTCTCCCGCAAAAACATCTGACCCGTGGGATTGTGTGGATTATTCACCAGTAAACCCATGCGATTTTGGATGTGGGATTTGGGATATTGGATTGGGAATCGCAAATCCAAAATCGAAGATCGAAAATCGGCAAGCGGGCACTCAAGTACGTTGGCGCTAAACGTCCGGAGTGCCCGCCAGTAGTCGCCAAATGCTGGTGTCACCAGACACGTTCCCGTCAGTTCTGATAAATCCCAACTTGCCCAGGTTAGTAACTCTGCCGAGCCGTTCCCAGGCAGAATCCAGTCTGGCGGGAGTTGGTGCAGCTGACCCAGAGACACCCGCAACTCCCCGTAATCTGGGTCAGGATAGGCACGTAAGCGCTCCAGATGTGCCCCAATCGCTGCGAGTGCTGACTGGGGAGGCCCCAACGGGTTAATACTGGCAGAAAAATCAACAATGAGGTCGGGGGAACAGCCTGCCAGTGCAGCTGCCCAGGCTAAGTTACCCCCGTGAACAGGCCGAGTCAAGGATGATTGCCGCTTTGGATGAGTAGTTACTCTTCGGGCGCGACTTTTTCTTTAAACAACTTACCCGCAGAAAATGCAGGAACCTTCGTTGCTGGGATTTCCATCTTGTCCCCAGTTTTAGGGTTGCGACCCTCGCGGGCTTTGCGTTCCCGCGATTCAAAAGAGCCGAATCCCACCAAAGTCACCTTATCGCCAGAAGAAACAGCTTCCATGATAGCTTCCAAGGCAGCCGTCAAAACAGCATCTGCTTGCTTCTTAGTGACAGAAGCCTTGTCTGCCACTGCATCAACCAATTCACCTTTATTCATGTTTAGTCACTCCAAATGGATTACACGGGCGTGATTATCACAGCGCTAAAGTCCCAAATAGGGGCTATAGACACCAGCCTTCGAGGGTAATTTAGCCTCAAAAAAGCTGAAACTCTCGCTGTCTCGAAGTTTCACTGCATTATTCTAAAGTCTGCGTGCTGGATATGGATCGTCGAAAGCTTTAAGTTATGTAGATTTGAGGATTTTTTTGACTAATTTTACGACAACGGGCACTTTTCGAGAGTCGCACAGCCTAATTTCCTAGCCAAAAACTCCATCTACGACACAAATAAGCCCCCTGTCGGAAGTCGAACAGGGGGAAGTTGTATTTTGTCTCCTCAAGACTCTAGCGCTACCTGTTACTGACGCTCCAATATCTGACGCGCATTTTGTCCTGGGGTGTAGCTGTAGCCAAATGCGGCACGCGACGAGTCATCGATAATCTGAGGCGTCAGCAACACGATTACCTCTTGTCGCTGATTTACCTTATTGGTACTTCTAAACAGGGCACCCAGCAGAGGAATATCACCCAAAATTGGCACTTTAGATACTGTCGTTCGCTCTGAATCTTGAATAATGCCTGACAAAATCAGCGTCTGACCATCTCGCAGGCGAAGTTGTCCAGAGTTCAGGTTACGCACCGTCAGCAAAGCGATTTGGTTGACATCATCACCAACGACTATATTTTGCTGACCCCCAATCGCAGTTACTGTGGGATTTACAGCTAAAGTGACAAAACCATTATCGTCAATCCGCTCGACTCTGATATTGAGTATTAAACCTGCCTGCTTAATTTCTGCGGTGACTGTTGTATTCGTAGTATTGTCGGTTGTTTCCGTTTCCCGCCTAATATTGCCGACGACCTCTTGAGTCAGATTGACGGTAGCCGACTGTCCTTCCTGGACAACCAGAGTCGGGTCAGTCAAAATCTTAGCATTGCCACTTTGAATCTGCGCCTGTAATGACGATAGAAACCGGCTGGGGAATTGGAAAAAGCTGGGAAGAGCTGTAGTAACTGTCCCCAGAGTTCCCGCTGTGAAGGTAGCAGTAGTAGTAGCAGGAGTACCAGCAGTACCAGGAATAATTGTCCCAGGGGTTCCTGGAGGAGAACCAGCAGGAGCAGGAATGAATTGAGCAGCAGTGCCTGGAGTACCAGGAGTTGTAGTGACAGTACTTTCGTTTGGCGTTCCCCGTGTAAAGTCGGTTATACCGGCTCGGAATGGATTTCCTGAAACTCCCGCGCTAGGTTGAGGAAATGATAAAGCCGCTCCTGGTGTCTCGTTAACCGTCACAGCAGGATTATTGCCCGGATTGATAATCACGCTTCTGGTGCCTGTTCCAGTTCCGGGAACAGGTACGGAATTGTTGAAATCTAGGAAAGTATTTCCACCTGCAAAGGGGTTCGCAATCACTGTTGGAGAAACCTGACTCCCCTGTGTCTGCGCTGCCGTAGGTGGTCTGACACCGCCATAGTTAAAGACGGCTGCTCCCCGGTCAACGTTGAAGAAACTATCCCCGATCCCGAAGGAGAAGCTAGTATTAAAGTCCTTGGTGTTTAATAGGTTGACATCAACGACCTTGACATTCACCGCCACCTGACGACGGCGGGCATCTAGCTGGGTCAGAAGGTTTGTCGCAATTTCAACTTTGCGAGGAGAGCCAACCAGAGTGATGGCATTGAGTCGCTCGTCGGCTGACACTGCTAACCCTTTGAGTAGTAAGGGGGCATTTCCCTCGGTGGCTCTGAGTGCTAGAATGCTTGGCGTTCTGATTTCTACGGTTCGAGCGGCGGCTCCCTCTCCAATGGTCTGAATTTGAATTTGCTCTGTAGGGATTTGAGTCTCTGCCCCTTGGGTCGTCAAGAAGTTTGCAGCCGCCGTGACCGGGACTTGATTGAGTCGCAGGCTGCGCGTGATGATATTTCGAGCATCGTCGGGCAGTCTGGCACCCACAAAAATTGTTCGTCCAACTCGGTTGGCTTCCAAGCCGCTCAACTGAAGGACGTAGTTGAAGACATCTTGAACTGGTTCGTTTTCGATATCGAGGGAAATGGTAGGTCCCCCCTCGGTAGTTGCACCACCCGGAGCGGGGGCTGGTTGCCCAGGAGTACCAGCTGCCGAGCCTCCCGTAAAGGCAAGGTTGAGACCAGCAGAACGGGCAAGTAGCCCTAAAACTTCTCTGACTGGGGCATCCCGCAACACTAAGCGGGGTACGCGCTCAGATGTACCGAGATCGATGACAGCGGGGGCAGCATTGGTGTTGGAGGTGGTAATATCGCCGACTGGGGGCGCGATCGCTCTCGGCAAGAAAGGTGGTGCCGGACTGACGGGTTGCACTGTCCCAGCCGCTGGAGCCGGAACTCCGTCAATGGTAATGCGCGGGTTGGGTACCAGAACGTCTGGGTTTGGCGGGTTTATGACTGGTTGAGGCGTTTGCGAAGGAACTCCTGGTAGCCCTAGGGTAGGGGTTATGCCACTGGGTGTTGGAGCCTGTGGGATTTGACCAGCTGGCGTTTGGGGGAATACACCGCCCGGAATTGGCGTTTGAGCGAGTCGGTTTGGAGCCGGTGGCGTCTGGGCCGTAGGTGCAGGTGCAGTAGGAGAAGAATTAACAGGTGTCTGGGAGGAGAGCGTCGCCGGGGTTACTCCGGTCGGCGGCACAACAGAGTTAACGTTTAAGGTTATTCCCCCCTCCTTGTTCTGGCTAATCTGCCCGGTCGGTGTGCTGTTAGCAGCGCTGACCGTTACTCGGACGCTATTGTCATCCCGCTGGCTCACGACGACTGACTTAATGCCAGGAGCTGGGTTTTCCTGACGGAAGCTGTCTCCCTCAGGTAAGCTCAGCTTGACATTCCGTACATCTGCCATTAACTCATTACCACGGCTGAGTGTGAACATCTGAGGGCGTAGGACAGAGTCCTGACCGGGGGTATCGCCCTCAGATGTCTTTAACATCACTTCAACACCGTTATCCGTGGGATTGAGTTGCACAGCGGTTACTTGCGTGGCAGCTGCTAAGACCCGTTGTGTTCCGGGTAGAACCAGTGCTGAACCGAGCAAGATTCCACCCAATATTGATAGCTGTTTCACCGTTTCCTCCTCACACAAAAGCAATTTTTGCACCTGAATAACAGCTTTCAGGTCGAATTCTCGTCACCTACTCGCTGTCTCCTACTGGGCTGGTTGAGCTGCCGCCGCCGCTGCCGCTGCCGCTGCCGCCGCCTCTTTCGCTTCCTGCTCCGATAATGGCAGCAGCACCTCTAACTTAAAAGAGGTGTTAATCAAGGTTCGCTCTTTTGGTTTGCCACTGGGGACAATTTGACCCTGCCGGTTTACCGTAATTTTCTGACTGGTCGCCGCCTCTTTCAACTCTGATTTCAAGTCTTTTACTACTAGCAGTTGCTGGAGTCGCTCTAGACTTCTCAGAATGGATTGGGTTTGTCCGTAGTCGCCTTCAAAACTTACATTGTATACCTTACGTTTGAGCTTACCATTGACTTCTGGTCCTAAAGAGCCATCATTAATAATGTCATTACTGTTGGCATCAGCGGCATCGTTTCTTCTTGGCTCATACTTGGTCAATTTGCCTTGTCTTGCCTTAACAAAACGATTGATATCCAGCATTAAGGTGTCCAGGGTTTTCGCGCTACCAAACATGGAAAGGACAGCAGCTTTTTGCTGTTTTGCCTTATTTAGGTTTACTTTCGCCTCATCAATTTTTTTCTGGAGTTGTGCCTGTTGATTAATTTGCTCCTGGGTGTTTTCTACCTCAGTTTGCAGTTGTTGATAAGAATTCCACGCAGGCAGCAATAGGTTAACCACCAAATAAGCTGCTCCTGCTAAACCCAACACTGCCAGCAAGGCACCGCTGACTGTTGGTGTGAACGTAATACCAAAGGCACTGGGATAGGCAGCCTCCTCTTGGCCTTCATTGGATGGTATAAAGTCTTGACTCACCGTCATTTTGGCAGCGCTCCTGTGTTCTGAAGGTTTCTAAGCCGAGTCGCCAATCCCACTGCACCTTTGCGCTCCCACTCTCTGAGTAATTGGGAAGCCGGGGCATCGCTCAGGCTCGTTTTAATGGTGTATTCCACCACTTTTGGCAATTTAATTTCTACTTTAGCGTTGGAATTTCCTTGATCCTGGGGCTGTTGCACCTGGGTTTGATTGTCTTTCAACTCGGCAGTCACGATTTGGGTATCTTCGCTATCGAATAATTTAGATCGCTGTAGCGTTAGCAAAAAGTCGTTCACTTCATCAAAGGAGCGAGCGTACCCTTTAATTGCCACGTTAGAGCTGGGAGGGGCAGCGGCAGCAGTGGGGCTAGGGGCTGCCGTGGTGGTAGCTGGATCTGGAGCGGTTTGTTCAATGCTGGTAATTTGCAGACCGGGTGGGACGCGATCGCGTATATCCTGCAAAATCGCTGACCAAGGAGCCAATTGATTAAACACACTGGCGAGTGCCTGCGTTTCTCCTTTAACTGTCTGGGTTTCGTTGTTGATTGCTTGAATCTGCTGTTCTTTGGCTTTGCCTTCATTCAAGCGCTGTTCCAATTGAGCTTTTTTTGCCGTCAATTGTTCGGTTTGGTTTTGCAGCAAAAACCACAACGCCCCAACCCCTGCTGGCAACAGCAGACCGACTGCCAATCCCGCCAACAGCGGCGTCATGTTTTTATTACCAGAGGGCGCTTTGGCACCGGGGACATCGCGTCGTATGATGTCCGGGCGATCCTTAAGAAAATTAATATCTAGGCTATACATCCCTTTAAACCTCTCGTAGTCCTAATCCCAATACAACTCCCAATCCCGGTCTTTGCACTGGTGAAATTTCCTCTATCATCTCCAAGGAAAGGGCTGCAACTGGGTCTACTTGCGTCGTCGGCAAGCTCAACCGTTGCGTGAAGAATTCATCCAGTTGTCCAATTCCTCCTCCTGGCCCAGCGAGTAGCAGCTGCGCCACTTCCAAATTTTCGCTCTGATTTAGATAAAAATCGATAGAGCGACGCAGTTCATCGGCAAGCTCTCCCAATACTCTAACTAAAGCTCCCATACCGGGATTGATCCCCGTTGCACCCGTGCGGACATTATCGACGGGGGTGTTGGGAATTGTCATCCCTTGCAGGATTTCCGTGTTTCTCGATGTCGGTAAATTCATCGCCCGATTCAGGGCACTCTGTAGCTGATACGTCCCAATCGGTACGGTACGGGAGAATTGGGGCACCCCATCCACGATGATGGCAATCTCGGTGCTGTCGAACTCAATGTCCACCAGAACGGCAGCTTCTTGAGGGCCAAATTGCCGCAACTGCTCTCTAATCGTCCGAATCAGAGAAAAACTACTAATCTCCAATACATCGATTTTTAATCCAGCTTCCCGGAAGGTTTCAATATAGGTGTCTGTCACTTCCTTGCGGGTAGCGACCAGCAGCACCTGCACCTTCTCAATTCCATCTTCATCGGTGAAAAATCCCAGCTTCTGGTAGTCTACATCTGCTTCTTCCCGTGGAAATGGCAAGTAGAGACCGGCTTCGTGATCCAACACCATTTCCCGCAACTCTTTGTCATCAAGTTCCGCAGGCACTGGGATAACGCGCACCACGGCTTCGCGCCCCGATACGGCAGTGGCGACGTTCTGGACTTTTATCTTACTTTCAGCGATCGCTTCCTTAATCAGTTCGGCTAAAGTCGGGGCATCCATAATCTTGCCTTCTTGAAAGACCCCTTCCGGAACTTCTTTAGAGGATAGCGTTGTTAATTTGAATCCTTGACCCTGCTTGCGTAGTTGAGCAATATTAATCCGTTCAGGGGCAATTTCTATACCAATTCCTTTGGTACGTTTAGCTAATAATCCTTTAAACCGGGTGAACATATCTTTAGGTTTGCTGAGGGAAGCAGAAAAAAGAAAGTTTAGTTAGGTAAGAGAGATTGCGTGTAGGGAGATAGAGACAGATTTATGGTACCCAATCTAGCTGACAAACACATCGGTAGAGACAAAAATACACCCTGGTAGATTCCGTACCATTAGATATACCTCATCAGGTAGGATGAGTTACTGCTAGCTGGGTTACTGCTAGCGCTGAAAGTGGAATTGCAATTTACATGATCCGTAGGAAAACCTGGAGACGATTGGGCGTATGTACCCTGTTGGGGTTCATTCTCAGCTGGGTTATCAGCTGTAGCCCAGGCTCTACCCCATCTGGAAAAGGGGAAATTGAGTTCTGGACGATGCAGCTGCAACCGCAGTTTACTGACTATTTCAACAAACTGATTGCCAACTTTGAAGCCGAAAATACCGGCGTCAAAGTGCGCTGGGTAGATGTACCCTGGAGTGCGATGGAAAGCAAAATCCTGACGGCGGTTTCAGCGAAAACGGCACCCGATGTCGTGAACCTGAATCCGGACTTTGCCTCCCAGTTGGCGTCGCGCAATGCCTGGTTGGATTTAGATACTAAAGTTCCCCAAGCGGTGCGCCAGCAATATCTCCCTAATATATGGAAGGCTAGCACGCTCAGCGACCAAAGTTTTGGCATTCCTTGGTATTTAACGACGCGGGTGACGATTTACAACCAGGATTTGTTTAAAGTAGCAGGTGTGAGCAAACCCCCGGCGACTTATGCTGAATTAGCACAAGTCGCTCAGCAAATTAAGGAAAAAACCGGCAAGTATGCGTTTTTTGTGACCTTGGTTCCAGAAGATTCGGCTGAGGTGCTGGAATCTATGGTACAGATGGGGGTTCAATTGGTGGATGCCAAAGGAGAGGCGGCTTTTAATACACCCGCAGGGAAAGCGGCGTTTCAATATTGGGTAGACCTTTACCAGAAGAAGCTGTTACCCCAGGAGGTATTGACACAAGGACATCGACGTGCAATAGAACTGTACCAAGCGGGTGAAACGGCTGTGCTGGCTTCGGGTGCAGAGTTTATGGCGACGATTGAGAAGAATGCACCAGCGATCGCGCAAGTCTCCGCTGCGGCACCCCAGATTACTGGCGAAACTGGTAAAAAGAATGTAGCAGTGATGAATCTGGTGATTCCCCGCGACACTCAGAAGCCGGATGACGCCCTCAAATTTGCTTTATTTGTCACGAACGATGAAAATCAGCTGGCTTTTGCCAAGGCGGCGAACGTGTTGCCGTCTACAGTTCAGGCAGTGCAAGAGTACCAACGCCAGATAGCCAGTAGTGCTAAGGTGTCGCCAGTGGAACAAGCTCGCGTCATTAGTGCCAGCCAATTGACAGCGGCAGAGGTTTTAGTCCCGGCGATGAAGGATCTCAACAAGTTGCAGAAGGCAATTTATGAAAATTTGCAAGCAGCGATGTTGGGGGAAAAGACAGTGGAGAAAGCAGTTGCGGATGCAGCTTTAGCGTGGAATCAACGGTAAGGATTCGCTGTTCGCTCCCCAACCCCTCCCCGGAATCGGAGCTACCGTGTACGCACATCTCTGTTCCTGATGAATCGTCTCGAGATCCCCCCTAGCCCCCGCGAAGAGAGCGCATCCCTCTCGCGCATCCGCGCCGCTACGCGAACGCTAACGCTAGTAAAAAGGGGGGAAATGGAATTCAAAGTCCCCCAATTTATCGGGGGATGCAATTGAAGATCAATCAACGTTCTGCAACTTAACCAAAGATGTGTGTACACCGTAGCTTCCCTAGTAGGGAAGGGGGCTGGGGAGTTAGGTTGAGATTATCGTAGAATTATTGGCACTTGATGTGACTTCACGGGGCAACTCTAGCCGGAAAGTTGAACCCTCTCCTGGCTGACTTTCTACTTGAATTTTTCCGTGCATCATGCGAACCAATCGATCAGTAATGGCAAGCCCCAAACCCGTACCACCATAAGTGCGCGTCAGGCTTTGACTGAGTTGCCGAAATTCCTGAAAAATTTGTTGGATTTCCGACGGATCGATACCAATACCAGTATCGCTGATGGCGATCGCTATTTGGTCGGGTGCCGGTTCGCAAGCGTCCACGGTTATGCTACCCGAATCGGTAAACTTAATCGCATTGGAAAGAAGATTGACTAATACCTGCCGCAGGCGATTACTGTCATTCACAACACAAGGGTTATCGAGACAAGCGTGAATATGCACTGATAAGTGCTTCTGCTGAGCCAAACTCTGGAGTTCTTCCACTGTTTGCTCGACTAGCTCGGCTAAGTTAAATTCTTCCAAGTTTAAATCCAGGCGTCCCGCCTCCAGCTTAGAGAAGTCCAGAATATCCTCAATCAGCTTGAGCAGGTGTTTGCCACTATTAAAAATGCGTTCTAGCATATTTAGTTGGTTTTGACCCAGCTGATGCTGAGCTTGGCGCATCAACAGTTGCGAAAAGCCTAGAATCGCGTTCATCGGAGTCCGCAGTTCGTGGGACATCAGCGCCAAAAACTGCGACTTCAGCCGGACTTCTTCTTGAAGTTGCAAATTTTGCAGATGATAAAAGCGAATTTTTTCCTCCCCTTGCTTGCGGGCGGTAATATCGCGTAGCATCCAGCGTAGAGAAGACGCCTTACCTTGCTTATCTTGGACGTTAGCGACAGTCAAAGCAGCATCAAAGAGATTGCCTTGACGCGATTTTAGTCGCACCTCCCACTCCTGAAGTAAGCCGATTTTAGGGAGCTGATTCAGTTGGGAACGAAAGGCTCGACGAGCTTCTTCAGGCACAAATATGATTAGCGGTTTGCCCACCAGGTAAGTGTGGGAGACACCGAGAAGCTCGGTGGCGGCACGGTTGGCTTCCCGAATCGTTCCAGCTGTATCTGTCACCAGATAGCCGTCTGGAGCCAACTCGAATAGGTCTTGGTAGCGTTGGCGTTCCGCTTCCAATGCCCCCCTCGTCGCTAGCAAAGTCTCATTCTGTTGGCGCAGTTCTTCTTCGGCTACGTGCAATTCTTCTAAGGCGGTTTTTAATTCCTCCAGCGATACCGCTAGCAGCTCTGGTTGTTGCCGGGGCGATTCGCTGACACGCTGCTGTAACGCCGCTGCGCGGTGGCGTGCAGTTTCTATTTTCTGGGTAAACCGCTCTCCTTTTAGGTGAAAACTCATGAAATTATTGATAAATACCTTTTTTAAACTTTTGTTAAGCTATTGAAGCACCCATTTTGCTTTTTGAGCAATTTGAAAATCAGATTAGCTGAAAGTGCCCTAAATGACTAGACAAATCGCACCTAGCTTTTCGCTTTTGGCAACAATTGCTGTGGAATTTATTCAATGAATAAATTCCAGTAACTCGAAGGGTGTGCAAAATCTCAGCAAAACATTAGGCACACACCTTGAGTTAACTGTAAGAAATTTATTTGTAAATCCTCTTTGAGACTGATAAGTTAGGTGGACATCAATCAGATGTAACCGGAGCCTAATCCACATAACCTTCATAGCCTTCTTGAACCCGGAAAAGCCCGCTCCCCCAGCCTTTTTCCCACTTCGCGCTAAGCCTCTTCTGGTTAGAAGAAAAAATAGTTAAAATATTTTAGCTTCTTTTAAGGAGAAGAAGGCTAACTTTAACTTTCTTCATCTTGTCGGATCGAGGTGCGGAAAGTGGTTGGTTTTATTACCAGTAGGTTTAATTTTTACACGTACTTAGAAAATATATATAGCAATTCTATTTGATTTGTAATATATTTTTTTGACGAACCGCCAAGAACGCCAAGAACGCCAAGAGAGAGAAAGAAGAGAATTTTAGAAATCACTTAGGATTGCTATAGCAAGACAAACTGTAGCTTTGAGATGTTTATAACGTTGGCATGATGCTGTGCAATTCTTGCATTAACACAATCACCCCTTGAATATCTTTTTTTAAGCTAAATAGAGGCATACAGGTGACTTTACACTGAATTGTCCTGCCGCGCCGGTTGATAGAATCTAGCGTTTCTTCGTAGGATTCGGACTCCCCGGTTAAACAGCTTTGAAGCGGCTGTCTGAGTTGTACCGACAAGCCAATCTCCAAATTTAGAAAGTGTTGTCCTTGGACTTCATCGCTTTGCAATCCCCAGAAATTTTCAGCTTGAGAATTCCAGATTTGGATGTTTAGCTCTTGGTTTAACACGACGATGCCGCCCGGTAGACTGGTCAAGATAGACTTTAGAAAGGCGTTGGCTTGGTTGAGGTCGTCGCTGCATAGTCGCAGTTCTTCCGTTGCTGTCTGTAGCTCTTTGTTGCTCGTGTCTAATAGTTCCGATGTTATTTGGAATTCCTCGTTACGCGCCTTGCAGTTGCTCATTGATGACTTCGAGCGTCTGCTTGGAGTATTCTATCTGTTGCAACTGTTGAAACTGGTTCCTGTTTTGGCGATCGCTCTGGCGAGTCCCTGAATACGACGGGATCGTTAGATACTCGTTGTATTGAGATAGCTCCTCGTGTTCCACCAGTAAGTCTTCCCTGTCCTGATTCATGTAGTAGCGCCGTCCTGTTCCTCCATGAATAAAAGCACTCCCCGAATCTCTCCATCCTTTGCCAACAGAGGTTTACAAGTGAATTTACACTCAATTGCCTTGCCGCGTCGGTTAGTGGCATTTAGAATAATATCTTGAAAGTTGCAGTCTCCGGCTAGGCAGTTGCGAATCGGCTGTTTGAGTTGCTCCATCGACAAGCCAATCTCCAAATTTAGAAAGTGCTGTCCTTGGACTTCATCGCTTCGCAGTCCCCACATATCTTCGGCTTTGCGATCCCAACTCTGGATATGCAAATCTCGCCCAACTACGACGACGCCACCCCGAAGACTGCCCAAAATCGACTCTAAAAAAGCGTTCGCGTCGTTGAGTTCTTCGCTGCGGCGGCGCATTTCATCGTTGAGCGTCTGCAATTCCTCATTCGTGGATTGCAGCTCTTCGTTCATCGTTTCCAGCTCTTCATTAGAAGATTGGAGTTCCTCGTTTGTCGTCTCTAACTCTTCATTGGAGGATTGGAGTTCCTCGTTTGTCGTCTCCAACTCTTCATTCGTAGACTGGAGTTCCTCATAAGCCATTTCCAGTTCTTGGTTGGATTGTTGCAGATCATCCTGTAGCCGTTTGTAGCGGCTGACATCAATGAAGGAAATACTGACGCCCAAAAGACTGCTGGTGACATCCACTAGCGGTACCACTAGCACGTCTAGAGAGATCGTTTCCCCTTTTGGGGTTTGCCACTGCACATCCCTGACAGTAATCTGTCGCCCCTCCGCGTAGGCTTGATCGATACAAGAGCGTAATTCCAGCGGACGATAAGAAATTTCCAAATCTTGCAAGGGGCGACCCTGATCCCTCGGACTCAAGGGAAACATTGCCCTCGCTTGTTCATTCACCAGCGCTAGAAAGCCATTGACATCTATCACTATCTGGGATGTTGGACTGCTGTCGAAAGCGACTTCCCGGATGCGTACATGAGTGGCTAGATTGTCCGCTGCTTCCTCGCTGCCAGATTGAGCCATAAGCAACAACCGTTCGCGTATTCCTATTCTAGGGACTTTGGTAAAGACACGCCGCTTCAAATCCGCAGGTGTAAAAGTATGGCTGTGACTGAGCAACATCTCCGCCTTACCTAAGAAGATAAAGCCATCCTCATTCAGGGCGAAGTGAAAACGGGCGAGGATTTTGGATTGGGTTTCGGCATTGAAATACATCAAAGTGTTGCGGCACACCAGCAAGTCAATGCGGGAGATGGGAGCATCAATCGTCAAGTTGTGACGCCCAAAAATCACCGAGCGGCGCAGATCCTTACGAAAGTTATAGCAGCGATCGCATTCCTCGAAGTATTTCTCTAGCATTTCGGGAGCCAGATCCGCGACATCCTTTGCTGAATAAGTGGCTTGGCGGGCTTGATTTAGGGCTTCCTCGTCTAACTCGGTGGCATAAATTTTCACCCGTTCTTTGAATTGTTCTACTCCCAGCGCTTCGGCGAACGCCATCGCTATCGTATAAGCTTCTTCTCCAGAAGCACAGCCAGCACTCCAGATGCGGATGGGTTCGTTGATGTGTTTGCGGGCGGCAATTAGAGGAATAATTTCTTCAATGATGTAGTCCCAAGCTGAGCGATCGCGGAAGAAGGCAGTTACATTAATCAACAACGTGTTGAATAGGTGAATAAATTCTTCTGGATATACTTCTAGGTAATCCATATAATCGTTGTAGCTTTCCGTTCCTACCGTCTGCATCCTTTTGAGGACGCGACGCATTAGAGTGGAGCGTTTGTAGCCAGTAAAATCAAAGCCACGGCTGCGTTTAAGATACTCCAGCAGCGCTTCAAATTCGGGGTTGATGGTTGAGGAATTCATAAGTAGCTGTTAGTTATAGCAGTTCTCGGTAGGTGCGGTACAGTTTTAACCTCGCTTCCATTCCGCCTCCAGAGGTTGGGAGCGAGGCTTGGAATTATTCACCCACAACCGCGTCGGGAAGGGGGGGTAGGTCTCGTTTGCATACCTCACCCAATTGAAAATAGCTATAATAACTGTAAGTTAATAGCTATTCGCTTAATTGAATATTTTTTTTACAGAACATCAATTTATTAAGTACATGATCGTAATTAAATATCACGCTTTGGGAGTGGTAAAAAGGTCAGTAGTCATTAGCAGCAAACCAAGGACTGAGAACCCATAACTACTGACTTTTTCCAAATTACCAGTTTTCAACAAAGTTACATTGAGTACCCCGCTTTGATTAGCGACTTTTGGTAAATTGCTAGCTTTTTACCTTATTTTTATTACCCAATTTTATCTGTAAATGATTGGCAATCGGTGACAACAATTCGCCATTCGCTATTAACAATTTAGCAGATTCACCAAAGTAGCGGCAATTTTATTTAATGGGAGTATCCAATCAACTGTTCCAGTTTCAATAGCGGCTCCCGGCATCCCAAAACACTCCGAAGATTCCCGATCTTGCGCGATCGCTATCCCGCCCATTTCTTTAATCGCTCTCACGCCGGTTGCACCATCGCTACCCGTCCCGGTGAGGACGACAGCGATCGCCCGTTCTTTAAAACTCGCCGCGACTGATTCAAATAATAGGTCAGCGGAGGGACGGACAAAATGCACCAGTTTGGTCTGGGTGAGGGAGAGGGTCGCGTCTGGGTCGATCAGTAGGTGATGATTAGGAGGAGCGATATAGATTGTCCCCGGACGCATTTGCTCTCCCACTTCTGCCTGCTTGACCGCTAGAGACGTGCGACGATTCAGGATTTCTGCGAGTAGGCTGGGGTGTTTGGGATCTAGGTGCTGTACGATGGCGATCGCTGCCGGAAAGTCTTCTGGCAAGGCAGAAAGCAACTCGCTGATAGCTTTTATCCCACCCGCAGACGCCGCCACTGCCACTACGGGAAAGGGCATCAAGGAGTGAGATTTTTCTTCTGTCTCTTGGTTCGATATTTCTTTTTTTCCGTTTTTCTTTTCTTCTACCTGTCTCCCGTTCTCCCGGTCTGCGTCCGTGTCTTTATCCCCATTGCCTAAAAGCAGTTGCCGAATCACAGTGGCGTTGTGCTGGGCTTGGTGCGCCTGCTCTTCAAAGCGTGCCGCCGATCGAGTTTGGTTGCGATCGCGTGCCCCTTGATGCATCCGACGGGACAAAGCGGCACGTTCTTCCAGTGCCCTAAACGCATTCCACAGTGCCGTCTCTAGTGCCTCAGATTGCTCTGCCAGCAGAGTCTCGGCGGAAAAGGCGTGACCCGTGCGGCAGCGGAACCGAATCAACTGACCGTCGCGCAGTTCCCACAGGGTACCCCCGCAATCTGGACAGCCAAAGCCTGAGGGAGTTCCGGGTCTATCATCTTTGTGTAGAGCCGCCATATCTAATTCCGCGATCTCGGATTCGATTTCTATCTCGTCAGTTACGGAGTCTTCTCCTTCCTCTACCACTGGCTCCTGAGCCAAGCTTACCAGGGTAGGAGCGATCGCTGACAAAGGCAAAATATAATCTACTTCTACGTTCTCAATGGCGCTGCGGGGCATTCCGGCAAACAAGGCGTCGTTGGGATCTTGAACCACTGCTACACCGCCTCGCTGCTTCACAGCTGCGAGTCCAGCCGTTCCGTCGTCGAGATTGCCTGAAAGCACCACACCCACCACGCGCCGCCCATAGAACTGCGCTGCCGTACGAAGCAGGGGATCGATGGCGGGTCTGTGACCGTTCTCCCTGGGACCGCGAGCCAGGTGAATGTATCCGCGTTTAACTAATAAGTGGTAATTTGGGGGTGCCACATAAATCCGCCCATGCTGAATTGCTTCACCGTCAGAAGGGTGACACGCTTTCAAGGAGCCGCAGCGGTTCAGAATACTTGGCATGACGCTGGTGCTGTGGGCAGGAAAGTGTATGACTACAAAGATTGCAGCTGGCAAGTCCGGCGGCAAAGCCTTCACCAGTTGAGTCAGCGCTTCTACCCCACCAGCAGAGGCACCGAGGACGATAATATCGTGACCAGGCATTTATTTTCTCAATGCAGCGGGTGAATTAGATTACCAAAGATAGCGAAGACCGAATCCTCACGACTCTCCCCAATCGAGCCAGTAGCTGAATCATCGCCGCATACGCTTCGAGATCCCGCATTGCTTACTCTAAGCTAACAGCTGTCACTCGTCATCAATCGTTGGCATGAAAGCAATAACTGAGTGTAGAGGTAGGTTTATCAGTAAAGTTATTACTCGCAGATAGCATCTCATACCAATTTACTTTTTTACCGCTACATTTTAGCTTCTATTGCCCCCCTTTTTAAGGGGAGTTGGGGGGAGCAAATGTGTCGCATCACAAAGCTCAAATACAAGACCTAACCCCCCAGCCCCCTTCCCTACGAGGGAAGGGGGAGCAAGCCCATTTAGAGATAAAAATCCAAAATCTGCGTAGGTTGGGTTGAGGAACGAAACCCAACAAATCAGGACTTACGCAACATCACCACATCTGGGGCAACCACACAGGGATTGAACCCGAAAAAACGCTATATGCATAAGCTTTGCGTAAGTCCTAAAATGCTTATGGGTGTTGGGTTTCGTTCCTCAACCCAACCTACAACTATTCGGTAGTGAACCGTATTGCCCCATCGCCAATCCCTATATCTTGATAAAGAACCGTCCCGACACAACTGACAGATGAAAACGAACTAAGCACTCACCCGGCGGGGAAATTCTACTTGGAAGGTAGATCCGTGACCTAAATGACTTTCCACTGATATTTTTCCATGCATTAATTGCACCAATGAGTGAGTGATGGCAAGTCCCAAACCCGTACCGGGATATCTTTTGGCGAGGGACTGATCGACTTGCCGAAATTCTTCAAAAATATGCTTTAAGTTTTCCTTGGCAATCCCAATTCCGGTATCTTGAACGGTGAGTACCAATTGATCCGGGGAAAGTTCTTGCACCTTCACGCACACGGTTCCGGCGTCGGTGAATTTAATGGCATTGGAGAGAAGATTCACCAAAATCTGCCGCACGCGGGCGCTCTCGTTGAATATCTGAGAGTTTTGTAAATCTGCCTGGACTTGCAGCTCCAAATGCTTTTCGGAAGCAAGCGATCGCAGTTCTTCTGCGGTTGTTCTCACCAGCACTGGCAGATTAAATTCTTCCGGTTTGAGTTCCAATCTTCCGGCTTCAATTTTGGAGAGGTCAAGGATGTCATTAATCAGCGTTAGCAGGTGTTTCCCATTGCTGAGAATGCGATCTACCATATCCAATTGCTGGGGACTGAGCTGATTTTGCCGCTGGCGCAACAGCAGTTGAGAAAAGCCGATCACGGCATTCATCGGCGTTCGCAGTTCGTGGGACATGGTGGCGAGAAACTGCGATTTCAACCGCGCGGCTTCCAGCAATTGCAGATTCTGAAGTTGAATCTGCGTGGAAAGATTTTCTAGTTCCTTGTTTTGCTGAGCCAAGATTTCGTTTTGTAAGGCTAAGCGTTCTTCGCGTTCCTCTAAAGCATTGATCAAACGGGCATTGTTAATAGCGATCGCTGCTTGTTCCCCCACCGCCGTCAGTAGATATCGGTCTTCCTCGTCAAACGCATGGGAATTTTCCCAATTGCCGATTGCCAGCACGCCCAACCGTCCAGCTTGCGCGGACTCAATCGCCACCACATAAAGCGAAGCAGGCAACTCTGAGGAGTTTACAGTGTCGGGTGTCGAGTGGAGGAAAGCGGCTTCTTCCCCTTCGATAAACTGGGAATTCCCTGTCAAAAATACCTGGGAAAGCAATCCTTCCCCCGAAGCAAAACCATCTTCCAGCCGCAATTTTTCCGTACCGATTCCCGCCGTCACCGTCAACACCAGGCGATCGCACTGGGGGTTTTGCAGCATGATAAAGCAAAACTGGGCACCTGCGATCGCATCGCAAACAGCTTGAACCATCACCCGTAACAAACCGGGTAAGTCACTCAGGCGCTGGTTCAGTAAATTCGTCAGCTGCTGGAGTGTCCGGAGTTGTTGCTGTTGTTCGCCCAGAATGATGATCGCCTTGCGTAAGTTCTCGCTCGCCGCCTGCGCCTCCCGGTACAATTTTCCATTTTCTACCGATAAGGCAGCGCGACGGGCAAGTTCCTCTGCCAGCGCCAAGTCCATTGCGTCGTAGCGGCGTTTTTCTTGAGTGGATACCAACAAAATTGCCCCCAGCGTCTGTCCGCGCACCAACAGCGGCACTACCATATAAGACTGAAAGCCGATCTCCCGAATCATTTGCAGATGTTCGGGACTGCGGGTCACAGCTACTAGCATTTCGTCGTCAATTTCATCGGCAAGTTTTGATTTGCCCGTGCGTAATACAACGCTGGCGGGGTGTTCTCCATTCGGGTCGGGGGGGAACAGATGCAGCATCTCCTGCACCAACTTCTCTTGAGTGGGGTTTCCATGAGCTGTTCCCAGCCGCTGAATTGAACCGTCTGCTGCCAGAATATCTACCATGCATAAATCGGCTAAGTGAGGCACTGCCAGTTGAGCCAGATTTTCCAAGGTAGTTTTGTAATCTAGGGAAGTAGAAAGGATACCACTGGCTTCTGCCAGGAATCGCTGGTTTTCTAATGCCCGCTTGCGCTCCGTAATGTCGCTAATAATTCCAGACATCCGGAAAGGCTTGCCGTTCCCATCTCGTTGCGCTTTGCCTCTAGCGATGCAGTAACGATAATGCCCAGAAGCGTGCAACAGCTGAAATTCCACATTACATTCAACTTGATGCTCCAGGTGAGCGCGGACTGCCTGGATGATGCGGTATCGATCTTCTGGATGCAAAAGTTGGCACAATGCCTGGTAATTGCCCACAAATTCTTCGTGGGACAAGCCGCTGATTTCAAAACAGCGGTCATTCCAATAAACTGTGTTAGTGGCGATATCCCAGTCCCAAATCCCGTCGTTCGATCCCTCTAGAACAAATCGATAGCGTTCTTCGCTTTCTTTGAGTAATTGGTTCGCCTCTGATGCCTGCCTTTCCGCTCGATAGAGGCGAATCGCATTGTACAGGCTGCGAGAGAGACTCTCTGGAGAGACTTTGCCTTTAGAAATATAGTCGGACGCTCCCGCTTTCATCAGTTCGACAGCGGTTTGCTCGTCTCCCTGACCCGTCAATACGACCAAGGGTATTTTAAACCCGGACGAGCGGATTTCCTGAACTAGGGTGAGTCCATCCCCGTCAGGCAGGCGATAGTCGAGGAAGACACAGTCAAAATTGTCGCTATGTAAAGTAGCGATCGCTCCTTGGCAGTCGCTGGCTTCCACCAATTCCATTTGTACGCCAGCCGTTTTGAGCGACCGGCGAACCGCCATCCGGTCTACTTCATCATCATCGACTACAAGTATTTTTAACTTTTCTTCCATAACTATTAAAGGAGGTAATTGGTAAAAAGTTTTAAGCGATTAATCGCGTCTGAGTTTTGAATTAAAACACTCTTTTCTAACTCAACACTCATAATCACTACCCATTACCCATTCTCCAAAATCAGGGCATCTCACTGAGCATCCAATATTGATTGAGTGTTGCCACTACCTCCACGAATTTAGCAAATGTTACGGGTTTGACAATATACCCCGCTACATTGAGATTGTAGGCTTCCACCTTGTCTTTGTCTTCATTGGAAGTCGTCAGTACAATCACTGGAATTGCTCTGAGTTCCGGGTCTGCCCGCAATTCCCGCAAAAATTCAATTCCACCCATTTTGGGCATATTTAAATCAAGTAAGACGAGCCGACGCTCTCGCGGCACCTTTGTTGAATCGTCAGTACCCCGCAACATAGCCAGTGCTTCTAGCCCATTGTTGGCGACATAAAAGGGATTTTGAATATTGTTTTTTTTGAACGCCCGTTGCACGGTCATCACATCAACTTCGTCGTCATCAACTAGCAAAAGGTTTGTCATCTTATCTCCCATGATTAAAAAAATTAGCAATTAGCGTTTTTTAATTCATTTTTTATCAATTATTCACTAGAAATACCAGACAAAAAGCTAATTGCTACTGATTGGTTGTTTGGGCCATGTAAAGTAGAAAGTTGACCCTTGATTGATTTGAGATTCTAGGCGAATGGTTCCTCCTTTGTTTTCGATAATTTTCTTAACAATGGCGAGTCCCACGCCGGTGTTTTCTACCTTATCTCGTGCCTCCAGAGTTTGAAACATGACAAAAATTTTTTCATGATATTGGGGAGCGATCCCACACCCATCATCTGCCACGGCAAATTCATAGAATGCTTCTTTATCTTGTACCGATATGGTCGCGTTTCCATCCGACCGAGGGTGGTGTTTGAGGCAGTTACCCAGCAGATTCGCAAACACCTGTTCTAGGGGCAAACGCTCGGTGAGGAAAGTAGGCATTCCGGGCTGGATGGTGATGGTGAAGGTGGGTGGAGGTGCAAGCGAGTTGACGATCTCTGAGAGTAAGGCGTCAACGTTCACAAGATCCACGATGGTCTTGACCCGCCCCACACGAGAATACTGCAAAAGACCGTTGATGAGAGCTTCCATCCGATGAACGCGCCCCCGCAGTAGATTCATATTCCGCTGGGTTTCCGGATTTAGCAAGTCGAGTAGGTCTTCTTCAATCCAAGTGGAGAGGTTAGCGATCGCTCTCAGGGGTGCCTTGAGATCGTGGGAGACAATATAAGCGAAGTGGTCGAGTTCGGCGTTACGTTTTTCTAAAGCGGCGTTGGTTTTGGCAAGGATGGTACTCAGACGGGCTAATTCCGCCGCGCGATCGCGCAAAGCTTCTTCGGCGATTTTTCGCTCGGTAATGTCAATACACGAGCCAATATAACCCGCAAAACTGCCATCCGCCAAAAATCGCGGCGTTCCCGTATCCAAAACCCAGCGATACTCCCCATCTGCCCGCAACAGACGGTACTCCATTTGGAAATTTTGGCGGACATGAAAAGCCGCCATATAAATATCCAAGCAGCGCTGTAAATCCTCTGGATGCACGCCTTCTGCCCAACCTTTGTCTAGTTCTTCCTCGAAGTTACGCCCCCGGAAGGTCAGCCAACGCTGATTGAAGAAATTACACCGTCCATCCGTACCTGCCACCCATAACAAGACGGGCGCACTATCTGCCATCGTGCGGAAGCGTTCTTCGCTCTCTCGCAATGCCGCCTCCGTGCGCTGACGCTCTGCGAGTTCTTGTTGAACCGTTTTAAACAAACCAGCGTTATCAACGGCTAAAGCGGCGCGACGGGCAAGTTCGCAAGCAAAGGTAAGGTCAGCTTGACCGTAATGACGACCCGACTCGGCTGAGGTAAAGGTAATTGCCCCCAAGGTGCGGGAGCGAGCTACCAAGGGCACCACCATTGCCGATGTAAAGCCTATCTTCCTCAAGATTTCCAGGTGTTCGGCGTCACGAGCCACCTGTACCAGTAGGGAGTCGGGAACCTCAGAGTATAATTCCGCCTGACCTGTGCGTAAAACGTTGGGAAGACCATAAGGTTCATGGGGATCGGGCGGGTAGCGCTCCTGCAATTTGTAAGCCCAATCTACCTTCGATGGGTCTTGATGGACAACTGCCAGTCGGCGAATCGTTTGATTTTCGTCCAGAATATCGATGGAACACCAGTCAGCCAGCTGAGGGACTGCCAGCTGAGCCAGGGTTTCCAAGGTAGTTTGATAGTCAAGAGAGCTAGTCAGGAGGGTTGTCGCTTCGCCCAAAAAGCGCTGTTGTTCGTCAATTTGCTGGCGAGCGCTAATGTCCGTACCCACCCCGATCGTCCGTACCGCGTTGCCGGTTTCGTCGCCAAAAACCTGACCTTTTCCAGAGATCCAGTGGGTGCTACTGTCAGGCCAAACGACGCGGAATTCCAGCTCAAAGTCAGTCTTCTGCTCCAGCGACTGAGCGATCGCCCTGTTTAAGGAATCCCGATCCTCCGGATGAACGAATTCTACGAAGGCGGCAAAGGTACCGGCAAAAGTTCCTGGAACAAGACCGTGCAGGCGTTCCAGGGTATCCGACCACGTCAGTTCGCCCGTGAGGATATTCCAGTCCCAGATCCCCATCTGTCCTGCCTTCAGGGACAATCGCAGTCGCTCTTCGCTCTTTTGCAGCGCTGCTTGCGTTTGCTGCCGACTGGTAACATCCAGAACCAGAGATAGCACTGACACCAAGTGACCCGATTCATCTAGCAAAGCCGAGTTGTACCACTCGCAGTAGACAATCGAGCCATCTTTTGTATAGTTACGGTTTTGGGAGACGCTGCGCGGTTCGCTGCCTTTGAGCAAGCGAGCGATCGCATCATTGACTACCGCTGCATCTTCGGCGCAGATAAATTGCCATTCCTGAGGATGTTTACCCGTTACTTCGGCGCTTCGCCATCCAAAGAGCGCTTCAGCTTCCCGCGACCACCTCACCACTCGAAAGTTGCTGTCCCACTCGATCAGTGCCAGGGGTGAGTTTTCCAGATGGAAGTTGAGTTTGTGCAGTTCATCTCCCGATGCCGTTGGAGTTGGCTGTAAGAAGCCGCGACCGCGTAGCATCTGCTCCCAGGAGCGATCGCGGCTTCGGTCTGGCGTTCTTAGAGACATTTGGAGATAATTGCTAACAGCACTGCCCAGCCTCGTTTCCAAAACGGAATCGCTTGAGCCTCCAGCTTCTGGATACTTCTTGGCTTGGGCGAAAGCCGCTAAAACAGCACTCCACAGACCCAGTTTCGTGCCACTATACCAGGTGCCAATCAATATGGCAGCAAAAAGGATTAGAAAAGGAGTTTCTTTTCCGCCAGTTAGAATGTTTAGAATCAGTTTAATTAGCAGTGCCAGTGTCACCGCTAATAGAGCGATACCGTAACGCATTAGCTGGGAGCCTACCACCGGCAAAAGTTTCATCCTTCTAAACACAAATTGCCATAAAAGCACTTCCTCAGTCATCAACCACTAGGAAGGTGATCGATTGTAAAGGGTTTTCGGCTGTGTTAAGGAGGATTTGCATCCAGTATTATAGAATCGCTCCAGAAAGTCCGCGCAATTCAGGTGTCGTAGCGATCGCGAAGCGTAGAAAAAGTCAGTTCGCGCACGAGTTTTCTGGAGTCTCTGTTTAGTAGAATCAACCCTGGCTTAGCATCAGCCATAGGAGCGATTAAACAGATTCGGCATCCACAATTTGCACGGTTACTCCATCGAACCTAGATTAAGGAATTATTGCTAAGGGTTCAATCCCAATAAAAAGGTTTAACCTTTGGTCAAAGTAAAAACAACTAATTCCAAGTCGCGTTCATAGCTTACCCAAAATAACAGAATAGAGTGTTGGGTTTCGTGTCAAGGAGCCAACCCAATACGGTAACAAAGGTAGGTTGGGTAGAGGCACGAAACCCAACAAATGCTTATGCGTGTTGGGTTTCGTGCCTCTACCCAACCTACAATTGAGATGATCTATCACGCCCATCTAAACTACCAAAGGTAACAGCATCCGTGCCCAGGGTCCAACCTACAAAGGTGACTTAACCGAAAAGTATTGCCGTATACCCCTACGCACTCAGAACTGATTTAGACCAGGTAAAGCGAAAGGTTGCTCCTTGACCTGCTTGAGATTCTACCCAGATGGTTCCACCTTGGGTTTCAACAATTTTTTTGACGAGGGTTAGACCAATGCCAGTGTTTTCGACGGTATCGCGGGCTTGTAAAGTCTCAAAGATGGCAAAAACTTTCTCGTGATATTCTGGGGCAATTCCCGGCCCGTTATCTGCTACAGCAAACTCATAGAAGTTGCCTTGGTCTTGAACAGATATCGTCACTTGTCCATCTGCTTGGTGATTGTGTTTAATCGCGTTGCTAATCAGATTGGCAAACACCTGTTGCAGGGGCAAGCGTTCGGTGCGTAGGGTAGGCATTCCAGGGTTGACGGCGATGGTGAAGGTGGGTGGCGGTGCGAGGGTGTCAATGACCTCTGCGAGTAGTTTTTCGACATCCACCAATTCCACAGACGCCTTGATTCGTCCAACGCGGGAATATTGAAGGACGCCATTGATCAGCGCTTCCATGCGATGGACGCGCGATCGCATTAAGTCCATATTGTGCCTGGTTTCTTCAGTCAGTTGGTTGGAGATGTCTTCTTCAATCCAATTGCAGAGATTGGCGATCGCTCTTAGGGGTGCTTTGAGGTCGTGGGAGACAATATAGGCAAACTGGTCGAGTTCTTGGTTGCGTTTCTCTAGGGAAATATTGGTTTGGGCAAGGATGGCGCTCAAACGGACTAATTCCCCCGCCCGCGATCGCAAATCTTCTTCTGCTTGTTTGCGTTTGGTGATGTCGCTGTTGATTTCCAGGGTAGCTAAGGGTTCACCCTCATCATCTGTCTGCAATGTCCATCGGCTAGAAACGCGAATCTGGGTACCGTCGCGCTTGGTGTCGAGCAGTTCGCCTTTCCAGTACCCGTCGTCAAGAAACTTTTCGTCGATTTCTTCGATATTTGGGGGAAATTCGGTTTTCAGGAGTTTGTGGGCATAGTGACCGAGGGCTTCTTTGTTCGTCCAGCCGTACAGCCGTTCTGCTCCCAGATTCCAATAAGTAATCCGATCGTAGCGATCGCGCACCAAAATCGCGTCATTTGCCAGATCCAGCAGCGTCGCTTGTTTTCGCAGCATTTCCTCAGATTGCTGGCGCTCCGTAATGTCACGCATAATCCCAATTAACAAGCGCTGATTGTAAGAGTGCATTTCGCTAAACGCTAACTCCATTGGGAACGTGGTGCCATTCTTGCGGCGTCCCACCGTTTCTTGCAGTCGTCGCATTTGCATGGGGTTTTTGCCGACAAAGTGGTTGAGAGTTTGGATGCTATTACCGCTGAACGGATGCGCTACCAATAGTTTCAGGTTCTTGCCGATCGCTTCGGCGGGTTCATACCCAAACATCAAGGCGGCAGCTTGATTAAAAGACTCAATATGACCCTGCTCGTTGATGGTGATAATCCCATCTACCACATTGTCCAAAATGGCGCGGATGCGAATATTAGTTTCGCGCAAACCCGTTTGTTGTCCCGCCAGTTCTCGATCGAGCTGATCGAACAGATACACTGCTGCCAGCGATCCCAGAAGACCAAGTGTTGCTGTAGCGCTGAGTACGCCAATCGTAATTCGCTGCTGGTGCTTTAATTCTCGGCTACGCTGGTCAAGCAGGCGAGTTTCCTCGGCGGAGAGCAGGGCAATTTGCCGACGAATGGCATCCATCGTGGTTTTGCCTTGAGACTCCAATCGGAAAGAGCCAGCGCTTCCCTGTTTGACGGCTCTTATCTTAGCCACATTCATGTTCATAATGCTGACTTTTTGCCATGCCAGCTTTTGAATCTGCTGGATTCGTTGCAGCTGTTGCGGCTTATCTTTGACGGAATTATCCAGTTCTTTGAGGAATTTAGGAAGGGTAGCGATCGCGGCGTTATAAGGTTCTAGATATTCCGGGCGATAAGTCAAGGCATAACCCCGAACCCCTGTTTCGGCATCCACTAGCGCTGTGAGCAAGCGATTGGCTTGGAATAGCACCTTCTGAGTTTTGTCAACATAATTTTGCGCCATTGCAGTACTGCGTTGCAGCCCAGCAAATACCACCACCGACGTTAAAAGACACATAATCGGGATGGCGATGATCAGGGCACCCCGCCGACGCACGGGAAGATCGGACCAGAGGAGGCGTAAGTATTGATTTCCAGAGGGAGCCATTGCGAGCGAAAGACTTTTAGCTTTTAGCTTAACTAACTTGGTCGCTGTTCCAGTGAAAGTGTAGATTTTGGCTGATAACGAGTTACTGTCTGTGTTGGGGTAGCGATCGCCCAACGCATGCCAAGTCCAAAGCTGACTCAATCCGCTTCACTGACAGGTACAGTCCTTGCGATCTTTGGTGCAACTTGGGCGTGCTGTCAATGCCTTGCTTCGGCTCTAGGGATTCCTTTAAAAAATCCCCAGCCAGGATGATTCTCATGCTGCCAACCCGGTATACTCATACCAGCGGTAGTTGAAATCTGTGCTGCTCGTGTTGCCATTGGCAAGTCAAAAATCTGAGATTCTGCTTTTTACCACATCTGGTGATTTCGATCAAGACATTTCCCCGGCTCAAGAGCCAACTGGCTCGATCGTGAGAAACCGCATTGTTTGACCTCCGCCAGCAAGGTAAAATCCTGATGAGTGCTAGTTTCTTGCAGTTATCAAGCGTACATTCGTACTAAAATTGACCAGTCGCCAAACTGTCATCAAAAAAGACTGCCACACTCAGGCTTAAGTTTATGGTTAAGTTTCCCAACTGCCCGCTTGTAAAAATATCACCTCAAAGAGAGGAGGAGGGTATAAATTACTAATACTACAACCCTCAAAGGATAGAATAAAATTGACGGCTGCAAAATCTTTAGGAAATCTTTATTTTTAGAAAGTCAATAGAATTGCAAAGTGTGGAAGTAGAAGATGAGTCAAATTCGCGTCGCTTTAATTGAAGACCACGACCTGACTAGGGTCGGCATCCGGACAGCGCTGCAACAGCGTGGAGAAATTGAATTTGTGGGCGAGGCTGCCAATGCCACTGAAGGTCTGAAATTACTGGAAACGACCAAGCCAGATGTGGCGATTGTCGATATTGGTCTGCCCGATATGGACGGAATTGAATTGACGAGGACGTTTAGGGAATGGCAGGCGGCTTCGGAGGATGGGGGTCACACCAAGATATTGGTGTTGACTTTACAGGATGACGAAGAAGCAGTACTGGCGGCATTTGCAGCGGGTGCAGATTCCTACTGCATGAAAAACATTAGTTTTGATAAGTTGCTGGAAGCGTTGCAAGTGACGCACGAAGGCAACGGCTGGATCGATCCAGCGATCGCCCGGGTTGTCTTGCAGCAGACTAGAGCTAGTCAGACAGGATTGGATCAAGCAACCGTATCCAAAACGGTGATTATCAATGCCACCGAACCGGAATACAGCCAGCTAATTGAAGCTTATCCGCTGACGGAACGGGAATTAGAAGTTTTGCAACTAATTGTCGAAGGGTGCAGCAATGCAGCGATCGCTGAAAAGCTCTACATCACTGTAGGAACCGTCAAAACCCACGTCCGGAATATTTTGAACAAGCTGTGTGCCGATGACCGCACCCAAGCGGCGGTGCGTGCCCTACGCTCTGGCTTAGTCGGATAAACACCGCTCTTCTGTGGAGCGGGCGATCGCTATGAGTTGACTTCTGCTTGACATCGGTGAACCCTCTGTAGCTGCCACAACAAAAGCAGCTATGCTCACCTCTGTATCCTGGCACTGGGATTTTACCCGCAGTCAGTTGATCGAGTAATAACCTTATTAACGGGCGTACCTCACAATGCCCTCAAAGCTGTTATTCTATCGAATCATCAATCAACAGCATCTCAAGAAATAAAAGCGATTACCGGAGTTTGATCCGGTTGGCGGTATCAAGGCAAGGGATGAGCGGTGAAATTCCCCTCAAGCTGTCGATGATCTAATTAAGCGGGAAGCGGAGTGGGCCGATGAGTCAGGCAGAAGGGAGCAAACTCAAACTGATGGTGGTTGATGACGAGCATGACAACCTAGATTTACTCTATCGGACATTTCGGCGAGATTTTCGCGTCTTCAAAGCCGACAGTGCCTTCAGCGCCATCCAAGTTTTGGACACGGAAGGGGAAATGGCTGTAATTATTTCCGACCAGCGCATGCCCCAAATGAATGGAACCGAATTCTTAAGTAAAACAGTTGAGCGCTTTCCCGATACCATTCGGATTCTCCTAACCGGCTACACTGATGTCGAAGATTTGGTGGATGCGATTAACTCCGGTCAGGTGTTCAAATACATCACCAAACCCTGGAACCCGGAGAACCTGAAAGCAGTGGTTCAACAAGCCTCGGAAACTTACCGAGTGCTAAAGCAAAGGACGAACGAACTGCGCCGCGCCTTGCGCCGAGAAGAACTCTTCAATGCAGTGACAACGGCAATTCGGGAGTCGCTGGATTACCAGAGTATGCTGCAAACAGTTGCCAATACCATTGGTCAAGCTTTTGAGGCTAGCTGTTGCATTTTGCGACCCGTGGAGAGCGATCGCTTGACAAGCGAAGTTTTTTTCTACCCAGATCCCAATGCCCAAGCCGAGAATCCGGAACCCCCATTGCCCCAACACGACTCAGACTCTTTACTGCAAGCAGCCCTGGAAAGTCGTAAGATCCAACTCGCTCAAGGCGAACAAGGGGGAACAAGCTACACTCAGTTGGGGGTGCCGCTGATCTTCCAGCAGCAGGTGCTATCGGTTCTCTGCCTCTATCAAGAAAATAGCGATCGCCTCTGGGCACCCGAAGAAGTTCAGCTGATAGAAGGCGTCGCCGAACAAGCCGCTTTGGCACTTTCTCAGGCGAAACTCTACCAGCGCACGCAGCAGCAGGCTCAGCAAATGCGTGCCGAACTAGAAGTTGCTCGTCAAATTCAAAACAACCTCCTCCGCCAAAGTTGGCCTGAAGTAGACGGGATGCAGGTGCAAGCCTGCTGCGTCGCCGCCAGAGAAGTAGGGGGTGATTTTTTTGAAGTGTACGTCCATCCCCAAGGCGATGTTTGGATAGGAGTCGGAGATGTCTCTGGTAAAGGCGTCCCAGCGGCTCTATTTATGGCAAGTGCAATTTCGATTCTGCGTCGGGAACTAGCTCAGGAAATTTCTCCGGAGCCAGATGTCGTCATGCGGAATCTTAACAGCATTATGTCCAACGATCTAGTCAGTACCAACTGCTTTATCACGATGGTGCTGGCTCGTTATACCCCAGCCACTCAAGAGCTAGTGTATGCCAACGCCGGTCACATCTATCCCTTAGTCTGGTCGAATCGGGAAGTCGTGCAACAAAGAGCGGCACCTACTTCAGACTCGGCGCTGGAACCGAATTTTCTCAAGACTCGCGGCATCCCTTTGGGGATTTTACCCATCTGGAAAGCCAAGCAGGGGCAACTGACCTTAAATTCAGGTGAAATTCTGCTACTGACGAGTGACGGGATTACCGAGGCGACTGTCACCCAAGAAAGTAGCCTTCGGTATACTGCTTCGCAAATCGCGCCGACGGCAGAGGGTAACACTGGCAGCTTTGAAGGTACGAGTAGTATGCTGACACAAGATGGGCTTTGGAAACTCGTATGCCTTGAGCCAGTGCCTTTCGATTTGACTAACTTACTAGCGCGGATTCGAGAACACACCAATAACGTTCAGGAAGACGACCAAACCATACTCTCTCTGGAGGTTCTTTAAGTACATGAAAACGGAGCTGCACGTACCAAGTGATTTGAAGTTTTTAACAATTGTTGAAAGCTGGCTTCTGGGATGTTTGGAAGTCGAACTGACCGACTCGGTGGATTGGCCTCGTCAATCGAATCGCTTGCGATTGGCTTTGGTGGAAGCATACTCGAACGTGGTGCGTCATGCTCATAAGGAGCAACCAAATTTGCCCGTGCTAATTCGCCTAGAGTTAAAAAATCGGGATATTGCTCTAGAAATTTGGGATCACGGTCAGGGATTTGACTTATCAACTTATCTCCCGCCCAACCCTGATGATAAACAGGAAAGCGGTTATGGGTGGCTGATTATGAACAGGTTAATGGATCGGGTAGAGTATCGCTTACAAGTAAACGGTCGCAACTGTTTGAAGTTAGAAGCGAGTTTGCCAGAAGCCACAAAAGCATAGCACGTTGGGATTGATGGTCTTTTATCCCATCAGGGTGCCCAAAAGTTAGATTCATCAGTCTTCAATAGAGCTTTCCCGATTAAGCTAGATAGCCTGGGTTTCTCAACTGTTACAGGCAATTCAGCTAGGCTAGCCTGGGCGATCTGGAGTTAATATTAATAATTTCAAACACAAATTATTAATAAGTAGACGGACTTAATTATTTGTAGGATGGGTAGAGGGTAAGATTTGTAGCTTGGGTAGAGCTTAAAGGCTCAACCCAACGCCTCCCTTGTTTTGGTTGGGTTACTCTCCCTTGAAGGCTAAAGCCTTACGGCATGAACGCGCCTACGTTCCCAAGGTTCAACCTACATAAAATTTTTAGTTTAATTAGGTCTACCTACTTAATTACTAATAATAATTGATTAAAACAAATTTGAATTAAATATTTGATTAGGTAGATATTTTTTAAACGAACTGCCAAAGACAAGCGAAAAAGAGAAAGAAGAGGATTTTATAGCAATCATTTTCATGAATAATTTAGGATTGCTATAAAAATCCTAAAAGGATTGCTATATTACCGATTATCCATTACCTAAGCCAAGCGATCGCAGTTCAAATCGATTGTTATATAGCAGTCCAAAATGATTCTTGAAGTCGAGATCCCCGACTTCTCCAAGAAGTCGAGATCCCCGACTTCTCCAAGAAGTCGGGGATCTGAAGGGCTAGATAGCGTCAAGGGAAATTCAATTCCAGAACCAAGTTCTAATGCTGCTCTCATGTTGCTTTAAGATTTTAGCTAAATACAATCACCATAATAAAGTCTTGATGGCGTGGTGATGTTTCGCTAAGTCAGCTTACCTAAAAATTGGAAAAAAACTATGAATTGGAAAGTATTTTGCGCGATCGCTAGTTTGACCCTGACTGCTAGCCTAACTGCTTGTTCCAGCACTCCTGCCAGCAACAATCAGGCTGCTCCTGGTGCTTCTCCTGCTGCCGATAGCAGTCAGCCTGGTGATGCCATGATGAAAAAAGATGGCGATGCCATGATGAAAAAAGATGACGCCATGATGAAAAAAGATGGCGATGCCATGATGAAAAAAGATGACGCCATGATGAAAAAAGATGGCGATGCCATGATGAAAGAAGGTAAAGCCATGATGAATAAAGGCAACGCCATGCTAAAAACCGATACCAACGCCATGATGAAAAAAGAAAGCGAAGGCATGGTGAAAAAAGGTGAGGGCATGATGAAAAAAGGTGAGGGCATGATGAAAAATGATGCTGCCATGCTCAAACAGGGTGACGCGATGATCAAACAAGGTGATGCGATGATGCAAGCATCCAAGACCAGCAAGCCCTAGTAGCACTCTACCCATTTTTTCCAATAGTAACTAGGGGAGAGTGTTTGATGGACAAGAACTTGCTACGGCGACGCCAGTTACTTTGGTATTTTGGGTTGGGAGTTGTGGGAGCGGGTTTAGCAACGACAACCCTCAAAAGTTCCAGAAAAACCGATACCTCTACCTTGTTGACTTCTACGAGAAGCGCTGCGTCAACTCCCGATGCTGTTGCTGCCTTACCTACAGCGGATAAGGCTTTACCTGAGTTTCAGGGAATTAGTCAGTGGATTAATTCTGATCCTGTGAAAACTTCAGACCTCAAAGGCAAAGTTGTGCTGGTGCAGTTCTGGACTTTTGCTTGCATCAACTGCCAGCGCACCCTACCGTATATTACCCGTTGGCATCAGGAATATGCAGCTCAAGGACTCAAGGTAATTGGCATTCATACGCCTGAGTTTCCCTTTGAACGGGATGCAAACAATGTCAAAAGAGCGCTAAAGCAACACAAAATCGCTTATCCGGTTCCCCTAGATAACGAGTTCAAAACCTGGAACGCTTACAACAACCAATATTGGCCTCACCTATTTTTGGCAGATCGTCAGGGTTTTGGGCGCTACGACCATATTGGGGAAGGCGCTTATGAGGAAACTGAACAGACTATTCGCCAACTATTAGGGTAGATCGATGAGTGTTTCTACCCTATCGATTGGTCTTGCCTTGCTGGGGGGAATTTTGACCGTGCTTTCACCCTGCGTGTTGCCGATTCTGCCAGTGCTGTTGGGGCGATCGCTCTTTTCACATCGCTACGGTCCCGTTGCTTTAATGGCTGGATTGATAGCGGGTTTTGCGGTAGCGGGTAGTTTACTGGGGGTGACGGCAAGCTGGTTTGCCGGATTAGCTAGCGTACTACGCAATGTAGCGATCGCTTTACTCCTAGTCATGGGTGTGCTATCTATTTTCCCCCAATGGAGTTACCGCCTGTTTGCTTACTTACATCTGGGCAATTGGATGCCAGAACCCGCACGGGTAGGATTATTCGGAGAATTCTGGCTGGGAACCCAGTTGGGTCTGCTTTGGACTCCCTGTGCGGGACCAGTTCTGGCTAGTATTCTAGTTTTGGCGGCTGTCAAACATCAGGTTGCAGGTTCCTTTGCGATGCTGGTTGCCTATGGTGTAGGGGCGGCGTTACCGCTGCTGGCGATCGCTTACGGAGGTCGCTATCTCAGCCGCAAATTGCTAAGCTTACGCTCCTATAGTACAGTTTTGCAGCGAGTGGGTGGCGTATTGGTGGCAGCGGGTGCGATCGCTATTCTCCTTGGTTGGGATGTACAGGTACAGCTTTGGCTAGCCCCTCTATTTCCACCTCTACCCCTATAAAATCATTCAAAAAATCCTAACTGATTAATATCTATGACTTCTTCTACTCCCGCCCGAACTCCAACTCGTCGCCTACCAAATCAAGCAATTCTTGCCAAGATATTTCATTGGATTAATATCATTAGCTTGCTATTCATGATTACCAGCGGACTCCAAATTTACAATGCGAATCCAGTTTTTGGTGGACGTAGTGGTTGGCATTTTCCGCCTTTGTTTGTACTAGGTGGTTGGCTAGGTGGAGGTAGACATTGGCATTTTGCTGCCATGTGGCTATTTGCGTTAAATTTGCTTTGGTATGGATTATATATTTTTATCACCAAGCGTTGGAAGCGTCGATTTATTGGTTCCAATGACCTGAAAGCGCTGCAAGTAAGTCAGAACCCAAAACGCCAGACTTATGCATGGCATCGATTAGTTTATACTGCTATTATTCCTATCTTACTGCTTGCCATACTGAGCGGTCTTGGGATGTATAAGCCAGCACAATTTCATTGGATTGTTGATATATTTGGTAGTTGGCAGGCACTGCGGGTAGTTCACTTTATGACAGTACCGACGGTGGTGATTTTTGCGATCGCCCACTCCTTACTGGGGCTAAAAGTAGGAGGTTCCCGTCTGCTCGAATCAATGTTTTGGTAAAGTATTTTATGCATCCGATTCAAGTTCCCCGTCGCCTATTAACCCGCCGCCAACTGATTCAGTTATCTGGAATTTCTGGCATGGGTTTACTTCTGAGTAGTTGCGGTTCAAGTCTTTTTGAAGACATCGCCGGTAAAACCTTTGAACCCCTCAACCAAAGTGTTGAAACTTTACTATTAAACCCTCAAAAGCCTGTTCCTGAATTTCCTGCCAGTGCAATTCAGCCAGATGCGCTGCTAATCAATACGTTTGACTTAACCCCACAAATTGACCCGGAAAAGTTTAGTTTAACGATTGACGGTGATGTTAACAACCCGCTGCAATTAAGCATGGCAGATATTCAAAAAATGCCCCTAACTTCGATGACAATTCGCCATATTTGCGTCGAGGGTTGGGCGGCAATTGTACAATGGGGTGGTATACGCTTGCAGGATTTAGTGGCTTTGGTGCAACCGAAAGCAAATGTCCGCTACGTTTACTTTAAGTCTGCTGATGGCTACTACGAAAGCTGGGATATTGCTTCAGCCCTGCATCCCCAAACCTTAATGGCTTATCAAAAAAATGGTCAACCTTTATCAGTTGATAATGGTGCGCCTCTACGGTTGGCTTCACCAATTAAACTTGGCTACAAGCAGAGTAAGTGGGTGACTCACATTATGCTAGTCAGCAATTTGTCACCCGCTAAGGGTTATTGGGAAGACCAAGGTTATGAGTGGTTTGGGGGGCTGTAGGCAAGCTTGATTATTTTAAAAGGCTTAGCGTCGTAAATTTAGTAACTCTTGAGGAGATGCCAAAAGTTTGATTTTGGTGTAGACAATTTCCTGCTTTTGGTTGAGGATAAATATCCAAGAGACATTGACTCCAAAAACGGGAGTCTGGACTTTACCGCTAACCTGAATCTGCGTGTCACCATCCTCTAAAGTTGCGCTAATTCCTTCACGGGGAGAGAGAGTCATTCCCTTGGCTTCTGCTTGCAGGTAGGATGCGATCGCATCATGCCCCACAATGGGCGACTCAAACGGGGGATTCATTGCCCCATCCTCTGCAAACAAAGCAGCAGTTGCCTCAAAGTCGCCTGCATTCATCGTTTCAAAATAGCGTAGCACGACAGGCTCTGTTATTCCGGCAATTGTCAGCTCGGTGGTGGATTCAGATTCGGAAGTTAAAAGTAGGTCGTCAGCTGGTGTCATGGCATTTCCGGCAAATCACACCGATCAATATTAAACAAAAAAGCAGGTTTACACCTGCGCTTATGGAGGGATTCTTCAGAAATTTCCCGGTTTTGCGCCTTGACTGGTTTCAATATTGATTTACAAACTTTAATTAAACTTTCCCAAACCGAAATCCGAGAAACTATAATGATTCGGGTCAGATGCGATCGCGCGTTGCGCTGACTTGCCAGTTCGCCATCGTTGCCTGTGAAAGTACCCGTCAGTAGTAGCGAAGTGAAACAAAAAGCCTTGGAATTGGGATTCCACAAGGCGGGAATCGCGGCTGTAGATGGGGCAGAGGTGGAAGTACAGCGGTTGCAGGCGTGGCTGGCACAAGGCTATCAGGCGGATATGGAATGGATGGCGAATCCTAAGCGGCAAGATATCCATCTAGTAATGCCAGAAGTGCGATCGCTAATTTGTATTGCCCTCAACTATTACACGCCTCACCAGCGTCCGAATGGCAGCGAATACGCCAAAATCTCCCGCTATGGCTGGGGACGGGATTATCACAAAATTCTCCATAAAAAGCTGAAAGCACTCACCACTTGGCTGCAAGAGCAGGGAGAAGGCATCTCTGCGCGTTACTATGCTGATACTGGCCCCGTGCAAGATAAAGTTTGGGCACAGCAAGCTGGAATTGGCTGGATTGCCAAGAATGGAAATGTCATTACGCGAGAGTATGGTTCTTGGGTATTTTTAGGGGAAGTATTGACCAACCTCGACTTAACGCCTGACTTGCCCCATACTGAACACTGTGGCACTTGTACTCGTTGTATAGATGCTTGTCCCACGGGTGCAATTACCCAGCCCTTTGTCGTAGACGCCAATCGGTGCATCGCTTACCACACAATTGAGAATCGGGCTGAAAAGTTACCAGATGCGCTAAGCGAAGCGATGCCGTTAGCGAAGCGGGACGGAGTACAGGCTATTCCATCTCCGATGCAAGGCTGGGTTGCCGGTTGCGATATCTGCCAGGATGTTTGCCCTTGGAATCAGCGTTTTTCTCAGCCTACGGATGTTGCCGAGTTTCAGCCTTATTCTGGAAATGTAGCTCCGATTCTGACCGAATTAGCGGAAATTTCCGATGAAGAGTGGGATCGTCGGTTTCCCGCCTCAGCGCTACGGCGGATAAAACCGGAGATGTTGCGGCGCAATGCTAGGGCAAATTTGGATTCAAATGCTTCACCTGATGCATGAAATAGTGTGAGCAAGTAGGCACTACACTAGACAAAATTCATCCCAAGTTGAGATACACCCAAAACGATGACCCTAAAAGTCATAATTTTTGATTTTGATGGCACAATTGCTGATAGCCTCGATGCCGTCGTGAATATTACTAATCGTTTAGCTGTAGAATTCGGATATCAGCCAGCCAGTCTAGAAGATATCGAAAAGATTAAAAATTTAAGTTCTAGAGAAATTATTCAATTCTCTGGCGTTTCCATCTTTAAATTACCATTTTTACTTAGGAAAGTTAGAATAAGATTAAATAATCAGATTCAAGATTTAAAACCTTTCCCAGGGATTAAAGAAACTTTTACCGAGCTTAAAGCTCAAGGTAATCAATTAGGAATTATCACGTCTAACTCTAAAGAGAATGTTACGCTTTTTTTGAAGGAGAATAATTTTATAGAATTATTTGATTTTATTTATTCAGCCCCAACAATTTTTGGAAAGCACAAAGTAATTAATAATTTTTCAAAGAAACAAAATATTCAAATTAGTGATATGGTTTATGTTGGAGATGAAACAAGAGATATCGAAGCGGCAAGAAAAAGTCGGATAAAAGTAATTTCAGTCAGTTGGGGTTTTAATTCAAAAGAAGTTTTAGCCAAACATCACCCAGATTTTTTGATTGACAAACCTAGCGAACTGTTAGAAGTTATAGGAAGCTTACAAAAACAGCCATTGTAAAGATGGATGCGGCTCTCTAAAGTTATTGTTAGGACACGCCGCTCTGCTGTCCTAGTATTAGATAAATACTGACTAGCCTATTACCTTACAGATAGCTTTGAGAACTTGTAGTAATTGGATTAAACGCTCAGAATCAATCAAGTTCAACTCTGGCATTAGCAGATAAGTCGGGGGATTTCCCCGCTGGATATACACCCATTGATATCGCAGTCCATTTGTTGTCAACCCCCAAACTGATGTTTGATGTTCTAAACTTTTATAGGCATAGGTAAGCAGTTGAGGTAAACCAGTGAAAGCCTCAACCTGACTATTTTTAGCTTCAATTACCAAAACCCAAAAAGATACGTTAGCTGTTGTCTGGGGAGTTTTATTGACTGCTAAAATATCAAACCGTCCTGTAATGATGGTGTCTTCATCGGTGATATTGATATCTGCGATGTTTTCTTCTAAGGTAATCTGAATAGGGTAGCGATAGAAGCCAGCTAATCGCAGTAATGGAGCAACGGTAAGAAGCTTTACCTGTCCTTCTGAAACTTTTCCTGCTGTCAGGTATCGCTCAAAGTCATTCCGAATTTGCACAAGTTCCTGCTGCTCAAACTCTGTTAGTGGTTCTAGAGATAATAAGGGTGTGAAGGAGCCGTTGTACTGTTTATGGAAGCCGAAAAGACGATGAATATCATCTAGAGATAAATTGCGGGCATTGAGAGTTGTCATGCTTTTATTTCAGGTAATTAACTAACAAGAGGGAATTGCGATGCCAGTCTGCGGATCGAAGAAATGGATTTTCTCAGGCATCAGCGATAACCACAAGCGATCGCCTATTCGCACCGCTTTGTCTGGTGGAATCCGTACTTGTAAGGAATACGCGATCGCTGACTCCAGCAAAGTGACAGATAAATAAGTTTCGTTACCTAGTGCTTCCACCAAATCTACTCGCACCTGTAGATTTTTGGGGGCGGGAACGCCAATGATTAAGTGTTCGGGACGGATGCCTAAAGTCAGGGATTGCCCATCGTATTTTTGCAGTGCTGACGCCCAAATATCGGGGAGAGTGAGCCGAAATTGAGAATGGGTAATAAGTAGCGGTGCTTTCACCTGCACCGGCAAAAAATTCATTGGCGGCGAACCAATGAATTCTGCGACAAAACGGTTGGCTGGGTGGTTGTAAAGTTCCAACGGTGCAGCGATTTGCTGGATTTTCCCGTGATTCATCACAGCAATGCGATCGCCCATTGTCATCGCTTCCGTTTGGTCATGGGTGACGTAAATGGTTGTTGTGCCAAGCTGTCGCTGCAATTTAACAATTTGGGCGCGAGTTTCTGCCCGAAGTTTGGCATCTAAGTTTGAGAGGGGTTCATCCATTAAAAATACTTGAGGATTGCGAGCGATCGCTCGTCCCAATGCGACTCGTTGCTTTTGTCCTCCCGATAGTTGTTTTGGCAACCTGTTTAAGAGCGGCTCAATTTGCAACAATTGAGCAACCGTTCGCACCTGCTCATTAATCGCTTTTTCTCGCGCAGGCAGATAGCGAAGACCTTTTGGAAGCGATCGCGTCATTTCCACTAACAGATTCTCCGCCCAAATGGGCAAGGAGGACTGTGGGTTGAGTGCAGGATGCCCCTCCTCTGCGCCCCCACTCCTCTGCGCCCCCACTCCTGTACGCCCCGTGCGCCGCAGTCCAAAGGCAATATTGTCATACACCGTCATGTGGGGATAGAGGGCGTAGTTTTGAAACACCATTGCGATGTCTCGTTCCTTTGGCGGCAAATCGTTCACTAGAGTGTCCCCCACCCGGATATTGCCCCCCGTCAATTCTTCCAGCCCCGCAATCAGCCGCAACAGCGTACTTTTGCCACAACCGGAAGGACCAACCAACACCATAAACTCGCCATCTTGCACCGTCAGGTTAATCCGTCGCAAGACATTCGTAGCTCCAGATGGAGGCGAAGGTTTATCATCTACAACCAGGGACCCGTCATCCACTGGCGTCAGCAGAGGTTCTGGCGCGATCGCTGCGACAACTTCCCCTTGACGAGCGGAAAAGCTTTTGTAAACGTTTTCTATAACAACTTGTGCCACGGCTATTAATACCCACTACTGAATCTATTTTCAATCACTGACTTGCAGCACAACACTCTCAGGAGAATCTGAGAACCAAAGCAATAGGGAATTTTGTGATGGAAAAGAATTAATTGCAGGACTTACGCAAAGCTTATACATATAGCGTTCTTGTCGGTTCAATCCCCCTGTGGTTGCCCTCATAGATGTGGTGATGTGCGGCGAGTCCTGAATTGCTCCGAGTTCGGGATTCATCGCCCTTTCCCATAAACCCCGAACCCCGAACTACGAACAAAGGACGACAGTAATAATTTTTTCGTCCGGGTTGAGTTCGATCAAGCGATCGCCCGTCCCATCTTTACCCCGCAACTGCATCGAATCCACCGGCATTTGCACGGGCTTTCGCTGGGCGCTTGTCAGCAAGATTATCTTCGACTTTGCTGGAGCCGCGACCATCGCTGCCATAGCATCGGTTTTGCTTGTAAAATGCAGTGACTGAGTGCCAAGATCGCCGAGATTTGCCAGTCGGATCGTACTCATCGGCAGGCGTTTGGCATACCCCAACTGGGAAACGATTAAAATGTTTTCATCATCACCCAGCGTTAAAGCTCCTACCAGTTGCTCGGAACGCCGCAGCCGCATCGCCTGCACCCCCATCGTCGTGCGTCCCATCAAGGGTAGATGGTCATCGTTGACTTGAAGCCGCAGCAAACGCCCACCCCCAGTCGCCAAGACGAGCTGTTCGCCGGTTCTAGCCAGATTGACGTACTTTAACCGATCGTCTTCTTTCAGCTTCATGAGCGTGATGCCGCGACTGGTGAGGTTAGCCAGTTCTACCAGAGGCAGGCGCTTGATTCTCCCCTGTTCGCTAAGCAAAATTAAATCGGCACTTTGCGGATCTTCAGGCAGGAAAAAGTTGGAGACAATCGTTTCTGCCGCAGTTTGAGCTGAGTTGGACAGCAAGCCAATCAGCGGCGTTCCCCGCGATTGCTTCCCGGTTGCTGGAATCTCACCAACCTTGATAGGGTAAGCTTTGCCGCCGCTGCTGACTACCACTAACTCGGCTTGGGTGCAAGTGTGCTGAGTTTTGACGACAAAATCATCCGGACGACTGCCGCCATCGCCTTTCCCAGACGCGGATTTATTCCCATTTTTAGGTAAGCGCCGGACATATCCGCGCTGGGTAAACTCCAGAACTGCCTCTTCTTCTAAGTGCCCAGGAGTGAGGAGTGCGGGTTGAGTAGAGTTTTTGGCTTCTGACTTGTGAGTTTTGCCTTTTGAGTCTGGTTTTTTTTCTGGTGGCTGAGTCTTTAATTCTTTCGCCCCAGTCAGGATCTTGCTGCGACGCGGATCGGTAAATTTGCGTTTGAGCGATCGCAAATCTTTTTTCAAAGCTTTTAGGAGTTCGCCGCGATCGCTCAGCAGGAGTTGCAACAGATGAATTCTCTCTGACAACTCCTTAAACTCAGCTTGTAAATTTTGCCGTTCCAAGCCAGTGAGGCGTCGCAGGGGCATTGACAAAATAGCATCCGCCTGAACCTCACTGATATTCAACCGTTCTTGTAGCCTTAACTTGGCGGTGCTACCATCAGGAGCATTCCGGAGAATTTCAATCACCGCATCCAACTCGGTTAAAGACGCCAGCAACCCTTCCACAACGTGAATGCGTCGTTCTGCCTCACCCAATTCGTAGGTATACTGCCGAGTCAGCGTCTGTTCTCGGAACTTGAGAAATTCCTCCAACAGCTGGCGCAACGTGAGCTGACGCGGTTGCCCATCTACCAACGCCAACAGGATCGCGCCAAAATTGGTACACAGCGCTGTTTGTCTATAGAGTTGATCGAGGACATGGTGAGGATTGGTGTCTCGTTTCAGTTCCACCACCACGCGCATTCCTTCGCGATCGCTTTCATCCCGTAGATCCGCGATCCCTTCGATTCGACCCTGATTGACCAGTTCCGCTACCTTCTCAATCCAACCCGCCTTATTCACCTGGAAAGGCAATTCCGTCACCACAATTGCCGTCCGCTTGTGTCGTCCCCGACTTGCCGCGATTTCCTCAATCTTGGCGACTCCCCGCACGGTGATGCTACCGCGACCCGTGTTGTAAGCTTCCCGAATTCCCTCTGTCCCGACAATTTCGCCTCCCGTGGGGAAATCTGGCCCCGGAACTAGCTTCCATAGCTTCTCGTCTGGGAGATCGGGTCGCTCGATCAGGGCAATTAAACCATCCACCACCTCACCCAAGTTGTGCGGCGGCACATTCGTTGCCATGCCGACGGCAATTCCAGCGCACCCGTTGAGTAACAACACTGGCAGCTGAGCTGGCAGTACGGTTGGTTCCTGTTGGGAATTGTCAAAGTTGCCGATGAAGTCAACTGTGGCTTCGCCAATTTCACTCAGAAGCGCTTCATGACTAATTGCAGCCAGTCGCGTTTCCGTGTAACGCATCGCCGCAGGTGGGTCATTATCCACCGACCCAAAGTTGCCATGACCGCCGAGGAGGGGATAGCGGCTGGAAAATTCTTGCACCAGACGCACTAAGGCGTCATAAACCGCCTGGTCGCCATGTGGGTGATATTTGCCCAAAACATCCCCAACCACCCTAGCGCACTTGCGGTAGGGGCGGTCTGGCGTCAGTCCGAGTTCGTGCATCGCATACAAGATGCGCCGATGCACCGGCTTTAAACCGTCGCGGACATCGGGTAATGCACGCCCGACGATCACACTCATGGCATATTCAAGATAAGACCGTTGCATCTCCGCGTGTAAAGGCGTGGGGATGATCTGTCCGGTTGCCAAAAGGTTCAGTTGTTTCGCCATGAGTTTTATTCCCTATTTCCTGAAAACGTAAAATTTTTTTGCATCTGGAGATTGATGACCGATAGCGTCACAAATGGCAACGTGACAAAGAACCTTTCACAGTAGTATGGAACCGCAGCTATGACCACGACTCTTCCAAAGAGCGCCATTGAAAGGAAAAACTTGATGAAAACCGTTTTGATTGTAGAAGACGATCCGATTAATGCTCGGGTTTTTTCTAAGATTCTGAGCAAGCGGGGCGGTTTGGCAGTTAAGCATACCGAAAACGTGGAAGAGGTAATGCAAATTGCCCAATCCGGTGAGGCTGACATTATTTTGATGGATGTTTCCCTGGCACATAGTGTTTACCAGGGTAAGTCGGTTGACGGCATAAAAATCACGCAGATGTTGAAGGCTGACCCGCAAACTGCTAGTTTGCCTATTATCCTGGTTACGGCTCACGCGATGGAGGGCGATCGCGAAAATTTCCTCAAACAGAGTGGTGCCGATGGCTATATTTCTAAACCAGTTGTCGATCATCAACTGTTTGTGGAGCAAATCAAGGCATTGTTGCCACAATAATACTTTTATGTTGCAGGCATAGGGCGGGCTTTTACCGCCCTGAGTTGAAATCAAGGTCTTCCATTTCTATTGTGAAGGCTCTCTGGTGGCTGCTTGCCTTTCAGCTTTTGCCCTCTTGTGTTGCCACCAGTTTAGTACATTTGTATTAATTAAGGAATCCTGGGGGGTGGTTTCTTTACCTGGCGTGACTCGCATCCCCCGACAACTCCGGCAAACCTACAGGAGGGACGATCTGGCGTTAATCCCACGAACTGGGATTTAAACTGTCGCGGACTTTGGTAAGGCACGAGGGCGCGATCGCGCTCATGGCATATTCAAGGGCATCTTCAAAATATGACGGTTGCATCTTTGCGTGTAATCCTGTCTAGAAAAACTGTCCAGTCGAAAGTCGGTTCAGTTGTTTTGCCATAAGTTCTATTTCCATTTATTGACAACAGAAAAATTGCATATTGCGATTGATGACAAATTAGGCGATAAATGCCAACGTAAGAAAGAATTTTTCATAATAGGCTTGAACCAAAAAGCCACGACCACGACTCTGCAAAAAAACGCTATTGAAGGGAAAAACTCGATGAAAACCGTTTTGATTGTAGAAGACGAGCCGATTAATGTTCGGGTTTTTTCTAAAATCCTGACAAAGCGAGCCGGTTTGCAAGTCAAACATACTGAAAATGTAGAAGAAGTAATTCAAATTGCCCAATCTAAGGAGGCTGACATTATTTTGATGGATGTTTCCTTAACAAACAGTTTTTACCAAGGTAAATCAGTGGATGGCATAAAAATCACCCAAATATTAAAAGCTGACCCCCAAACTGCCAATCTACCGATTATTCTGGTGACAGCTAATGCAATGGAAGGCGATCGCGAAAATTTCCTCCAGCAAAGTGGTGCCGATGAATACATTTCTAAACCAGTTGTCGATCATCAACTGTTTGTGGATAAAATTCTGGCACTGATACAACAAAAGTAGTTTTGATGTTAATCGTGCGGTGCAAACTTCATGCAGGTGAGTTGCTTTCGCTCTTGCTTCAAAACCTTTTGTGACGGCTGTCTCCAAGACTTGAGTATCTCAGGTTCTGTCTTTGGTTAGGTAAAACCTAGTTTAGTACACTTGTATTATTTCAGAAATAGTAGATGGGTGGCAATTTTTAAGGACTGACCAATCGTGCCCCATGTTAGAGTGCGATCGCGAAGCGCCGACCTGTCGGGCAAGCGTAACGTCTGGGCTTTCTTCGCTGTTTGTTCCCCATGAATGCCTCAATGATGCGACCTTTGTTGGCGCTGCCGCAAGCAGTTAGCGCGAGTAATACTGACTCGCGCCTACGTCTAGGTGCGATTATGCTGAATAAGTTAAAAATTTTGACCCAATAAGGAGTCAAACTCCGCCCGTAATGCCTTTATATCGGCAACTCTTGCGACTACCAAATTCTCTTTGCCAGCATCCTTAAGGCGCTTGTTCCAATATTGGATATTGTCAGAATTATTCAGCCAAAAGTCTATGATCGTATCCAAAACCTCTTCTAAATTCCAGCCTCGCTTGGGTGGAACCGTTTCGACTGATTCCAGAAAAGCATCCAGCGTGCATTTAGGGCTTCCTAAGTATTCGGCTCTATGTGGCTCTGCTTGAATAATTTCCTGTTGATGGTTGAAGAAATAAAGAATGGGAGATACCCCTAAAATTTCAAAGGTATAGTTCATAGCAGTCTCCTCAATATTTTCTTTCTTGCTGAATCCTACCAATTGTTAAAGAATAGTATGGTCACATTGCTAACATCTTTGGCATCCCGCTGAAGTAAATCTATACAATGTTTGCTAAGCGAGAAATATCCGCCAAAAGAAGTGTGCAGCCTGAACTTAGGGGTATGCCTTTCGGTAAAATTTACATCAGGATGACCAATTCAAAAAACAGGGATGCTATTTTTAACAATTTTTTTTAATTGGATTACAAATTTTTGCATGAGAAGTCAACGGCTGGCTTAAACCGTTCCAATCTTGGTGCATCGTGGAAGTCATCGCCATAACCGCCTTATTCAGCACCTATCTCGGCATCTGGCTGCAACAAACTTCTCTGAAATTCGCCCCCGCCGGAATTGCCCAAACGCTAAGTTCTACTAGCCCTTTGTTTATTTTACCTCTAGCGATTTGGATGGGTAATGTTGTCAGTTTTCGAGCTATCTTAGGCGTTTTAGTTGCACTAGGCGGTGTCGCGGTGCTATTTAGCCTCCGGTAGGAATAGGTGTTTGGTTGGGAAGCGATCGCTACTTTCTGGGTATAGAATGGCTCAAGCGATCACTTTAGCTGTCTTTGCCAGTATCTACAATTGACATCTGGCTACAACAGAGTTTCGCCAAATACATCGCTGTACTATTTTGCTTTAGTAGAGCATTAATTTAAGAAAGAAACTAATTGATGGAGTTAGAGATGTTTGGTGGTAATTGGACAACTGACAAATTGGAACGTGTACGCAAATACCTCAAAGCATATACAACAATTATGAGGAATCAGAAGTTCAAGCAATATATGTACATAGATGCCTTTGCAGGAACTGGATGGCTAACGCTTAAGCAGAATGAGCAATCAGAACAGCAATCACAATTATCGCTATTCACCGGGACTTTTGAAGAAGAATCAAAGAAAAACTTACAAGGTTCTGCACGAATTGCGCTTCAAGTCAATCCCGAATTTACAAAATATATCTTTGTGGAAAGAGATAAAAAAAGATTTGAAGAGCTAGAAACCTTAAAACTGGACTTTCCCAACAGAGATATTTTATTAAAGAATTCAGATGCAAACTTGTTTATCAGAGAAATTTGTGATAGCCAGAATTGGCTTGAAAAAAGTGAGCGTGCTGTTTTATTTTTAGATCCTTATGGGATGCAAGTTCCTTGGCAGACAGTTGAAGCTATTGCCCGAACACAAGCTATTGATCTCTGGTATCTTTTTCCAATAGGTATAGCACTCAATAGACTTCTTAAAAAAGACGGCAAAATTAATGATTCATGCCGCAAGAAAATAGATATAATAATTGGTACAGACGATTGGTACAACTTGTTTTATGCAGAAGAAAGAAGAGTAGGATTATTTGGAGAAGAAACAGTCATAGTGAAAAAGGCAAATTTTGATTCGTTAAAAAGTTATTTTATTGAACGCTTAAAGACTATATTTGCGGGAGTTGCAGATAATCCAAGACTTTTATTTACTTCTAAGAATAACCCTCTATATCTTCTATGTTTTGCATCTAGCAATCAACGGGGAACACCGACCGCCATTAAAATCGCTCAAGATATATTGAGGAGAGAATAAATGAACACAAAATCACATATTGAATGGACTGAGGTTACTTGGAATCCTCTAACAGGCTGTACAAAGATAAGTCCTGGGTGCAGTCACTGTTACGCTGAGAGAATGGCGTTGCGTCTTCAAGCAATGGGGCAACCCAATTATAAAAATGGTTTTAAGGTCACATTACATGAACATACATTGGAGTTGCCAGTACACTGGAAGAAGCCGAGAACTATATTTGTAAACTCAATGAGTGATTTATTTCATAGGGATGTGTCCATTGAGTTTATTAGGAAAGTTTTTGAAGTGATGCAAAAAGCTCATTGGCATCGTTTTCAAATTTTAACTAAAAGATCAGAGCGACTTATAGAAATAAGCGATGAACTCCCTTGGATGCCTAATATTTGGATGGGAGTGAGTGTTGAAAATCAGAACTACATATTTCGGATCGATCACCTGCGTCAAAGTGGAGCAAAAATCAAGTTTCTCTCTCTTGAACCCCTTTTAGGACCATTACATGACCTCAATTTGACAGGAATAGATTGGGTCATTGTCGGAGGTGAGTCGGGACCCAAAGCTAGACATATAGACCCAGCATGGGTTATTGATATCCGCGATCAATGTCAAAAGGCTGAAGTGCCTTTCTTTTTCAAACAATGGGGCGGAACTAATAAAAAGAAAGCTGGGCGATTACTTGAAGACCGGACATGGGATGAAATGCCTATCACTCAGCAAATCGTAAGGGATTCTAAGCAGCACTTTGAGTCGGCTATCAGACCAGAGCCACCTAAAATGGTTCTCACTTAAACTTCGCTCGCACTCTCCCCTTAACTTAAATCAAACCGCTGCTTTAGCCGCAAAGCGTCCTGTATTCCGGATAGCATCTAGAAATGCATAGACGGCTGGAGTATGAAGGGCATTTGCTAGAAGCGCTACCCCAATTACCCGCTCTAGAGGTGCTGGCAAGCTGCACACGCGCACCCCAGCGGGTACAGGTTCGGCAGCCAGACGAGGGAGAATTGCCGCCCCTAAACCTTGGGAAACCATGCTGACGATGGTGGAGTCTTCTTTAATTTCATAAGCAATGTTGAGCGGGTATTCTGCAATTGACAAATATTTGCGAATCCACTCATTGCAGGGAATGCCAGAACTAATAATTAAAGGATAAGTGGCTAACTGCTTCCAGGTAATTTTGGCACTTCTTAAATTAGTTTTTGGCGGGAGTAGGAGAACATAATCATCCCGCAAAATTTCCCAAGTTTCAAATTCATGTGCCTGCAGGTAAATAGATAAAGCCAATATCGGCATAACCTGCACGCAAAGCATCTCCTACACGCGAGTAGTCATCACCATCAACGATGCTCACAGTAATATTGGGGAAGCAACTGCGAAATCGAGCGATCGCTGTTGGGAGAATATGAGTCGCCACACTCCGAAAACAGGCAACCCGCACGTTTCCACCCTGTAAGCCTTTTTCTAAATTGGCTTCCTTCTCCATTGCTTCTAAAAGTTGTAGCAATTTACGACCATGAGCCGTAACTCCCTCTCCGACTGGGGTGAGACGCGCTCCATAACGACCGCGAGCCAGTAATACGACTCCCAATTCTTCTTCAAGACTCGCTATCGCATGACTGACTGCTGACTGCGATACCTCCAACTGCAAGGCTGATAAGCTGAAGTTGCCGTAGTCTGCCACTGCGACTAAAGCACGAATCTGGGAAAGCTTCATCCGGCTTCTATTGATTTCATTCATGGCGGTTATGCAAGCGGTGTATGCATTGTCGCAAACCCAGTTAAATCATTTCATCTTTATATATGAATTTTATTCATAGAAGCTATGCAAATATTGCTTTGTCTATCAAATAACCAAAAGTTACATTTAATTTGTCAGCGAATTTAGGTTGTGCAATCTAGAATTTTTGGTTGGCTTGGTCGGTATTTTCCAGGTTTTTCTCTAGTTCCACATCACCCATTCAGGTGATTCTACTGGAGGAAGTAACCTTCTAATCTTCAACTGTACTCTGAAATTAATATTCATCAGTTGCGGCGGAATCAATGCCGAGAACCTTGCTAAGCAAATAAGTTTGTCAAGCGTACTTTTGTGCAGCACAATCCGAAATTCATTCTACCTTGAATCCGAAGAGATTTATTATGAAAACTTCAGAAAATTGTTTTGATAGAGAAAGGCTAGAAGCTCTTTACATTCAAGAGGAGCAGCCTGTCAAGGAAACCAAAGTATTTTCTATTCTGAATAGTATTTGGCAGCATTTAGTTACATTCTTTACTAAGGAGCCAGAACTAAAAGTTTGGAAGCGTTCCGACCGCTTTGGGAATATCTGGTGGGAAGCCTACGATCCTTTCAGCGGCAGCTCTGCAACTTTTGGTTGTGAAGTTGATATGCTGGAATGGATTGAAAGAAGGTACCACAGAAACAATAATTCAATGTTTTGAAATAAGACAAAACATTAGAATCAGGGAGCTTAAAGTTAGCTTTAGCTCAACTGGATATTGATTTTAAACCGTTGAAATGGGTGTAGATACGCGAAATAGTTATCTAGATTAGCTTGCTCACTAAAGTGAGCAAGTTTCTCATCTGTCATCAGCATTCTTCTTGCGAAGTATCTTCGATCTCCTTATCGCTTAACCGCTAAGGTCAATCCATCTGCTATGGGAACAAGACTCAGAGAAACCCGTTCATCATGGTGTAATTTTTGATTAAAAGCTCGAATTGCCTGGGTGCTGTTATCCTGAACTTGAGGATCGGCAACTCGTCCACTCCACAAAACATTATCAATTGCAATCAAGCCACCGGGACGAAGTAGCTGGAGCGATCGCTCATAATACCCGTCATAATTGCCCTTATCGGCATCAATGAAGGCAAAGTCAAACGGTTCTGCTTGTCCTTGTGCCAACAATTGATCTAGCGTTTCCAGCGCCGGTGCTAATCGCAGATCGATCTTGTCCGCCACGCCAGCTTCCTGCCAATAGCGCCGCGCTACCGAGGTGAACTCTTCACTGACATCGCAAGCAATAATCTTGCCATCTGGGGGAAGTGCCAAAGCCACGCACAAAGAACTGTAGCCAGTAAAGACACCCACTTCCAGCGTTTTCTTTGCCCCCATTAGCTGAACCAACAGCGCCATAAATTGCCCTTGTTCTGGGGAAATCTGCATCATTGCGTAGGGATGATTTGCAGTTTCTTCCCGCAGACGGCGCAGAATCTCTGGTTCTCGCAACGATGAAGAAAGTAGGTAATCGTAAAGCTGGTCATCTAAGCCAAGGGTCTTTTTTGACATGATGGATTTAGAACTCGAAGAACGCACACAGCCTATCCTATCGTTCCGGCTGCGATCCGTAGGAAATAGAGGAGAAGTTAAACGCTATGCTGCGAATTATTTTGATAGTGATTTTGCTGGGACTGCTGACAGCTTGCGGCGTTGGTGTAGCAGCACCAAGTGGTCAACTGGTGCAGAAAGCGATCGCGCTTCAAGTCAGTCAAACCCAAAAGCAGCTGAGTCAGCAGTTATTCCAGCAACCCTCCAGCTTTGAAATCGCTCAAATACGAGTTACTCACGAGGAACCTTTATTGATTCAAAAGTTACCCGCCTACCACATCCAAGGCACCTACAACTTTACCCTGCAACGTCCCAGCCATCAGATAACTCAACAACAAAACCACTTTGATGTCTACTTGCAACGCCAAATCGAAGGCAAAACTTGGCGTCTGGCGATTCCTCGATCTACTAGCACAAACACTGAACCGACTTGGCGCACTTGGTTGATTCAATAAACCAATTTTGAGCCATTAATATTTAATAAATTTCTATTATCCTGTCCCATCGTTTTCTTTCTTTCCTTTGCGTTCTTTGCGTCTTTGCGGTTTAAAAATCAAGCCTCATGTGAAAGTTGCCAAACTAGCACAAATCGCTCTATTGCCACAGCTATCACCAGCCAGGATTGAGGCAATTCCTCGACAGCAGAGATGACTGAGATGTATTTCAACTTTATTGGTTTCAGCGTGGGACTGGTGGTTTTGGTGCTGGTGGCTTTTGGCGTATTGCAAGGGGTAAATGTGCCAGCGGGTAACTTTATCGATTGGGTAATTGGTGCGGCGAGTTTTTGGTGGCTGCTGGTGATTGTGACAGTTCCGTGGAATATCCATTTTGACGCTAAAGAAGTCATCGCAGAAGCAGCACTGTCAACAGAAAAAGGAATTGCGATTGACGAGAAGCAAGTTAAGTATGCCAAAGTTATCGCAAATCGGTCATTTTGGGTAGCGATCGCCCTCCATTTTCTCTCTGCTGCCGGTCTTTATACTCTAGCCGCAACGGGCATCAGTGCCGTTGGATACGTCAGTTCCGGTGCCGCTTTACTATTAACGGCTTTGCGTCCCGCCGTGCGAACCTACGAATATTTAGCCGCCCGCTTGTCGATGATTCGCCAAGAATTCCAGTATCCCCGCCAAGATATTTGGGAACTCCGCAATCGCTTTGATAATTTAGAGTCTGCCGTCAGGCAATTAGAAGCGCAAATGAATCCTGAAGAAGCATACTCTTTTGTCGCCACTCAACAGCGCTCATTCGATGAGACTCGCAAAGAATTAGCCCGCCTGAATGCCACAATCGAAGAACTGCGAGCCACAAACCAAGGCGATCACGAGCGCTTATCCAGAGAAGCGAAAAATGCGATCGCTCAACTTACAGCAGACGGACAATTTCTCGACCACGTCCGCGAAATTATCCGCTTTTTCAAAACCGCTTAATCAGGACTGAGGACTGAGGACTGAGGAGTAAGGACTGAGGACTGAGGAGTAAGGACTGAGGACTGAGGAGTAAGGACTGAGGACTGAGGACTGAGGACTGAGGACTAAGTAGAAGAAAGTGAAAAGTGAAACTCTAAGAGAGTAGGAGCGCTGAAAGACTATCCAAAACTCCTGAAACCCTTGAAAAAGCGTAGGGAATGGTAGAGCGATAGCGAAACCCAACAAACTGCACCAGTGCTGGGTTGAGTTCACGAAACCCAGCCTACACATCTGTTGCCTCTCCCCTCCTCAGAGCGCTGAAAGACTATCCAAAACTCCTGAAACCCTTGAAAAAGCGTAGGGAATGGTAGAGCGATAGCGAAACCCAACAAACTGCACCAGTGCTGGGTTGAGTTCACGAAACCCAGCCTACACATCTGTTGTTGCCTCTCCCCTCCTCAGTCCTCACTCCTCTTCCCTCAGTCCTCAGTCCTCACTCCTCTTCCCTCACTCCTCTTCCCTCACTCCTCTTCCCTCATCCCTCTTCCCTCAGTCCTCAGTCCTCTTCCCTCAGTCCTCTTCCCTCACTCCTTACAATAATCCCGCTGACTCATACAGCCTTCTGAGAGTTGCCTCAATCTTGGTGCCGTACTGCGGATCTGCCGCCCACCGTCCACTCAACTGAGAAATCAGCGGCGCGACGCCCCGCGTCACAAAGCGAAAGCGCGGATCAACCAGTTCCTGCACCAAAGGCTCCAAACTCGCGTAAGCTTTCAAGTGTTGGATATGGGCGCGGACGCCAATTCTGGCGCTGGGGAAGGTCGCGCTCTCAGAAGCACCGCCGATCGATCCCAAAGCGGCAAAATTATTTTGACTGGGCTTAATATCGCCCCCGAAGCGCAAAAAGCCGGTTTCAACACACATTTGACAGAAGGCAATGTCATAGTTGACGCCCTCGATTGTGGCTTCTTCCCGGTAAAGTTTGGGTAAGTCGGGAAACTGGGCAAGAGCATTCTCATTATTGGCTTTGAGGAACATAATCAGCTGTACCTCAGAGGTATTGCCATATCCCATAATCCGGTCTAGTTGACCGGGGCAGATGGGTAAAATGGAGCGCAAAGACACGGTGCGGGTGGCGTTGTCCCAAGCAACGGAGATATTAAAGCTTCGCAGTTCGATGGCTTTGACATAGACAACACCTTGGTAGGGCACGCGGCGGACTGAGGTGTTATTTGTCAAGTCAATCGAGAGCCTGTCCACTAGGTCGATGGGAATGTAGGCGTTGCTATTGATGAGAACGCCCTTCTCCCCGTAGACCTGGTTGTTAATGTTGATATTGATGGGAGGATAGGTGGGGGAAGTGCCAGGATCGGGGCTAGGACCACCGCCTCGGCTCCAAGATGCCAATCCGTCTGCAATTCCTAATGCGATGTCGCGGCGGCGATTCTGAATTAAGAATCGGTCATCCGGGTTAGTGAGATAGCCAACTTCCATCAGCAGGGAGGGAATGAAAGTGTCGCGGCAGAAGCTCAAACGTCCGACGCCGGTGGCGGTGTCTGGCTTGACTCCCCGGCTGGGCAGCTGGGGAACGCGGCGTAAGAGCGCCAAAAGTAGCAGTTCGGCATTCTGCTTGCGTTCCTCGTTGTTGGCAATGTAGAAGACCGTAGCGCCACGAGTCGCTGGGTTAGAATAGGCATCGGCATGGATTTCTAGCGCTACGTCGCCGCTACGAGTGCGGGCGTTGATCCAGGAAATCGACTGCGCTGAAGTCTGGTCGTCTGGGACAGAAAGAACTTCAAAACCCCGCGATCGCAGTTCTGGTACAATCTGGTCGCGCAGCAGAATCATCTCTTGAGCCTCTGTGGTGCCACCTGCCTTTCCGCCTGGATCTCCAGCACCATGACCTGCTGAAATAAAAATTCGTCCCATCTTGAAAAATTCCCCCAGCGCTAAAAGTAATCTATATTAATCAACCACGATAAGGATTTCCGGGTGCTACGGCTAGTCCAACTTGACGCTTCTTCTTTGAGAACGGAAGAGTAAATTGTTCCAGACACATATATTAATGGGTACTAAGAAGAAGAAACTGTAAGATTTTCGGTAGGGTAGAGCTGGAAATCATCAATTCATCCCCATAGATGAACAAAATCGTTGAAGTCTTACCAGATAAAACGGCGCTGATTGAGCGATCGCTCCAAGTGTGCCTCGATCAAATTCACTCTTGCATCGAACAGCGATCGCTCTGTACTATCGCCTTGTCCGGTGGCAGCACCCCCAAGCCGCTGTATGAAGCGATCGCTACCCAAAATCTGCCTTGGGATAAAATTCACATATTTTGGGGCGATGAACGCTACGTGCCGCCAGACCATCCCGATAGTAACCAAAGGATGGCGCGGAGTGCATGGCTGGATAAAGTAAATATCCCAGCCGCCAACATCCACCCCATGCCCACCGATGAAGCCGATCCAGCCGTCGCAGCGGATCGGCACGAACAACACATTAAGGAGTTTTTTCAAGTTCAACCCGGTGAATTTCCAGCCATCGATCTAATTTTGTTGGGGATGGGAGACGACGGACACACGGCTTCTCTATTTCCCCACACAGAAGCATTAAATGTACGAGATCGTCTGATTACTGTTGGCAACAAAGATGGGCAACCCCGGATCACCTTCACGGCACCCCTGATTAACCAGGCTCGCTGTGTCATATTTGTGGTTGCCGGTGCGAGTAAACGACCAGCCCTAGCTCAGGTTTTTGCCACGACATCTGACGACCAAAGCTATCCCAGTCGGTTAATCCAGCCCCAAGGAGAACTTTGGTGGCTGTTGGATGAGGCTGCGGGTCTTGAACTAAAAAGTTAAGAAGCCTCGCTATTCAGACTATATTTGAATTTTCACCTTCCACTCCCATCTCTAGGAGGGATACAGCCTGCAAGGAGGTTTTATGATTGTCTGCCCGAATTGCAATCACCAAAATCCTGATGGAGCAGCCCAGTGCGAGGCTTGCTACACCCCCTTACCCGCCACCACCGCTTGTCCCAACTGTGGCGCACCCGTTCAAACCGACGCCACCTTCTGCGGTCAGTGTGGTTCTAACCTGCGACCGAGCAGTCCAGGTGAGGTAGGAGCATCGACAGGATTAGACCCGCTCCCCAGCGTCCCTGACTTAATGGCACCCGATCCTTTAGTGGCACCCGATCCTTTAGTGGCTAGCCCTCAACCATCAATGCCCAGTTCTAGCCCGGACGTACCCGCTCCGGTGGCACCCGTTCCGGCTACAGTAGTCAGTCAGCCACCCGCACAGGAGGAGGAACAAGCAGAGGAACAAGCAAGCGTCAGTCCACCCCCAGCGGCGACTTCTGCTAGCAGCGCTCCACCTGCGATCGCAGCAACTTCCTCTGCTAGCTCAAAAACGCAGCTACAGCAGCAGAATGCTCGTCTTCTGCACATCCAAACGGATACGATGATTGAATTGCCAGCACAACTGTCGGTGATTCACATCGGCAAGCCAAATGACCAGATTCCACCTGATATCGATGTTTCAGGGTTCCCCAATTCGGAGATTGTTTCTCGGATTCATGCGGATATCCGCGTGGAGGGAGACGCCTTCTACATAGAAGACGTTGGGAGTGCTAATGGCACCTACATTAACCATAACCCCCTGCCTAGCGGCAATCGGCACCGTTTAAGAACAGGCGATCGCATTGGCTTAGGCAAAGGCGACAAGATGACATTCTTGTTCCAACTCTCTTAATCCCAGAGGCTGTTCGATGCGATCGCAAAGCCTGAAAATCATGCTGTGTCGCCTCTTGGGGTGAGGGGTCATGGCAATTGCAGACTGTTTTTTTAAGTGATAGGCTTGAGGGAAACAATTCGGCATCGGACTCAGGTTTATGTAAATTCCATTAAATAAACCTGTAAGGATGAGAAATTGGTAATCCCGTCGAATCAATTCGGGGGATACACCGACTTAACCCCCTCATGATACGATGCGATTTGTAACACCCGTGGGTGCCTTGGAACTAAAAACGCGATCCCCAGGTGGAACGAGGTCAAAAGAGTTTAGAATTCCATCTGCCCACGTTCTACCCAAAGTTCGCGGTCTGACTCCATTCATTGGGGGATTCATCTCAATTCATTGAATGGAGGAAGTCACTTCTGTTGACAGTGTTACGAGTCCCAAGCCTAGAGGCGGAAATCTTTAGAATATGTAACATCGGTGATTACCCTGACCCTGCTGCATCCTATCCAATCTATACCAGTTCAGAATTGGACTTTTGAACCCGAATCAGTAGTAATTCGGATTGGCCGGTCAACCGATAATAATGTCATTCTTTACAGTGCTGTTGTTTCTCGCCACCACGTCGAGATCCGGCGCAGTGGTTCCGATTGGGAAGTTGTTAGTATAGGTGCCAATGGCACCTATCTTGATGGAAAACGCATCGCCCAAGTGCCAGTGGTCGATGGGATGATTATTCGCCTCGCCAGCTCCGGTCCCCAAATTCAAATTCGGATTGGCTCGGCAGAAACTAAGGCAAGGCTAAATACGGTTGCGGGTAAGCAATCGGTCGCTCGAAAGTCAGAAGAGAAATCTAAAGATAAAGAGACTTTCATAGATGCCCGTTCGCTTGAAGCCGATGACAAAAATCAACCCAATGTGAAGCTGGTAGCTGCTTCGGAAAATCTTGGTAAATCTAATAAATTACCCTAGGGTTGCCAAGATTCTGTAGCGAGTCTTTACCATCGCAATTCAAGGGTTTGAAACTGTAACTTAATTTCTGCCCATATCTAGACAAAAACTCCTGATTGACCACATAATAGGGTGAATCTATTGAGGAACTCTTAAAAATGGACAATCAGGACGTGACTATAAGTATAGGTGATGCCTCTAAAGAATTGGGCGTATCAATTAAAACTGTTCGTAGGTGGGCAGATTCTGGGAAGCTTCGTTACGAACGCAGTCCAAGCGGACATAGAAGATTTTATTTAGCAGACATAAAACGAATTACGCCACGCGACTTAAAGCAGTTAGATAGCCGGATAACTATCAATTACGCTCGTGTATCTAGTCACGACCAAAAGGCAGATTTAGTGCGTCAAGTACAAATTTTAGAAGCTTTTAGTAGCGCTAATGGCTGGCAGTACGAAACTATCTCTGATTTAGGCTCAGGGCTAAATTACAACCAAAAAGGCTTGCAAAAACTGCTTAAGCGAATCATGAAAGGTGATATTGGCAGGCTTGTCTTAACTCATAAAGACCGATTGCTTAGATTTGGTTCAGAGTTAGTATTCGCTATGTGCGAAGAGTTTGAAACTGAAGTTGTAATAGTTAACAAATCAGATGAAGAGTTGACATTTGAGCAAGAACTAGTCACGGACATGATAGAACTCATTACCGTGTTCTCGGCACGTCTTTATGGTTTTCGTAGTCGCAAAAATAAAAAACTTCTTGATAATGTAGCTAAAGCTGTACAAGATTCTCAATAAATACGTTAACATTTGGGTAGATATAGGTATATATTAGAGAAGTCAGCCAAACATTGTCAAGGTCGTAAACAATGCTCCTTTCTTTCAAGACAGCGCTAATTCCCAATAACAAACAAGTTACAGCATTCAAGAAAGCTTCTGGTGTAGCGCGTCATGCCTACAACTGGGCAAACGCTGTAATTATGGACGTTTTGAAAGTTCGCGAAACCGATAAAACAGTCAAAGTGCCATCGGCTATCGACCTTCATAATAAACTAGTCGCGGAGGTCAAGACTGTTCATGAATGGTACTACGAAACTAATAAAAATGTCCCTCAGAAAGCGCTAGCAGATGTCCGGCAAGCATGGGATAGATGCTTTAAAAAAATGTCCCTACAACCTCGTTTTAAAAAGAAAGGTCAACGCGATTCTTTCTATTTGGAACAAGGAACCAAGGCTGTACCTAAGATTCAAAATGATGGCAAACGTGTTAAGCTCCCTTCTATCGGTTGGGTGCGATTATCGGAGCCATTACCAGTTACAGCAGTTCATAATTGCGTTATTAGTCGCCAAGCTGACCGATGGTTTATCGCTATTAAATATGAGATAGAGCTAACAACCGTTGCCTCTGAGCGACCTACTGTCGGCGTTGATATCGGAATCAAGGAGTTAGCTGTTTGTTCCAATGGTAAAGTGTTCAATAATCCTAAAGCTTACCGACGTATGAGTAAACGTTTAAAGCGTTCTCAACGTCGTGTCAGCAAAAAGGTCAAAGGTTCTAAGAACCGTGTCAAGGCAGTTAGAAAACTAGCCAAGCTTCACGCCAAAGTATCAAACATCAGAAAAGATTCTATTCATAAACTGACTCATTACCTCGCCAAAAACCACAGCGAGATACGGATAGAAGACTTGCATATTAAAGCTTTTCTGAAAAATCATAAATTAGCTGGTGCAATAGCTGATTGTGGAATGTATGAGTTCCGTAGACAGTTAGAGTATAAAACTGAGAAGTTTTCTAGTAAATTAATCTTGGTAGACAGAATGTTTCCTAGCTCTCAGATATGCTCTAACTGTGGGAACCACCGCCACAAGATGCCATTAAAAAACCGCGTTTATATTTGTCCTGATTGTCAACATACAGAAGACCGTGATTTAAACGCTGCAAAGAATATTGACCGATGGTTTGAGGATATTTTTATCCCTGAACGGGATAGATAGGTAAGCTCTACCGAGATAGCCTGCGGAGTGGCCAAACCTCTTAGAAGTCATTCTAAGACCACGATGAAACAGGAAGATAACACCAAAACTACTTTTGTCCAGCTAAGTCTAGATTTAGGTAGTTTTGGGTAGGTTTATCAGAGCGGTTGTGTGCGGTATATCTGTAGGGGCATGGCAATCAAAAAGCCCGTACCCAGTGGATATGGTCAAAACGTTAGAGCCGCGATAGATTCCACCTAACTAAGAAACGTTCAGGGCTTACGCAAAGCTTATACATATAGCGTTCTTGTCGGTTCAATCCCCCTGTGGTTGCCCTTACTATGTGGTGATGTGCGGCGAGTCCTGACGTTATCAACGGTATTGAGAAGAGCAATAACCGAAAATGCCAGTACAATGCCTATCTCTCAGACAGCAACGGATTGCCGAGCTGGAGATAGCATTGTGGCTTAAATTGAGATGGGGGCAGAGGGACTTGAACCCTCACGACCTTTTACGGTCAACGGATTTTCATTCTCTCGCAGCTTTCGCTACTGCCTTTTACGACTTTGAGAATTGGACTCTCTCTTTACCCTCGGCTTGACGTTAGGGTAGCTCCCGTCGAGTCTCTGCACCTTCCGAAGAGTTTTGAAGTTTGAGTTTTGAGTTTTAAATTCACTCAGTTCTCAATCCTCAAGCACTGACTTTGGCTTGGCTCAGGATTGCCATGTCTGTTGCCAGATTTAGGTTTCCCTGAATTTGAGAGCCGTCACTTGACAGATTTCTCCATCAAGGCCCAGTTTTCTAAGTCCGTAGCGTCTGCCATTCCGCCATGCCCCCGGATCGGGAGAAGTGTCGTTACGTATCTTCTACAAAACTAACTTCATTGTCTATTGCAACATTAAATGGGGACTTTGTGCAACTATTGCTTTAGTCTCACCAATTAAGCGGCTGATTCCAGCAAACGGTAAAATATGGACAGTTGGTCGGGTGTCTAAACGGAGAGTTCTCTTTTGAGAGACTTTTTGGGTTGATGTCCGCACCGGGACGCCGGTATTCACGCTCGTTCTTCTACCGCCAGAAAAAATTATGATGGTTGCGATATTGTATCTAGTTTTGAGTGGAGCTTACCTGGTGGTGATTCCCTTCGCCCTGTATGCCTACCTGCAAAAGCGGTGGTATGTTGCTAGCTCCTTTGAACGCAGTTTCATGTATTTCCTGGTTTTCTTTTTCTTCCCAGGTTTGTTGCTTCTCAGTCCATTTTTGAATTTTCGACCCCAGCGGCGGCAAGTTCAGAGTTAAGGTTTGTCGTTGGGTAAGCGCTAAATGCGACGAATTGACATCATTGGAATTGGCATCGGCGTCTTTGCCGCCGGTGGAATTGCGTATTTGCTGTTGCGGGTAGCGGGGCTAGATAGCCTGGAAGCTGGTATTTGGAGTCAAGTTTTCCTGGTGGGTGGGTTGGTTGGCTGGCTGCTGACTTACCTGTTCCGAGTGGGAACGAAACGGATGACCTATAACCAGCAGCTGAAAGACTATGAAGAAGCCGTTTTACAAAAGCGACTGGAAGAAATGACGCCAGAAGAACTGGCTGGGCTACAAGCTGAAATCGAACGGGAAAACAAATTACAAAAATAGCAGATAGTTGTCAGCGGTCAGTTGTGTAGGGGTACGGTAATGCTGTGCCCGTATAGGAGTTTGTAGTTTCTTGTTTGCCCCTGACCGCTGATCCTGGAATTGCTAACGCCCGAAGTGCCACTGATCACTGACCACTGACTTTTGACAAATGACTTCAATTTCTGAGTGCTTTGAGTCTCTGCGCGATCGCTCTGAATGTGCCTTAATTCCCTTTATCACAGCGGGAGATCCGGATCTGGAGACCACGGCTAAGGCGTTAAAAGTCCTTGATGCCGCTGGTGCTGACATGATTGAGCTGGGCGTTCCCTATTCAGATCCGTTGGCAGATGGGCCAACGATTCAAGCTGCTGCTACTAGAGCTTTGCAACGGGGAACCCGCTTGGAACAGGTGCTGGAGATGGTATCCGGCGTTAGCCAAGAGGTGCGATCGCCTATCGTTCTATTTACCTACTACAACCCGATTCTAAACCGGGGCGTTGAACCGTTCTTCAAGCAGATTGCTGATGCTGGGGTGCGGGGATTGGTGGTGCCAGATTTGCCGTTGGAGGAGTCTTCCGGGCTGCTGCAAACTGCTGCCAGCCTGGGAATTGATGTAATTTTATTGGTAGCGCCCACCAGTTCCCCAGAGCGAATAGAAGCGATCGCGCGTCAGTCTCAGGGATTCATTTACTTGGTGAGTGTGACTGGAGTGACGGGAATTCGATCTGGACTGGACTCGCGGGTGCAAGATATCCTTAAGCAGATGCGGAGCATTACGAATAAGCCCATCGGCGTTGGGTTTGGCATCTCCGAGCCAGAACAAGCCCGTCAGGTGAAAGACTGGGGGGCAGATGCCGCAATCGTAGGTAGTGCTTTTGTGAAACGTTTGGCAGAAGGAACACCAGAACAGGGGCTGGATGCGATCGCCGAGTTTTGCCGAAGTTTGAAAACGGCGATTACGACCTAACTATTGGCGCGATCTCCGTAACATCTTGAGCAATAGTAACGCCACCGATTCCTGCGCGAACCGACTCTCGTCGGCGCTTCGCGATCGCTTCTGGCGGCAGATGCATCCATGCGATTAAACTCAGGGAATTAAACGTAGGGAATCAAAGGAATTTCAATCGAAAACTCTGCTCCCTGCCCTGGTTCTGACACGCACTTGAGCATTCCGCCATGTTTCTCTACCACAATTTGGTAGCTAATGGATAGCCCCAAACCAGTTCCCTTGCCGACTGGCTTGGTGGTGAAGAAGGGGTCAAACAGACGCTTGATAACGCTCTCTGACATTCCTGGGCCATTGTCTCGAATCCGAATCACAACGACTTGGTTCTTGGTCATGGGGAATGGGTCATTGGTAATAGGCATCTTCGGCGTGTTAGGGCTTCGAGTCTCTTGCCCATTACCCGTTACCTTTTGACAATTACGGATTTCGGTGCCGATGGTAATTTTCCTCGGTTCGGGAAGGCTATCGAGGGCATCAATGGCATTGCTGAGAATGTTCATGAACACTTGATTAAGCTGACCGGCGTAGCAATCGACTAAGGGAAGATCGCCGTACTCCTTCAAGATTTGAATCCCGCCGTAAGCGCCATTCGGTTTCAAACGGCTATGGAGAATTAGCAAACTATTGTCGATGCCCTCGTGGATATCCACCGGCTTCATTTCGGCTTCATCCAGACGAGAGAAGTTCCGCAATGACAAGACAATCTGACGGATGCGGTCAGCGCCCATTTGCATGGAAGATAGCATTTTGGGCAAGTCATCGATGATGAAGTCTAAATCAATCTCTTCCTCCTGCGCTTGAATTGCGGGAACGGCATGGGTGTAGTGCTGTTGATAGAGGTGTACGAGATCGAGTAGGTCTTGAATGTAGTCGCTGGTGTGGCTGAGGTTGCCGGTGATGAAATTGACTGGGTTGTTGATTTCGTGGGCGATACCGGCGACCATTTGACCTAAGCTGGACATTTTTTCGGTCTGAATCAGCTGAGATTGGGCTTGTTTGAGATTGTGCAATGCTTGCTCTAGTTGTTGCGTCTGGGTTTGAGCGGCACGGGCGGCGGCACGACTTTGGGCGTAGAGTTCTGCTTGGTCAATGGCGATCGCTAGCTGATCCACGACGCCTTGCAGTAGCTCAATTTCGCTGTCAAGCCAGGGACGAGATCCACTGCTATGACTACAGACAATCGCGCCTAGATGACCGGCGTGGGTTTTCAAAGGTAGCAGCAGCACCGAACGAACGCCCAAATTGCTTAGTAGAGGCACGAGACTTTGCATCTCTCCATTCTCGGCATTTAAGCTGCGATCGCTTGTCAGATCGTCAACCCGCAAAGTCTGGAGTTGGCGGATTTTCTCGCTCAGGGGATCGAGTTCTTCTGGGGGACACTCGGAGAGCAAACTCGGTCTACTGGCGTCTGTTGTCGCTTCGTGAGTTACGGTCAGACTTGCCTGATTGGACTGCGCCCAGCACCACAAATATTGACATCGGTCAACTTTCAACAAACAGCGAATCTCATTCACGGCGGTTCCCAGGATGGTATCCAGGTCGAGGGAATCTCGAATCTGGCTCGCCAAGCGGAACAGCAAGGCTTCTCGACGTGCCGAGAGGGCTTCTTTCGCCCAAGACCGATCGATGGCGATCGCTAAAGCGTTGACGACCCACCCCAACGCTTGATGAACGGCTTCGCTAAAGCGTTGGCTGCCGCATACAGCCATGACGCCCACCAGTCGGTCTTCGACAATCAGGGGATAGCTTGCCAAATAGCTTTCGGGGATTCGCAAACAGCTTTCAGCTACATAATCATCGTACAGGCGGGCTTCCAACCCGCCCCCACACCGATAATTACTATCCTGAGTCAGGTAGGGTTGACGAGTTTGAGCCACGAAGCCGACTAGGGAACCGTCTAGAACCTGGTGACGCTGAGCCAACAAATCTTGCCAATACAATTCGCTCTGAGAATTAACCCTTGCGGTTGCTTGCAATTCCAAGCGATTGAGTTTTTGGTTAAATGTCCAGATACAAGCAAAAGTTGCATCAAGATGCTGCACCATTGCTTCCGTACAGCGATTGAGGCTTTCCGATAAAGAGCCAGCCGCGCCCAAGGCGATACCGACTTCTGCTTCTAGGGTGGAGAGGCGCGATCGCTCCATCAGTGCTGCCTCTGACTGTTTACGACCTGTAACATCCCGGAAATAAACCGATAGACCATCTTGATAAGGATAGCCTCGCACTTCAAACCATCTCTCCAGAGGCTCATACAACACCTCAAAGTGAACGGTTACTTGATTGGCAACTGCCCGGTGATACTCCTGATAAAAATTAGAATTGACTGTTTCTGGGAACTCATCCCAAATACACTGATTAATTAACTCGTCTTTGCTTCTAAATAAAAGTTGCTCTGCCCGCGAGTTCAGATAAGTGAATCGCCATTCGGTATCTAAAGTAAAGAAGGCATCAGTAATACTTTCCAAAATGTTCCGAGTGCGGTTCTCGCTGTTGACAGCCGCTTCGCGTGCCGCCTGTTCTCTCGCCAAAAGTTGGATGCGCTCCTCTTCCTGCCGCTTGCGCTCGTCGATATCCGTGTTCGTCCCAAACCAACTAACGATCCCACCTTCGTTATCACGCACGGGTACCGCCCGTCCCAGGTGCCAGCGATAGTTTCCGTCAGCCACACTCAGCAGGCGAAATTCAACTTCGTAAGGCTCTCCCGTAGACAGAGAATGACTCCAGCGGGCAATACAATCTGGCACATCCTCCGGATGCAGCACATTTTGCCATCCCCAGCCCACCATTTCCTCGAACGTGCGTCTGAAATATTCCAGAACGCGCTGGTTTACATAATCGAGTGCGCCATCTGGCTGTGCCGTCCATACCTGCTGCGGAATCACTTCAGCCAAGGCGCGAAAGCGCTGTTCGCTCTGTCGTTGTAATTCTTCTGCCCATTTGCGCTCAGTGATGTCTTGACGAATTGCTACATATTCAACAGGTTTTCCGTCGGAATTTAAGACGGGCACAATTGTGGTATCCACCCAGTAATAAGTTCCATCTTTGGCTCGATTTCTGATTTCGCCATGCCAGACGCTGCCACTACTGATGGTTGCCCACATCTGCTGAAAAAATTCCTTGGGGTGATGCCCGGAATTGATGATGCGGTGATTTTGTCCGAGCAGTTCTTGTCTAGAATATTGAGAAATTTCGCAGAACTTATCGTTTACATAGTTAATCTTTCCAGTTTGGTCTGTAACCGCCACAATTGAAGATTGATCGAGGGCAAACTTGATGTCTGCCACTTCTTTTAAGGATTCAGAGAGTGCCGACTCAGCTCGCTGGCGCTCTTGTTGTGCATGAGCGTCTTTAATGCTAATCGTCAGGTATCCGGCAATATCAGCCAATGTGGCGATTTCATACTCGCTCCATTTGTAAGGTTGCGGCGAGTCAAAGCACAGCAAGCCTACTAACTGGTCGGAATGCTGCAACGGTATGTCAAGCATAGACAGGGTTTGAGCAGCCAACATCACATCAGCCAGAGGTGCTAACCGGAAGTCTTGGGTGACATCGTTACAGATGAATGAGTCGCCCATCTGTAAGGCATTAAGATATTCAGATGCAACAGCTAAATCAGCCACTAATCCTGAAAGTTTCGGCATTCCTGGTGGCTCAATGGAGGAAATCACCGTCAAGATACCTTGGTGATTAACCGTTGAATAAGCCACTCGCAGATTAGGGAAATATTCGCTAATTTGTTTGAGCGTGCGTTCAATTATTTGCTCGACCGACAAACCAGATCGGGTTTTAGTTGAGATGCTGTTGAGCAACTGGAGACGAGTTTTGCTGTTCAGGAGCGCTGTCTCAGCTCGTTTAGCAAGAGTAATGTCTGTCTGAATGCCAACTAAGTAAAGTAAATCGCCCTTATCTGAGAACACGGGCGAAATTTTTAATTGGTTCCAAAAAGGTTGATTATCTTTGCGATAGTTTAGCAGCGTAACTTTAATTTCTTTCATTTGGGCGATCGCATTCCTAATTTTGGCGATCGCTTCTGGATCGGTATCGACACCTTGCAAAAACCGGCAGTTGCGACCAATCACTTCATCTGGCTGATACCCAGTGATTCGAGTAAAAGCCGGGTTTGCGTAGACAATCGGGCAATCTGGGTGGTTGGGATCGACGATGACAACTCCATCTGAAACTGACTTTACAGCTTGTGCCAGTTTCAGATTTTCTGCTGCGGCTTGACGCAAGGCGTCTTCAGTTTGTTGATGTTTGGTGATATCCATTACTGTACCGAGCGTGCGAACCGCTGTTGCCGTTTCGCTGTAAAGAACTTTGCCTTTTCCCGCTATCCAGCGGATACTGCCATTAGGACAGACAATGCGGAATTCAATCTTGTGGTCTGTTTGATCCTGGATAGAAGCAGCGAAAGCCCCGGCGACAAGTTCCCGATCTTCAGGATGAACGCAATTCAGGAAGCATTCCTGAGTTCCGTCAAAGGTGCCCGGAACTAGCCCCAATAGCCCCTCTAAATTATCAGAGCCTGTCGTATCAGCTACTTGACTCAAAAGATTAAAGTCCACAATGCTGGTGTGAGAAGCTGCTAGTCCCAACTGAAATCGTGTTTCTTTCTCCCGAAGTGCCGCTTCAGTTTGCTGTTGATTGGTGATAATGTGTTCGGGATTGGTTAAGTTTTTTCGCAGTTGTAGTTGAGCGATCGCTTGCCTTCCTAATGTCCCCAGCGCTTCCTGCTGTTCCCGGCTGAAATCTCGCGGCACATCATCAAACGCAGATAGCACGCCTACCATCACGCCCTCAGACGTGACTAAGGGCACACCCGCATAAAATCGGATTTTTGGGTCGGATTTCACTAAAGCATGGCTAGCAAACCGTTTATCTGACAGCGTATCCCGAACGAACATCAACTCGCGATCGCAGATTTCTGGTTGTAGGATGGCATAAGTGCAGAAAGCAACATAGGCGTCAGTGTCTGGGCTGGAAATGCCCAATTTTGACTGGAGCCAATGTTGTTTGCCATCCATGAAGCTGAGCAGAGCCATCTTCGTCTGACAAATATACGCTGCCAAACGTGTTAGATCGTCGAATGCAGCTACAGCTATTTGAAAATATGCTAGCTCCGGAGGAGCCGCAACGCTGATGCGATCCGGGATAGAGTCTAGTAGCGGACACCATCCCAGAGCATCAAGCGGGATTGCTCCGTTTCCAGGTATTCTTGCGTTCATTTTTAAGCGCCCTCTTCTGCGACTGCTGCACTTTTTCTGAGATAGTTGTATAAATGTTTACTCTTATTAGAACCGGATGATGAAGGCACTCTTTGAGACTTACCTCGTCTTCGTTTCCATTAAAAGCTTTCTTAATAGCTATACGATGTAGATGTTCCCTTACTTAGGAACGTGAACTTAATCTTTTATACTGCATCGCTCAGGTTAGGTTGGTTGATGTGAGTCACAAACTAAAAGAAACAAAAGAGCAAAGTTTAGGTAGGCGATACCCTCTTCACCGCAATTGCCAAGCCACCAGCCGTCTTTAGGGAAGGCTAGCTTTTTGGGATCTGCAACAATAAACGCGATCGCGCTTCTGGTTGCAGCCTGTCAACGAAGCGCTTCTAGAGCGACTTGACAGAACCTTCTGTATTTAGGATTCCCGTTCAGGATATATTTCTATCACAGACTGATTATTTTTTGATTTAACACACACCCCACCCGCTTCTTCCAGATAATTTTATCTTCAGAAAACAGATGCAACTTCAGTTCCGTCTTTTGTTACAATTATTTAAATACATTCCCGTAATTCTTCTATTTACTGCGTAATAATCATCAAGCTATAGTGCGTATAGTAGAATCTTTGTTTTAATAAAATTCAATTTTTGTAAAGTATTTTGAGATAGACAAATATTAAACAAACATTTATTAATAAGCAGCACTGAAACACTCAACAAAAGTAGAAAAGCTTTAAATTAAGAATAGCTGGGCGGGATAGATGTATTCTACAAAGGAAAGCGATGCTCTCTTACCTACTGGGGCTGACGTTAGAATAATTTGGATTGGGCTTTTTAATAGGCTTTGAACCCAATTCAACGAGTGTTAGGTTTTCGTAGACTAAAAACTGGGTAAAGAAGATGCCTTCAACTTTAAGTGAGATACCGGCTATCCTAGCAGTGGATGATAGTAGCGTCATGCAGACGCTGATCAAACGTGCCCTAGAGAGAGACTACAGAGTTTTGGTGGCAGATAATGCAGTAGATGCCTTATCGGTGATTTACCACCAGCAAATTTCAATTTTATTACTGGATGTTTCCATGCCAGGAGTGGATGGCTTAGAACTCTGTCGCACGGTTCGGAGTTTACCGCAATTTCACGATTTACCCATCATCATGCTGACAGCGCGAGACGGAGTTTTTGATAAAGTACAAGGGAGGTTGGCGGGTGCAACTGAATATTTGACAAAACCCTTTGAGGCTGAGCAACTGCGCCAGATTGTTGGCAATTTTATTGATTCAAATTGTTCAACTGAAATTTAATTTCCAGCTTTCCCTAAAAATAGAACTGTTAGCTTAGCAATACTTGTCGGTTAACGTCAGTTGGCAACACGATGCCAGTGGTTCATATCCCCGACAACTCTTACGAAGTCGGGGATCTCGCGTTCACGAATAATTTAGGACTGGTACAGTAATATCATTCCTGGGTTATTTTACTGATAGCTAATCGCAAAAACATGGGTTAGCCATTAGCCATTAGCCATTCCTACTTTTCCGTCAGCGTGAAAACGCCATCCCAGTTATCGGGAGGCGATTCTTGGAGAAACAACTGACAGCGTTTCAGGTGCAAGGCAGCCGCTTTGTCGTTTTTGTCAATTTCTTCCAGAATGGTGCCAAACTCACCCATTGCACGAGTAAACTTGCGATTTAGGTAATACTCGCGTCCCTTATGGTAAAGATCGATTGCCGTTCTCTTTTGATCGGAAATGTTTTCTTCCCGCAGCCCCACCAGTTCATAGATATTAACCGGCGTATTCTTACCTTTGACTCGAATACAGTCAAGTTCTCTTGCCCAAATCAGATCCTTGCAAGGCTGATAAGTGCTTTCGCTAATCACAATATCGCAACCATATTGTTTGCTAGCACCTTCTAAGCGAGATCCCAAATTCACTTCGTCACCAATTGCGGTGAACTCCATGCGCTTACTGGAGCCAATATTACCGCTAATTACCGTACCTGAATTAATGCCAATCCCAATCTTAAACGTTGGGAATCCTATGTTTTGGCGACAGGCATTGAATTCTGTTAAGCGATGGCGCATTTCGACTGCTGTTTGTACCGACATCCAGGCATGATCGAGCAAGGGTAAGGGAGAACCAAAGACTGCCATAATGGCATCGCCAATATATTTATCGAGGGTGCCTTTGTGGCTAAAAACAGCGTCTACCATCGACTCAAAATATTCATTGAGCATCTGCACCACGTCTTCTGCATTCATACTTTCGGTTAAGGTGGTGTAGCTGCGAATATCTGAGAACAAGATGGAAACGTCTTTTTTATCGCCTCCTAGTTTGGCATCACCGCTATTGATTAACTGTTCTGCCAATTCTTGAGTCATGTAGCGGTACATCGTACTCTTGAGCCGTTTCTCCTGAGAGATGTCATCCATCACCACCAGGGCACCGTAGACGTTGTTATTGTCGCTGGCATCGGCAATGGAGTTTATTGACAGGTGAACGCTATGTTGTTCCTCTCCTGTCGATAGCAAAGTTTGATCGGGATAGTATTGCTGGCGGCTTTTTTCTTCAGCGGCGTCTATCGCAGCTTTAAACCATTTAGAAAAGTCACCTTCTTTGATGCGGATCAGATCGTCAATTTTTTTACCTTCTATAAGGTCTTCATTTTTAAATCCTAAGAGTCGCTTGGCGCTTTCATTCGCTGCAATAATATGACCGGATTTATCAGTGGAGAGAACCCCATTAGAAAGGCTGCGGAGAATATCACGCTGCATTTGTTCTTGCTGTTTGACGGTAGCAAACAATTTGGCATTTTGCAGCGCTACACCGGCTTGAATATTAAATGCCTCCATGAAAGCTTCATCGCTTTGATTAAAGCTTGCCTTCCAGCATTCAGGGGGTTCGGGCCAAGTTTCCGGATTATAAGCAGGAAATTCTCCCTGTTTTTTCTTATTTACAAGTTGGGTGACACCAATCAACTCTTTGTCGGCGTTAAAGATTGGCATGCATAATAAGCTACAAGTGCGATAGCCATTTGCCTGATCGACTTGTTTAGAAACTTCAGAATCTGGATCGGCATAGAGGTCAAAAGAGATATTCAGGGGTTTACCGGATTCAGCCACTTTACCGACATAACCTTTTCCAACTGGCACTCGCAGTTCCCTGATGGAACCATTGGCAAGAGGAATTCTTGTCCACAAGTCATGGCGATCGCTATCTAACAGCCACAGGGTGCTACGATCTGCATTCATTAGCTCCTGGGCTTCATGCATCACCCGGTTCAGGGTATCTTCTAAGTCGAGATTGCTCTGGCTTAAGGATCGTGTCGCCTTCATCAATGCATCAGAAGCCCGCTGTCTCTGCGTTGCCATGTAAAAAGAGCGGGAACTTTCTAGAATCAAGCGAATGGAAGGAGCAAATTCTGCAAATATTTTTTCATCTTTTGAACTAAAGCCATTGAGATCGATTCGTTCTGCTAACGGCTTTCCTGGTTGATTTGGTAAGATTAATTTATTAATTAATTGAACGACCGCGACTAAATCCCCCTGTTCGTTTAACAGGGGTAAAGTTAACATAGTATAGGTGCGATAGCCATTTTCTTCGTCTTTCTTTTTGGCGAACGCAGACCGGGGATCTTCATAAAAATCAAAGGGAATATTAACACTTTTCTTATGGGTTGCGACCTCACCGGCAATCCCTTTATCGGCAGGAATCCGCAACTCTAAAGGTCGCCCCTCTGCACCTTCGGCAAGAATTGACCAGAGTTGGTTCTTTTCTTCATCAAGTAAATATATCGTTGTGCGATCTGCGCCGAGTAATTCTCCTGTTTTCAAGGTAATGGCATTCAACATTTCTTGAAGAATGGCATCAAACCCCTGGCTATCAGTCAACATTGATAGGGTTTGATTGACTACCTGGAGCTTTTCTTCGACACCTGTGACGACTTCTTTGAAAGTTTCCTTATTAAGTGGGGCAAGAAGTGCCGTAAAACTTCCTTCTTTTGTGGCTAATGCACCACCAGTAGCAGTAGGAATATTTGTAGAGGTTTGAGGGATTTGATTCCCAGTTGGATTTTCATCGTGGGGAACAACATCAATCACCCTGTCTGTATCGTTCCAAGCATGCATTTTGGTAGATGAAGGTGTCATAGATTTTTACAGATGCCTGAATTTGAGCGAGGTACGAGGCGGTGGAATTATCCTACAAATTTAACAGCCAAACTTTTTGTGCCTGGTGAGCAAATGCCATACTACTTACTCAACAGTTTACTCTTTGTTTTGGGGTTGGATAGAGGGCACGTTCTTATTTGTTGTCATTTGCCTTGCGTCCATTATGTTTGACTGCGGCTTGAGCTAGCAAGGACTCTGCAAAAGCGATCGCATCTTTGGCGGAGTGTCCCCCTGCCAGTGTTGCTAATTCTTGGCGGCGAGTCAGGTGATTGTCAAGCACGCTGACTCGTACAACCGTGCGTTCGGAAGGATGAAGGATGTAGGATGTCGGGACTTCTTCTTGCCGTAGCCCTTCAATTGCTCTCTCTAAGGGGAGGGTGGGATGAATTGCTTCGGGGTTCGTTGTTGAGACTTCGCCCTTTTTCCCAGCCTTTGATTGGGAAGGATCTTGCTTCTGGCTTCCTTCAACGACGTGTTTATCAACGCGAAAATGGCGGTCAGCCATTGCGGCGACAAGGGGTTGGTGAGTGACGCAAAGAACTTGGTGTCCCTGAGAAAGTTGGTGGAGTTTCTCAGCGATCGCTTGGGCAACCCGTCCGGACACCCCGACATCAATTTCGTCAAAAATTAGCGTTCCGGAGGCTTCCAGTTGGGAGAAACAAGCTTTGAGCGCCAGCAGGAAGCGGCTCATCTCCCCCCCAGAGGCAGTGGCAGACAGTGGTTGCATATTTTCGCCTGGGTTGGGACTAAAATAAAAGGCGATCGCGTCGGCACCTGTTGCGGTTGGGAGACAAGGGCTAATTTTGACTTGAAACTGCACCTTTTCCATCGCTAAAGGCTTGAGTTCCGCCACAAGTCTGCTTTCTAGTTCGTTGGCAGCAACGCGGCGCAAAGCTGTCAACTGGGTAGCCCTAGATGCCAAGATTTCATGACATTGAGAATAGATTTTTTCTAGTTCTTCGAGGGAGTGACCGCTATCGGTGAGGAGAGTGAGTTCACCGTGGATGCTCTGACTGTAGGCGATCGCTTCCCCCAACGTCGGACCATACTTGCGGCAAATCTGCTTCAGGGTGCGGATGCGCTCTTCCACTTCCGCCAGTCGCTGGGGATCGGCTTCTAAAGAAGCACCGTAAGCATTAATTTGCTGTCCGGCTTCCACTACTTGCGCCAGAGCCGTACTCACCATATCTAGCACGGGTTGCAGAGTGGCATCATAAGTCACCATATCAATCAGCGTTGCTTCGGCTTGACCCAATAAGTCTGCACCCGCTGACTCACCTGCATCATTTTGATAAAGAGCTTGATAAACCTGATAACTCAGCTGTTGTAACTCCACCACATGACTTAAGCGCTGGCGTTCTTGTTCGAGCTGTTCTGGTTCATCTGGTTCGCTCAAATTGGCAGCAGTCAATTCTTGGGCTTGATACTGTAGCAAGTCGAGCCGTTGCAAGCGTTGCTGCTCGGACTGACGGCGTTTGTCTCTTGCGTCCCGTGCCTGTTGAGAGTCGAGATAGGCAGCTTGAACGACTGAGCGTTGCTGTAGCACCGCTTCGCCGCCATAGACATCCAGCAACTCTCGCTGAAGCGCGGGTGCCACGAGTTGCACGGTTTGACCTTGGGCAGTAATTTCTACTAAGCGATCGCGCAGGCGATCCATTAATTGCCGGTTGACCAGAACTCCATTCACGCGAGAGCGGCTGCGGAGGCTTCCTTGCAGGCAGGCAATCTCCCGACAACAAACCACGGCTGTGTCATCAAGCAGCTCGATCTCTTGTTCAGAGAGCCACTCAGTCACAACTCGGTCAACCTTGAAGGTGGCTTCCACCAAAGCGCGATCGCTACCCGTGCGAATCGACCATTTGCTGACTTTCCCGCCCAAGGCGGCGTCAATCGCATCCAGGATAATCGACTTTCCCGCGCCGGTTTCGCCGGTCAGAACATTCAATCCAGAGCCAAATTCTAGCTCCAGATGGTCAATCAAGGCAAAGTTTTCAATCCGTAGGGACAGGAGCATGGAGCAAAATTCACCTTGAGGGAAGAGGGCAGGCAGCGGCAACTCAATGAACAATTGTCTTGTGCTAAGCAATCGATGCTCGCGAGTTATTCAAAACAGGTACTGGGCTACCAAACTTAGTTTAGTGTTTAGTTTTAAGTCCCGAAACTTTTTCAGGGTAGCGGGAAATTGACCTAATTGGCATTGTCCTAGAGCGGGAGCCGTGGTACCTCGTCCTGGCGCTTCCCTCGCTTATTGTTACAATACTTAATAGAGTTGCTCTCTCGTCGGTTCCCAAGCTTATGAATGTTAAAACAGTCTCCCCAATCTCACATCGGACAGACGCAAGCGATAGGCGAAGCGCCGACCTGTCGGTTGGCGTTTCTACAACAGGTGCGATGAAAAAGCCTGCCCAGATAGCGTCCGCCCTTGCCTCGCCGGTCGTGGTGGAGTATGAGCTTACCGCCACAGCAGAGCAATATCCAGCAGTCGTGGGTGCCCAAACCGTCTATACCCAAGCCGAAGAACTGCGCTACAACCCCGTCGCCATTACCGATTACTACCGGAGGCGTCCATTCCAAGTTTGGGGGCGATTGTTCAACATTCTGGTGCCGATACTCCGCTTTGGACTGAGTATGTGGTGGGACAAGCAAACAGGTCGAGTTGCCCAAAACGAGCGGAAACGGGCAATTCGCTTGCGGAAAATAATCACGAGACTGGGACCCGCCTATATTAAGGTGGGACAAGCGCTCTCGACTCGACCAGACTTAGTTCCGACGACTTATTTAGACGAACTGAGTCACCTGCAAGACCAGCTGCCACCATTTCCCAATGAATTAGCTTATCGGTTTATTGAGGAAGAATTAGGCGATCGCCCCGAACAAATTTACGCCGAACTCTCCCCCAACCCTGTAGCCGCTGCCTCCTTGGGACAAGTCTACAAAGGTAAGCTCAAGACTGGCGAAACCGTTGCCGTGAAGGTGCAGCGTCCGGGCTTAAGAGAAAACATTGCCCTAGATATCTACATCCTGCGTACCCTTGCCGGATGGGCGCAGAGAAATCTCAAACAGGTGCGGAGCGACCTCGTCTCCATCATGGATGAATTTGGCACCCGCATCTATGAAGAAATGGACTATACCCAGGAGGGTCACAACGCCGAGCGCTTTGCTTCTCTATACGGTCACTTACCAGATATTTACATTCCCAAGATTTACTGGAAATACACCCAGCGTCGCGTCCTGACAATGGAGTGGATTAACGGTACCAAATTGACCCAGCCAGAGGCACTCCGCGCTCAGGGAATTGATGCCGTTCACTTAATCGAGGTGGGCGTTCAGTGTTCGCTGCGGCAATTGCTGGAACATGGCTTTTTCCACGCTGACCCCCATCCAGGTAACTTGTTAGCGACTACTGACGGTCAGCTGGCTTATCTGGACTTTGGCATGATGAGCGATGTCAAGCCTTATCAGCGGTATGGCTTAATTGAAGCAGTGGTTCACATGGTCAACCGCGACTTTGAGGGCTTAGCCCGCGACTATGTGAATCTAGAGTTTTTAACCCCAGACACTGACCTGACCCCCATCATCCCAGCCCTTTCCAAGGTCTTCAGCAACGCGCTGGGAGCCAGTGTCGCGGAGATGAACTTCAAGAGCATCACCGATGATATGTCGGCGTTGATGTATGAGTATCCCTTCCGCGTTCCAGCTTACTACGCGCTGATTATCCGCTCTCTGGTCACGTTAGAAGGGATTGCGATTAATGTCGATCCCAATTTCAAAGTTCTCAGTAAAGCGTATCCCTACGTTGCCAAGCGCCTCTTGACAGACCCCTCGCCGGAATTGCGGGCATCTCTGCGTGACCTCCTGTTCAAAGACGGCAGTTTCCGCTGGAATCGTCTGGAAAATCTGTTAAAAAATGCCCGTTTCAGTGACGATTACGACCTGAATCAGGTGCTGAACCAGACCTTAGATTTTCTGTTCTCAGAGCGGGGTGCATTTATCCGGGAACACCTAACGGATGAAATTGTTAAGGGTATAGATACGCTGGGACGCCGCACCTTCCAAAATGTCACGTATTCGCTGCGCGAACGGGTGGGGATGACGGTGAATGAGGCACCGCCGTCGGTAGAAACGCCCCCCAGTCTGGAGCATATTAAACGGATTTGGGATATTCTCCAAGAAACTAGCGGGTTTGACCCGATGCAACTGCTGCCTGTGATTCCCCAATTGCTGATGAAGCCAGAAACTCAGCGCATGGGTCAAAAAATTGCCGGTGGTTTGGTGCAGCGAGTGGCGGCGCGGTTGATTCGGGACGTTTTACTTCAGGATGCGCCCCCACAAGCCTCCCAGAACGGTCACAAGCCACGCAATTATCCCCAGACATCATCGCCCCGCTTAGCGTTGCCGCCTGCTGCTGCGAGAAGGGCTGTATAGACCGTAGGTGAATGGGAATAGCTGGGTCATGGAAGGGAAGAGCGAGCGCTCTTCCATGACAATCCGGTTTGTTGGGTAGAGCGCTCAACGTTACCCAACTTCCGGCTTGATAACGTTGGTCCTGACTACAACTAACTGGTGATAATCCCTAAGAATGATGCTAGGTTGGGTTCTTGCGTAAGCGAAACTCAACTTTTACTTTTTTATACAGTTAGGTTTTGCTTTGTGTCTTGGGTTCAACCTACGAGGTGAAGGTATGTAGGTTATTTAATCCGCGATCCTAAGCTTATTTTGGCAGAAGAGATTGACGATCAAGCACATAAAAAAATCTTTACTTAAGCTGTCACACACAGGACTCGCCGCACATCACCACATCTAGGGGCAACCACAGGGGGATTGAACCCGAAAAAACGCTATATGTATAAGCTTTGCGTAAGTCCTGACACATTTAATTGGAATACAGTAAATACCTAAAGTAGAGACGCTGCATACAAAGTCTCTACTATTTCGACTGGATTTGACAATTTTTAATTAGGCATTTTAAATTTTTAATTGCTTATCCGTTTTCTTGCAGTTGATTGAGCGGCAGCTTAACAGTAAAAGTCGTGCCGATGCCAATTTCACTCTTGAGGGCGATCGCACCATCGTATAAATCTACACACTCTTTAACGATTGTCAATCCCAGCCCTGTACCAGAGATTGTGCCGACATTCTTTCCTCGATGGAATCGCTCAAACAAGCGTAGTTGGTCTTCTTTTGGGATTCCTATTCCCTCGTCCTGAATTTGGAAGATTGCCTCACGCTCCTGACAGATAAGTTCAAAATGAACTTTGCTGCCTCTGGGAGAATATTTAATTGCATTTAAAAGCAAATGATCGATAATTTGTCGCAGCAGCTTTTTATCCAGGTAGGCATTAGTACACTCACCTTGATGAATAAAAGTAATCGCGTGTTGGGAGCCAACGTTAAGTTGCAATTCTTCCACCAACTCGCGGCTAAACTCTACTAAATCCAGCGGTACGGGATTAAGCTCTAACTTGCCAGCCTCTGTTTTATCAAGAAGGAGGATGTCGTTTAACAACCGAGCCATTTGTTTGCTAGCGGCTCTTATTTTCTGGAAATGCGAGTCCTTTTGCACTTCAGACAATTTGTGTTTGTAGCGTTCCAGTAATTCAGCAGACATGGAGATTATTGTCAGCGGCGTGCGGAATTCATGAGATGCAGCTCTGATGAAGCGAGATTTGAAATTGCTGAGTTCTTTTTCTTGTTCCAGTGCCTTGCGGGTTTGTTCCGCCTGCTTGTGGCGTTCGGTGATGTCACGCAATAGCCAACGCAAACCGATTAAGTTGCCGGAGCGATCGCGTATAGCCGCCACGTTAAGTGCCGCCGAGAACGGCTGACCTTTCGAGGATTGTAAGCGCACTTCCCAGTCGTGCAACTGCGGAAAGTAATTCAATTGAGTCAATAGATCCCGAAAGGTTTTGCGATCTTCCTTAGCCACAAAAATCGCCATCGGTTTGCCTATTAGAAAATTCTGGGATCGGTTCAGCAAAGCCGCCGCCGTGCGGTTAGTCTCTTGAATGATTCCAAAGGTATTCGTTACTAAGTACCCGTCTGGGGCAAACTCAAATAGCTCTTGGTAGCGCTGGCGTTCTGCTTTTACAGTCTCGTAAGCGATCGCCAGTTCTTCGTTGCGTTGCTGCAACTCCTCTGTAGCCACCTGCAACTCTTCCAAAGCCGTGAAGAGTTCTTGCAAAGCCTCCTTTGTCAGTGTTTCCTGCGGATGCGGGAGGGATGGGGATTCCCTAGTACGCTGCCACAGCTCGTGCAGGCGCTGTTGTGCCGCCTCTATCTGTTGGTTAAAGATTTCCTCTTTCATCACGTACTTGTTCTGTGAGAATTAAGCTTAAGGGTTGATGCGCTTCCAGGAGTTTTCATAAATTCACGAGCGATCGCTTCCTTCATTCTCACAGATGCATGAATTTAGTATAAAAGCAAATACCCTCAGAAACTATGCAACCTAAGGAACAGCATTATTATTCACCACAATAATATTTGTAACTAGAGGAAGCGGCGGACTATAAAAGTGCAGATTACGATAGTAAAATCTTGCCATTGCCAGGTGGCTCTACTAATCATAATTGCTTAGCACTTAACTTGAGTATTCTTAAGCATTTCTTTCAAAGAACAGGAGCATGAAGTTTTGATTAATAATTGGCGCTGACTAATACCCAGAAATTGATTTAACTTTTTTTCTCGATTGTAATTATAATTTTGGCGTTACTCATAACCTCGTCATAATACGATTACCAACTCTTAAATTATTATTTAATTATTTATAAATACTTATAAAAGTTTAAGATAACATTATAAATTTTAAGTTTACTTAACATATTTGTTTCTTTCCAAGTATAATTAGTTGCTTAATATAGAACCACTTTGAAAATCTACCCAAACTTCTAAAAGATAGTTTTTTTGTAAATATAAAAATAAAGATGCAGTGCTAGCTTAAATTTCTTTCCGATTTAAAATTTCGTCATCAGATATTTACGATGAAGTTAAGTTCGAGGTTAGTGAGGCGAGAGTGTAGTAGCGATCGCGCCTCTCCTTTCCCTAATTTCAAACCAATATAAAAGCTTATTAGTGCAGCTAGTGAAAGTGACGATGTAATGCGATAGCGAAGCGCAGAAAAAGTCAGTTCGCGCTTTGGTGGAGATGAGCGCGATCGCGTTTTCAATAATGATATCGAGCTTGGAGAAAATCAATTCTGTCATCGCTGACCAGGTAAATTATTCGGTGTTCCTCAGTCAATCGCCGCGACCATGCGTTTGAGTCCATGTATTTAAGCGGTTCTGGCTTGCCAATACCTGTAAAAGGATCTCGCATGATATCTTCAATCAGCTTAAAGGCACGCAGTGCAGTTTTGCGGTTTGTCTTGACCCAATAGGCGAGGTCTTCCCGAAATTATGGGTGAAAAACCGCATCACGAGCCTTTATTTCTTGGGGTTGCGGTTCATCCTTCTGAGTCAATCCCTAACTCCTGGCGTAGGCTGTCAATACTCTGTGGTTCTAAAGTTTTCGCTTTGGCTCGTTCTAGAGCAGTTAGCAAACGTGCTGCATTTTTAGGTGAACGGAGTAAATAGGCGGTTTCTAGCAAACTATCCAGTTCGTCAGCAGCAATCAAGGCGACGCTTTCACCTTCCTGTCGGGTAATGATCGCCACATCTCGATCGGCAACGACGCGATCGCACAGTTCGGCTAGGTTAGCACTAGCATCAGTGAACGTTGTCTGCTTGGACATGGTGGGTAATTCCCTCATGCTGTATACCTTTCCAGTACATAATAGCTTGATTGATTGGAGGAGCGATAGCGAAGCGCAGAAAAAGTCAGTTCGCGTCTTGATTGAAAGAAGGCGATCGCTCATCCTTCCTTCTATTCCAAAGCCAGCACAAAAGCTTATCCTTACAAGTAGGAGCCTTGAGTTAAACGGAATTACATCTAAAGGGAATTAGCCAGATGCTAAAAATAACTAAAAGTTACATACTTGACGAAAATCAACAACCTGTTGCCGTACAAATCCCGATTGCTGAATTTGAACAAATCGAGAAAATCCTTGAAAAGTTCGGTTTGACAGAACGGATAGAAGAAATGGAAAATCGTGAGCAACTATCAGACGATATAGAGGATGAACCTTACGACTGGGAACCGGGAGAGATAGGTGAAGGCTATCCTGTTAAATATATTCCAGGGAAGGGAATTGTTGTTATTAAGCCATGACAATTGACTCGTTACAGACTGGAGATGTTGTAACGGCAAACTTTCCCAGACACCAACCTAGAGGACATGAACAAGAAGGCTACCGTCCTGCGATTGTGGTAGGCTTTCCTTATCAAATAGGAGTCCCCCGATTCTCGTCAGTAATTGTAATTCCTATGACAACTGATAGAGGTCAAACGTGGGCGATCGCTTCCCCAGATTTATACCCACGTTTCCCCGCTGGAATTGCTGGGTTGAAAAAACCTTCTATCGTTTTGTTGGATCAAGTAAGGGTTTTAGATGTTAACAGGATTGTTGAGTATCGGGGTTGTTTGAAACCTACCGAGTATACCCCTATCTTGGCTGTAATTCAGCGCATGATAACTCCTTGAGAGGATGCGATCGCATCCTCTCCTCCTGCTAATTCAAAGCCTTTACATTAATGTCATTTGGGGTGAGTTCAGCCTTTCCCCATATTTCAGGTAACGGAGTTACCCAAGAAATAGGTACAGAAATCACATCTAAAGTTTCCCCATCTTTAAAGACTTCCAGAGTATATCCTGCCTCCGGCTGATTCTTAGTAGGAGGTAGATGATCTAATACAACTCCCTTGTCACCTTTTTGAACTGGGCTATCAGGAATGTCTTGATTAAGTAACACCCACTGAAATAATCTTGCTGTTGTCATCGTTTTAACCTTCCTATAACTTGTCAGGATATAAAGTTATAAATTTAACAATATCTGCTCCCTCATCCTGCTGCCAGATAGTAATTACCCTAACTAGCCGACTATTAGGGCCATACCACTGGCTTTTGACCTTTAAGCGAGTACCCCAATCAGTGGACGTTACTTCTGTAACTTCAGAGCCATCTACAGCATTTAGTATATCTCTCTTCAGAATTTCCCAATTTTCAAGGTTATAGCCTGCTAAAGCCAAATACTCTGATTTATCATCTTTGGGTTGGTAAACAAGTAGGTAGTTGGTTATTTTCTGGTCTTGAATCACCAACCCCGAAGGTATCCTCATTAATTTTGTCCAACCCTTTCATATTGAATTTATTTACAACTTTTCTTTATCTTTACCTACGGTAGCTGAGATCCTTAACGAAGTGGAGGACGCTGGGATCGAACTGAATCCCGGATTAGCGGGACTTAAACAGATTTCAAGCCCAAATAAAGCCCAAAGCAGCTTGATAAGCAACGAATACGTCGTGATTGTGGTGCAACCACTCCACGAAACGGAAAGACATCGCTGTCCGAAACGCTGATA
>NZ_JBHZGO010000114.1:0-85951 GCF_042747725.1 Coleofasciculus sp. H7-2
GGGGGCTGGTGCGGGGGCTGGTGCGGGGGCTGGAGCCGGTGCTGGTGCTGCGGTTGCGATTAGTTTGCTACTTCCCTCACGATTGTTTCCAGTGCCTACGCTCATCACGCGCACTCCGAAGTCCTGACCGTAAAACTGAGCGAGGGTTAAAGCTGTTGTGGCATGGGACAGGGTAAAAATGGCCGTTTGAAAGTCGTCCTTACCGCCCTTCAAACCTTGCTCACCAATTTCTATACCAAATTCAAATGAGTGATTGCCTCCATCGCCATTCAAATTAGCTTGACCAACGCTGCTAAGGTTCCCGCTGGTGTTATAGGCAGTCGTCGTTATTAATGGGTCTTTACCTGCTTGGTTCTGACCAACTACGCTTAGACCGCTTAGGAGCGAGTTATCCAGAATGTTAAAGAAGACTCCGCGTAGGTCGGCAAGCGATACGCTTGTGTCAACATCCACTTTGAACTGAACTTTGCCTGCTCCTGCTATGGTGTCATCCAAAGTATAGTTGACCTTAGCCACAGAACCTGTGAAGGGAGAGGCGCTAAAAGTCATAGAGGCAGCATTGGCTGGGGAAAATGCAGAAGATGCGATCGCAACACCAGCAGCCACGAAGGAATAACCAAGTAAAGTCGGAATTGTCCTTTTCATCGTAATTAAAACCTTTACCAATTTAAGAGTGAAACGAAGTTGCGCTATGTAATCTGCGATCTTTGCACTACAGTGCAAGGTTGTATATCACAGGATGTTTAACCATCAATGAAATGCCTTGAACTTGTAGATTCCCCCTGGCTTTTTTAGAAGCTAATCATAATTTATCTGTCGTAACCTTACTTTAGAGATTATTTTCGGGCTTGTCTATCGATTATTTAAAACTTCTTCATATCTTTATTTAAAAGAAGCTTTAGATTAATTTTTTGCAAATCTTGCGACATCTAACTAGACACTTACTTACAAAATCTGCTGTGAGCAGAACAGATATACTGCGTTTAGAAACCCATGCCCGTCCTTAGTTCTGACTGTTAATAACAGAATTTTGACTTTTGCGATTATTGCCAATAACCGAGATTTCCTATTAAGTATTTCACATTTACATCTGTAATGTCTTCAGCAGAACCACGCACTTATTTTAATGATGCAAATGTAAAGAAAACAATTTTAAGTGTTTACCGAATAGAAACACTGGGTTGAATATTTTCGGGGAGTTAATCAAACACCGATTTTATAAGTAAATAGTTTTTGGCACTGATATCAATACGGATTTATTTAGCGACAAACTAAATAAATCCTGCTTGCTTTGAGTATTTACCGAGGGTAAACAGCCTACTCAAGGGTGAGTGTGCGAATCGCTGAAGCGGCATTGCTCCTATACAGAGATTAGGTTTAGATAAAATAAACAACGTTGAAACTGATATCTGGCACCATTCTCAACAAGCCGCCAATCCCGCTCGGAATTCAAGTTCTGGGCTAACAGAATCAAGCCCATTGAAATGTACTTGATTCTTCCCCAGTCCACGAAACGTGGACCTTAGCTATAAGCTGTGGGGTTTGAACCCCACATCTGGCGGGTTAATGCCATAGGTGCAAGATGTGAGGCTATCAACTTGAGCAATCTTGTCAGGACTTACGCAACATCACCACATATGGGGGCAACCACAGGGGGATTGAACCGACAAGAACCCTATATGTATAAGCTTTGCGTAAGTCCTACTTGTTAAAGGCAATCTCAGTAGTGAGCCGGGTGCCCTCGGTGCTTGGCAAGCGATGAGTGAACGATTTACGGCTTACAAGACCTGGTAGAAGGCAGATATCTGTCCTTGCCTATAGCTGCTGCGGATACCGAGCTAACGAAGGCTGTTGAAGAAGCAGACCTTCTCAGCGCACGCTACGCAATCAGTGACGACAGAAGTGAAGGAGTTTACTGATGAAAGCGCCTGAGTGCCATAGTGCCCGTCGCAAAAAGCGCTTTTTTGATGGCTCTGATACTTGGCTCTGATACTTGGCTCTGAATTGATAGGCAGCATTCCCAAGAGACACCCTCAATCTATACGTGGGCAAAGAGTTCAGGAGAGCATTGTGTTTCTAAGTCAACTCTAACTAAAAAAGTTTCGCTCAACTAAGCGGCAGGCAATCCAGGCTCAGACTTGGTAAGATCCATATAGAGAGGTAGAGGCAAGGCCGCTCCTCTTGGGAAATTTTGCTCTCCAGGTGTGCAACTTCATCTGTCTACACAAGGCAAGTTCTGTCCTCTAGCAACTTGTTTATATTTTGAAGGTGAGCTAGATCACAGATTACTGTTGCACAAGTGCCAGACGTTTTTACAACTAAACTGCTAAGCTTTTTAAATTAATCCAAAAGCTAGCGTCCTCCTAGTTTGGATGCGTGTCCTACCAGAGGCAGTAGCGTAACCTAAAAAGTTTCCTTAAGAAACGCTTGCCAAAGCGGCATCTGCAATCATGCCAGTGAGCAGTTTTGAGTCATACTCAAATAGAAGAATAGGGTCTTCTGCCGAATCACTCTCTAGTACGTCAGCAGCTGAATTGTTGAGCCTGGTTTGGCAACCAAGGCTTTTTGGGATTGGCTGGACTTTCCTCAAGCAGGCACGGTCACAATCTCGCGCAGGCTTCTGGTACAAAACTATATGAACAATCAGTAAAACCTTTCTGATGAACCGCGATCGGAATCCTACAGGCAACACCCATGTCTAGCATGCAAAACCTATTCACAATTCACTTTTGGGGAGTAAGAGGAAGTATCGCCTGTCCGGGGCCGGAGACAGTCCGGTATGGAGGCAATACGCCTTGTGTTGAGATGAGAGTGGGTGGTGAACGCCTGATTTTCGATGGCGGCACTGGCCTGCGAGTCTTAGGGCAATCCCTGCTATCTCAAATGCCGGTGGAAGCTTATATGTTCTTCACCCACTCCCACTGGGATCACATTCAAGGGTTTCCTTTTTTTGTTCCTGCTTTTATTAAGGGGAATCGGTTTCATATTCATGGAACGGTTGCTCCGAATGGTTCGACGATTGAGCAGCGCCTGCGCGACCAAATGCTTCACCCAAATTTTCCCGTGCCTTTACAAATCATGGGAGCCGATTTGAAATTCTACGATTTGCCAATCGGGCAAAAGGTTCAAATTGGAGAAATTACAGTCGAAAATGCCCTGTTGAACCATCCCGGTGAAGCTGTGGGATACCGCGTTAACTGGCGGGGGTGTGCGGCTGCCTACGTGACCGATACAGAACATTCCCCGGCTCGCATAGATGAAAAAGTTTTGTGGCTGGCTCGGAATGCAGATGTCCTGATTTATGATGCTACTTACACGGATGAGGAATACGACTCACCCAAGTCTTCAAAAGTAGGTTGGGGACATTCGACCTGGCAGGAAGCGGTGAAAGTGGCTCGTGCCGCGAAGGTGAAAAAACTGGTGATTTTCCACCACGATCCGTTGCACAATGATGATTTTCTCGATAGGGTTGGCGAACAAGTGGCGCAGGAGTTTCCTGAAGCGATGATGGCGCGGGAAGGCTTGTCAATTCAGCTAGTGCCACAGAATCATCTGCCAAATGCGATCGCTGTACAAGAAGCGGGGGTTTCTGCCTAAATTGGTCATTGGCTAATGGCTAATAACTAACGACTAAATTATGTAAAAATGTAAAGCGTGTGGGTAACTTCTTCTCCTGACACTGCTCTAAAACCAACCGCTGTTGCCTTGGGAAACTTTGACGGTGTGCATCGTGGGCATCAACAGGTCGTCAAACCGATTTTGAAGGTCTCTGACGCTCCTGCTGTACCGACGCTTCCTCCATCGTCCCTTGAGCGGCGGTTAAAATACCGTTGGCAAAGCCAGAGTGAGGATAGCGAACGGTCGCCTGAGACGAAAATTCTCAGTTCAGATGAACATCCCATCGCTACAGTGGTGACGTTTAATCCGCATCCGCAAGAGTTTTTTACAGGTCAACGCCGAGGACTGCTGACACCCCGACCCGAAAAAGTGCGACAACTAGAGGCATTGGGTGTGGAACAGCTAGTGTTGTTGCCGTTCGACAGGGAACTGGCTGCTTTGAGTCCGCAGCAGTTTGTGGAAAAGATTTTAGTGCGACAACTCCGAGCGCAAAGTGTCAGTGTTGGAGAGGATTTTCGCTTTGGGTGCCAAAGAGCAGGAACGGCAGCAGACTTAAAAGCGATCGCTCACTCTTATGGCATCCATGTCACCTTAGTGCCGTTGCAAACCTGTGAAGGCGAACGGATTAGCAGTTCAGTCATCCGTCAGGCGCTCCAAGAAGGAGACTTACAGCAGGCAAATAGGCTATTAGGGCGTCCTTACACTCTCACCGGATTAGTCGTGAAAGGACAACAACTGGGCAGAACCATCGGATTTCCTACCGCCAACCTGCAACTCCCTTCAGAAAAGTTTTTACCCCGGCAGGGCGTTTATTGTGTCAGAGTTTATAGCGAAACCGAGGATGATTCGGAAGCCACCGAGCAAACGGAAACAGGGACTGGAGAAGCCAAAGTAGCGGCGGATTGTGGTTCCTTGCCGATGGAGGGCATCGGCGTGATGAATATTGGCTATCGCCCAACGGTGGACGGTACCACCCCCACCGTAGAAGTTCACCTGTTAGGTTGGGTCGGAGATTTATATGGAAAGACCCTAACCGTGAGCTTGGAACAGTTTTTGCGCTCCGAACAAAAATTTGCTTCCCTAGACGCGCTTAAGACACAAATACAGGCAGACTGCGAGGCAGCAAGAGCCTTTTTAGGGCTGAGGGCTGAGGGCTGAGGGCTGAGGACTGAGGACTGAGGAGGGAAAAGTGAGGACTGAGGACTGAGGACTGAGGACTGAGGGCTGAGGAGTGAGAAGTGAGAAGTGAGGAGTGAGGAGTGAGGAGTGAGGAGTGAGGAGTGAAAAGTGAGGAGTGAAAAGTGAGGTGAGACGCAAATACAGGCAGACTGCGAGGCAGCAAGAGCCTTTTTAAGGGTGAATGGTTAAGCGATCTCATTCGTCCATAGTCAATCGTCATCAGTTATTGTCAACTGTTCGCAGACAAGGGACAACGGACAACGGACAATGGACGAATTCACCACTGACGAATGACTAAAAACTAAAGAATATGAGACAACGTATTGAGCAGCTCAAGCAAAATCTGGGTCGCACGATTGTCGGTAAAGCAGATGCCATTCGCTTAGTGCTGGTAGCGCTGCTTTCCGGTGGTCACGCCCTGTTGGAAGATGTCCCTGGCGTTGGTAAAACCCTGCTGGCTAAATCGCTGGCACGCTCGATTGACGGAAAATTTCAACGCATTCAATGTACCCCGGATCTTTTGCCCACCGATATCACCGGCACGAATATCTGGAATCCCGCCGGACGCGAGTTTGAATTTCTAGCAGGGCCCGTGTTTGCGAATGTGCTGCTGGCAGACGAAATTAACCGCGCCACCCCCCGCACCCAATCTGCTTTATTAGAAGTGATGGAAGAGCGACAAGTCACCGTCGATGGGGTTTCTCGCACCGTACCCAATCCGTTTTTTGCGATCGCTACTCAGAACCCAATTGAGTATCAGGGCACGTTTCCGTTGCCAGAAGCCCAAATGGATCGCTTCACAGTTTCCTTAACTTTGGGCTATCCCAGCGAGCAAGAAGAACTCCAAATGCTGCAACGGCTCGCTGAAGGCGTTACGGTAGAAGACTTACAGCCCTGTATTTCTCTGGAAGACGTGCTGGAGTTACGGCGTCTGTGTGGCAGCGTGAAGGTTGAGGCGTCTTTGCAACAGTACATTCTCGACTTGGTGCGGGCGACTAGGAAAGATGAAGAAATTACGCTGGGTGCCAGTCCTCGCGGTACAGTTGCCTTGCAGCGAAGTACCCAAGCACTGGCTTTTTTGGAAGGGCGGGATTATGCTATTCCCGATGATGTGAAGTTCCTGGCACCTCACGTCCTTTCCCATCGTCTGATTCCATCGGGCGGTCGCCGTGCTAAGACGATTGTGGAGCGTCTGCTGCGCTCGATTCCGATTCCATAGACTTTTGTCCTTTGTCAGTTGTCTTTTGGTAGTAGGTAGTAGGTAGCAGGTAGTCGGTGAATTAACCCACAACCCACAACCCACGACCCATTACCCATTACCCAAGCACCCGTTATGCCAAAGCTTGTCCGGTCAAAAACCCGCTCCCGCGCTTTCCCAGGGCGAGAAGCTGCGCCTAAGGGCATACGCAAGCGATCGCTATTTACTTTATTTTTGCTGCTCTTAGTCTGGAGTATCATCCTGGGATGGGGAATGGCAATGGCAATGGAGGTTCAGAGCAAAGTACCCATCGCCCAAATGTCAACAGCCACTGCCAACAGTGCAGCCACAGAAACAATTGGCACCGTCGATCCAGTTATCAGTCGCCTCGAATTGGCACAACAACTTTACCTGAATAACTGTTCCACCTGTCACATTGCCGTCCCCCCAGCCGTTCTGCCGATGGAAACCTGGAAAAATCTGCTGCAAGAGACACAGCAACATTACGGGAAGCAGCTACCGCGCATCATCACTCCCTCGCTTTTACTGATTTGGGATTACGTGCGGACTTACTCTCGCCCCCAACTAGAAAAAGAAGCAGTGCCCTATCGGGTTACAGAATCTCGCTATTTAAAAGCACTTCATCCTCGCGTCGAACTGCCCCAACCCGTAAAACTATCCAGTTGCGTCACCTGTCACCCTGGCGCTAATCAATACAACTTCCGGGGTCTGACTGCTGAATGGGAAAATTCACCCTAAAGTTAGACGGGATGCCCGTACCATCTCAGCCTAAGTGGAAATGATACGATGATTGATAAATGCCGAAGGTCGTTGGAGGCATAAAACCGCAAGGCAGAAAGATGAATTAAGTAGGACTTCTCTGCTGACTTCTGACTTCTGACTCTTAAGTTCATCCTTCATCCTTCATCCTGCGAAGAAAGCGCCGCTATAGGCTTCGCCATACGCGACAGCGAATCGCTAACATCCTTCATCCTTCTAAAGTCTCCTTTTGCTGCTATGTTTAAAAAAATACTGGGCGATCCCAACGCACGCAAGCTCAAAAAATACCAACCTTATGTTGTAGATATCAACATCTTGGAAGAAGAAATCCAAGCGCTGTCCGACGAACAACTGACGGGCAAGACGGCAGAATTTAAACAGCGACTGGAGAAAGCCAAGACAGATCGGGAACGCCAAGAACTGTTGGATGAGTTGCTCCCAGAAGCTTTTGCAGTCGTGCGGGAAGCAGGGCGAAGAGTTTTGGGAATGCGCCACTTTGACGTGCAGATGCTAGGTGGTATTGTTCTGCACAAAGGTCAAATCGCCGAAATGAAAACAGGGGAGGGAAAAACCCTGGTATCAACGCTACCGGCTTACCTCAACGCCCTGACTGGCAAGGGAGTCCACGTAGTCACGGTCAACGACTACCTGGCGAGGCGCGACGCCGAGTGGATGGGTCAGGTGCATCGGTTCTTGGGCTTGAGCGTGGGGCTGATTCAATCAGGAATGGGGCCAAACGAACGCCAGAAAAATTACGCTTGCGATGTTACTTACGCCACGAACAGCGAACTAGGTTTTGATTACCTGCGCGACAACATGGCAACCTCAATGGCGGATGTGGTACAGCGTCCACCGAACTATTGCATCATCGACGAAGTAGACTCGGTGTTGATTGATGAGGCGCGGACGCCGCTGATTATTTCCGGGCAAGTCGAACGCCCAACCGAGAAGTACATGAAGGCGGCAGCGATCGCTTCGGCGCTGGAAAAGGAAGTTGAGAGCGACGGGAATAAGCAAGGGCATTACGAGGTAGATGAAAAAGCTCGTAACGTTCTGATGACGGATGAAGGGTTTGCCAGAGCAGAACAGTTGCTGGAAGTCGAGGATTTGTACGACCCTAACGATCCGTGGGCGCACTATATCTTTAATGCGATTAAGGCAAAAGAGCTGTTTAAAGTAGATGTGAACTATATCGTCCGGGGCGGGGAAGTCGTGATTGTGGACGAATTTACGGGGCGGGTACTGCCCGGTCGTCGCTGGAGTGACGGACTCCACCAAGCAATTGAGGCGAAAGAGCGAGTAGAAATTCAGAATGAGACGCAAACGCTAGCGACAATTACCTATCAAAATTTCTTCTTGCTGTATGAAAAGCTAGCCGGGATGACCGGAACGGCAAAGACAGAAGAAGCCGAGTTTGAAAAAATCTACAAACTGGAAGTTACGCAAATTCCTACCAATAGAGCGAGCGGACGGGGAGATATGCCCGATGTGGTCTACAAGGTAGAGGCAGGGAAGTGGCGAGCGATCGCCCAAGAGTGCGCCGAAATGCACAAAGTTGGACGACCCGTCCTGGTGGGAACAACCAGTGTGGAAAAATCGGAACTGCTGTCGACTCTGTTGAGCGAACGAGAAGTACCGCACAACCTGCTGAATGCCAAACCGGAAAATGTGGAGCGGGAGTCGGAAATTGTCGCCCAAGCCGGTCGCCAAGGGAAAGTGACGATTGCGACGAATATGGCGGGTCGCGGAACCGACATCATTTTGGGCGGTAATGCGGACTATATGGCACGGCTGAAGCTGCGGGAATACTTGATGCCCAAGATTGTGCAGCCGGAAGAAGAAGATAGTTTTGCCTTAAGCCAGGTGGCGGGAGCGCCAGGACGTACGCCAGCGCAGGGGTTTACTCCTGGTAAGAAGGTGAAAAGCTGGAAGGTTAGCCCGCAAATTTTCCCGACCCAGTTATCAAAGGATACGGAACAAAAGCTGAAAAGTGCGGTGGATTTTGCCGTACAGCGATATGGAGAGCGGAGTCTGCCAGAGTTGGAGGCAGAGGATAAGCTAGCCGTTGCCTCAGAAAAAGCACCGACGGATGACGCGGTAATCCAAAGGCTGCGGGAGGTTTATAACTTAATTCACAAAGAGTACGAACAGTTTACTAGCGCCGAACACGAAGAGGTGGTACGGCTAGGGGGTTTGCACGTTATCGGCACAGAACGCCACGAGTCGCGCCGGATTGACAACCAGTTGCGGGGTCGCGCCGGACGACAGGGAGACCCAGGCTCGACGAAGTTTTTCTTGAGTTTGGAAGACAACCTGTTGCGGATTTTTGGCGGCGATCGCGTGGCGGGATTGATGGATCGATTGCGGGTAGAAGAGGATATGCCCATTGAATCCGGGATGCTAACGCGGAGTCTGGAAGGGGCGCAGAAAAAAGTCGAAACCTACTACTATGACATCCGGAAGCAGGTATTTGAGTACGACGAGGTGATGAACAACCAGCGTCGCGCTATCTATGCCGAACGCCGCCGCGTCTTGGAAGGACTGGATTTGAAAGAACAGGTGATTCAGTATGCCGAGCGGACAATGGATGACATTGTGGAGGCTTACGTCAACCCAGAATTACCTTCGGAAGAATGGGACTTAAACAGCCTTGTCGCCAAGGTGAAGGAATTTGTCAATCTGTTGGCAGATTTGGAGCCGTCCCATCTCGAAGACATGAGCGTCGGAGAAATCAAAACTTTCTTGCAAGAAGAAGTGCGAAAAGCCTACGACCTCAAAGAATCGACCGTCGATCAAATTCAGCCTGGTTTGATGCGCCAAGCCGAGCGGTTTTTTATTTTGCAGCAAATTGATACCCTCTGGCGAGAACACCTACAAGCAATGGACGCCTTGCGCGAGTCGGTAGGTTTGCGCGGCTACGGTCAAAAAGACCCGCTGATTGAGTACAAGCAGGAAGGGTATGAGATGTTTCTGGACATGATGACGGATATTCGCCGTAATGTGGTTTATTCGTTGTTCCAGTTCCAGCCGCAGGTTCAGCCGCAAGCGGTGTGAAAGAATTAAAAATTAAAAATTAAAAATTGGGCATTCAATTTTTAATTTTTAATTTTTAATTGACCATTGGTACTAACAACCGGGTTAAGTAGCGGTGTCCTTCCATCTGGTAAAACTGGAGATCGCCTCCAAAAGAGCGCACGAAGCGTTGGCAAATCTTCAGGGTAGGTTCGAGATTGAAACCCGCAGCTACGGGTGTTGTAAAATCAAAACTTTCCGAATCGGTCATTAACAATTCCACTAGGGAAGTGCTTTCCTCCTGGGGAATTTTAACTTCAGCCTTGAGATGAATTCGGCTGCCAGCGGTTGCCTGACGAGCCGCGATCGCTAACAGTTCGCAGAGAACGCATTCCAGCTTGAGCGGGTCGCTATAAACGTGAAGGTTATTACTCACCCCTCCTATGGATACCTGAATTTGGCGCTGATGGTATATGGGTTGAACGAACCAGAGCGATCGCTTCAGCACATTCACTAACGGCACCTTTGTCAATCGGCGCTTCAGCTGCCACTGTTCCTCATCCACGAGCGGTGCGAACTCCCCAAGGATATTCCCTAGCTCGCGGATGAGTTGCAAAGAGTGCATACGCGCTAAAGACTTATCTGGAGGATGCCCTCTAGAAGGTACAGTACTGTCTGCACGATTGGTTTGTTCTCCTGCCGGGATGTCTGATAACCCCCCCTCTGTAAGTTGATTCAGGCGGCTAAGGCGATCGGCGGCAGCCTGATGCAAGCTTGCCATGCAACGATGTTTATACCAGTTCAGCTGTTCTAGGTTTCTTACCTGTCCGTACAAAGTAGCGTTTTCCAAGGCGTACTGGCGAATCCGGGCGAACTGTCCCATCAAGGTTTCCACAACGGGAAGTAAGTGGTCTGGCCACTGACGCTGTGGGCTATCTGCAAGCAGAACCAGACCACCGGAAGCATGAAGAGGAGAATTTTCCTCCTTCATCCTTCCTCCTTCATCCTTGGGGAGAGCCATGACCAGCAAGCAGCCGATACCGGGACTACTCAGCCATTGCCGGGATCTACCTGGGATTGCTAAGCCCCGCTTTTCTAAAAGCCCCTCGGTCGTTAGGGCTTCCTGAATCAAGGCATCGTTGAGTGGAACCGAGAGGTCTGGGGGAAGGGCAAAGCGCGAGTTTGCCATCACCGCCGCTGCCACCTTCGCGTTTTCAAGACTAGAATCTTTCCGGGTGCCTCCCCAAGTGAGCAGGAGCGCCAGGGGAGATTCCAGCATCTCAGATAGGAATTGCACCCAAGCACGATCGAACCCGGCTGGGTCTAGCGGTGCCGATAAGAGAATATTTAAGCCTGCCTGGAAGAAGGATTGGGCTGACTCGGAGAGTTGGGTGGAGGTTCTCATCTCCAAGGTGCGGACCGCCAAACCTAATTGTTGGCTGACAATGCCTAGTAATTGGCGCTCGGTTTGGTTCCAGGTTCGGGGAGTGCTATGACCAATGACAACAAGAGGTAACTTCTCTTCCGAGTCTGGGTCTAGCTCAGAGGAGCTGTCGCGACTGGACATCCGGCAGACTAAAAGCGATCGCACGCCTAACCCCACCAAGCTTTCCCGCCAGCTACCCAGTCGCGGGTCTTGTTCCCAATCTTCAATCGCCAGGGCTTCCGGACTTGGCTCGATTAGCTGCCAGTCAGCACCTGTAACAGCGCTGAGGGCAGTTGTTAAGGGTCTTCTATTCAGTGGCTGGCGCTGGTAAACAACCGAATAATTTTGAGTTTTCAGTTTTGAGTTTTGAGTTGAACCTGGGGGAATGGGGGATGGGTCTTCTTCCCCATTCCCGATCAACCATGACCCATGACCACTTCTGGGTTGTTGTAGTACCAAAAAACGCTCTGCCCCCAGTCGCTTCAGCAGCAGCTGGGCACACTCATCCAACGCTTTCTCAGCGTCCGTGTTGTCGGCGAGGACACGGGCACACTCTGCCACCAGTTGGGCATCCTGTTGGGTGCGCTGGAGCGTTGCTTCTATTTCCTCACTTCCTGCCCCTAGGGAGATCAACTGGGCAGCCGCACGAATGTAGTTTTTTTCTGCTTCTTCCCAGATGCGAGCTTCATTGCCTTCCACCGCCAGAAAACCCACCAGTTCCTGCTTTACCCGAATCGGTGCCGCCAAAAGGGAGCGTGCCCGCAACCTGGAGAGCAAGCGCCCGGTCACTTCGGCTTTCAGGGGGCTTCTACCAGCGCCAATGGCAATTAGCCGATTTTCATTCAGAGCTAGATAAAATTCGCTGACTTCTTGGACAGTGAGACCAGCAGCAGCACTGACGGCTGAGGAAGCGAGTCCCCTAGATGTCTGGCGGTTGCCGACTCGGTGCCAAAAGTAGCGTCGCTCTGGGGAATACCAGTAGACGCTGGTGCGAGTTGGCCCAATAAATTGCTGCGTCATGGCTACCACAGCCTCTAGGCGTTGATCCATCGCTGGCATCCGTGCCATCTGGTCTAGCACCTGAAATAGTGGCTGGTCGGGGCGCTTGGTCGAGGAGTGCTGCCAGTCGAGTTCAATCTGGTACAGGGCGGCGGCTAATCCCCCAAACAGCATTGACATCTGGGCTTTTTCTCCCGGTCGAGGAGTGGCACCCCACAAGGACGATCCCAGCAGCACGACCCCGAAACAACGGTCTTTGCAGCGCAAAGGATAAAAAAACGCACCTTGAACTCCAAATTGTTGAGCTGCCCGACGCCATTCTCCAGCCCGCACTTCTTCGCTGAGATTCGGGACGCCTACGGATCGCTGTTGGATGACCACTTGCTCCAGAAGGTCGCCGGGACTTAGGGTAAACTTACTTTTAAGAAATTTGGTGTCGCCGGTGGGAGTGACGCCGCCTTTGCCAAATAAACGGTGATCTAAGCGATCGTAGAGGCCAATCCAAATCAGGCGATAGTCAAACTCGGAGGAGAGATAATTCAGGGTGGTTTCGATGAGAACGTCAACATTCTCCTCTTCCCGCATGGTCTGAAGGACGCGCCCCAAGGCAACAAGTTGGTTTTCGTAGTCTGCTGGACTTTGGTGTTGATCCATGTTATTTAACCGCGACCCGACCCATTGCGATCGCGCGATCGCTTGTCAGGTGTCTCACCTGAAAATAGGACTGTTAGCGTAGCGGCGCTCTACTCGCGGATTGTGTCAAAAAACCAGAGAGTCCCAAAAGGAAAATAGATTTTCATCTTGTTAGTTGTGAGACTTCGCTCATGGGTGAGTGTCTTGAAAGTCGGAAGTCGGGAGTCAGGGAAAGAGACTTTCATGTTTTCGGTGTGAACTTTGTTCGTGGATGCCTCTGGCAAAGCTTGTAATATCTAGAATGCCCTTAATTGAGGATAGTCGGTTGTCAGATGTCAATTGTTTTTGTTTTCTTTTTTGTCAATGACTAATGATTAACGACGAATGATTAAATTATGGATATCTATCAACTCGCAATTCGTCCGGCGTTATTTTCTGGATTGAAAGCCGATCCAGAATGGCTGCATCAACAGACTCTCCATCTGTTCAGCGCTCTTGCCCGCTCGCCTTCTCATCCTCCCAAAAGCTGGATTGTTGCACAATTACAGCAATCTTACGTCAAGAGAGATGTTCGCTTAGAACAAACCCTGTGGAAGCTAAAATTCCCCAATCCAGTTGGTCTAGCCGCTGGATTTGATAAGGATGGCGTCGCCGCTGGCATTTGGCCCAGTCTCGGCTTCGGCTTTGCGGAACTCGGCACCGTAACGTTACAGGCGCAACCTGGAAACCCCCGTCCTCGCTTGTTTCGCTTGCCGATGGACAAAGCTGCCCTCAACCGGATGGGATTTAATAACCAAGGGGCGCAGGCAATGGCGCAAAGGTTGGAAAGTGGGAAAGTGGGAAAGTTGAAAGTTGAAAATTCCCACCTTCAACCTTCAACCTTAAACATTCCTCTAGGAATTAATCTAGGTAAATCTAAGATAACGCCACTAGAGGCGGCGGCTGCTGACTATCTGGGTAGTTTTCGCCTTTTGAAGGATTTGGGAGATTACTTTGTCGTTAACGTTAGCTCACCAAATACACCGGGATTGCGAAGTCTCCAGTCCTCGGATCAGCTGAGCCTGATTCTAGATGCCTTGCAACAGGAAAATCAAGGACAAAAACCTCTACTGGTAAAGATTGCACCAGATTTGGAGTGGGAAGCGATCGCTTCTGTGATTGAACTGGCTAAAAACTACCAGCTGGCTGGGATCATCGCCACTAACACTACCATCCGGCGCGATCATCTAAAAACCCAGATACTTTCGCCAACTGGCAACTCAGTCAGTGAAGAAGCCGGTGGCATCAGCGGTGCCCCCTTAAGAGAACGTTCTACCGAAGTCATTCGCTTTATCTTCACGCAAACTCAAGGTCAACTGCCCATTATCGGCGTCGGCGGCATCTTCACCGCCCAAGATGCTTGGGAGAAAATCGCTGCGGGTGCCAGCCTGATCCAGGTTTACACTGGCTGGATTTATGAAGGCCCCTGGATGGTGCGCCGCATTCTGGAGGGTCTGTTGCAAAAATTGCAAGAACAAAGCTTAGCTTCCCTCTCTGACGCCGTTGGCATAGACAATCTTGAGACTTGATTTCAAGCTATCGGCTGTCACTTAATCAACAAACAACTGACAACTCACCACTAACAGTTCACTCTAAAAGCTTCCCTCTTTGAGGATAATGTGGTATTTGGAGTCAAAGGAAATCTTCCCTTCTTGCTGTAACTTCCCTAACAAACGGGTAATCGTCACTCTGGTAACGCAGCAGGCATTGGCAAGGTCTTGATGGGTGAGACGAACGCTCAAACGAGTTCCCTGCGCCACTGGTTCACCCACTTCCTGTTTCAGCAGCAACAATAGATTCTGCAAGCGGTCTTGCAATCGTCGCTGACCAGAAATTGCTAAAAGCGATTCTGTCTGCCGCAGCCGCAAATTAATTTTAGGTAAAAGAGTCTGGGCAAGATGAGGAGAGGCTGCTATCTCTGAGAGGGAAATGTTAACTATCTGCACCTCCGAGACAGCGATCGCTTGATAGGTTGACAGGGCAGTTAAACAAGAGCCAAAAGGCATGGAGGGGCCTACTAACCCCACCAGCACCTCTTCACAATTGTCACTCATCGTACTCAGCTTCACCAAACCCCGACACACTAACCACAGGTTTTGCGGGTCGAGGGGAATTATCTCTCCTTTGGAGTAAGCCTGCACAGGGCGATCTTGCTTGAGGTCGTAGTTATTCTTTTCTAGCGCCTTCTCTACCCGCTTGCGCTCGGTAATATCGCGGATCAGCCAGCGCAATGTGACTGCTTTGCCTTCCCCATTGTGGGTGGTGGCGACTGTTATCGCCGCGTCAAAAATCTCACTTTTACTCGGCTGTAGGCGTACTGTCCACTCATATACTCGTTGCTGCTCATGCAGTCGAGTCAGTTCGTTACGAAAGATTCGACGTTCTTCTTGAGGAATAAAGATGACCAGCGGTTTGCCCACTAGGAACTCTGGCGACACATTGAGCAGTTTAGTAGCAGCGCGGTTGGCTTCTCGGATTGTCCCTTCTGCATCCGTCACCAGGTAGCCTTGCGGTGCCAACTCGAACAGCTCTTGGTAGCGGTGGCGTTCGGCTTCCAACTGCTCTCGTGCGGCGGCAAGTTCCTCATTCTGCTGACGTAGTTCCTCTAGCGCCACTTGTAGTGTTTCTGAGGCGATGCCCAACTCCTTGAAGGCGACTGGCAGCAGCTCTGGCTGAGGTTTAGGTGTGGCGATCGTTGCCCCTTTGTACAGCTCAGCTAATCGCCAGTTAATCTGCTGTATTTGTTGGGCAAATAAGTTCACATTTATGTCATTTTTCATAGTTTCACCTTCACAAAGGGCATGATTGAGAACTTTTTACCCTATATCAAGTTCAACGCTTTTTTCTTTTTACCATTCCTTTCTCTGATTGCTACCTTCCGAAAGAGGCAATCCTCGCTCCCCCTATTTATCTAGTTAATGGATAAATTAAATATGAAAATAGAAGTAAAAATTAAATTTTATTTAACTAATGTACAGTATAAATTATTTTTTGAGATAATAATTGAATTGATTAGGGTTTTGTAACTAGGTATCTAGCAATCAGAAAATCCCTGATGTACAACACCCTGTGGTGCGGAACTCAGCGCCAGCCTAGTGAAGCGATTCTATCGCTCTCCTTTGGATACGCTGCGCGATCGCTTCACAGAGTTGATCCATGCTAAGCACCGCTTCGCTGCGCGATCGCCATCAAGAGTTCGCCTCAAAAGGACAGTATTAAAAAAGTAGCGCGGGGTGTGAAGAGACAAGTTTTTAAAGAACCGAATCAAAACTCTTTGTAATTCTGAATCCGAATACATATTAAATTTACATGAATCTATTTCTTCAGATAGATGCGATAAAAAAATATCAGATTTATGTCTTAGATAATCGTTATCCTGCCGCAAAGAAGCTGCAACGGGATATACTGACAGACAACACCAAGCTCCTAGAAGGCAACTGATAGGGGCTTTTTGTATTCAGAACTGCCAATGAATTTAATGTTCCCTGATTCCTCTAGTGTAAGGGAAAAAATCAAGTTGAACAGGAACAATTCTGCTAATTTAGCTGCGATACAATTTTAGCTAAACAGTTCCCAAACCCTGTCGGAAATGGCAAGTAATCTTTAATTAGCTTACCTCTTTATCAACCATAAAATTAATTCCTTAGAAAGTTCTAATATGCCGCCGAATATGAATAAATTGAGCTTCCTCAATCCCCAGAGTCGTTATTGGGATATTTTCACTCCAGAGGAGCTAGCTTTTAATGCAAACTTGCAAGAATTTACACATAATATTTCTTATATATCTGCCTGACAAAGCGGAGAGACGATTTCTTCCGAGCTGGCATACCAAGATATTAAGTATCTGTGGTTAAAGAAAAGTAAAAAAGAGCTAGGCATTGGAGCAAATATCCCAAAAACAGAAAGCTAGTGATGCTCAATGGTCACGCTGCTAATGTCAGGGTTTATTGATTATTCAAAATATCTGGAACTTTAAGGTTGTATTGCATACACTTCTGCCAAGTTAAATTCGTTAAACTAGAATTCAAGACACCAAGTTTTGCGTTTTATATTCTTTAATTTTCTCTAAAAAATATAAAACCTAAATTTGGCGATCGCATCCGAGTGCGGTAACGCAGTTGTAGGAAGGCAGAATCGTACAACTCTGACCCTACTGCCAGGTTATCCTATCGAGCTGGGCAGAACTGTTATTCAGTTCAAACGAGAATTTCAATGCCTCTCTCTAGTTTGTCTAGTACCTAATTCTCTTAATCATCACTTCCTATGGCACTGCTCAAAACGATCAAAGAGGTCTTGACAGGATTTGCACAAGGTCTTGGGATGTCTTGGTGGGTGGAAATCGCCACTACTGAGCCTCGCTGTATCTATTATTTTGGCCCGTTTCACAACTCGACTGAAGCAGCGGCGGCGTGCCCTGGCTATATTGAAGATATCCAAAGTGAAAAAGCTTGCGGGATCGAAGTCGCGATCAAACGCTGCAAGCCAAACGTGTTGACGATGTGCGAGGAAGAAGTCAACTAAGAAAGAAAACTCTCTGAGAGCTACCATTCAGTTGTTGGTATACAAGATCACCAAGAGTTTTAACGCAATGCCCACTCCTCCGGTAGAAGTTGAGGGAAAGAGTAGCAGTTAACTTGGTGAATAAGGACAACAAATGAATGGCAATCTCCCTCTGGGAGTTTCTACACGGTACTACACGGTAAGGGGAACGATTATTCTCCGGAAACGCTAGCTCGGATGGCGATCGCGTCTTTGTTAACCCATTCCTTGTCGAACCTTCCGGTTAGTAAACTCCCAGCTTCCCTCTTAAGGGGGTGTTTGTAAAGTAGACTTGGTGGCGCTATTGCCTAATTTTTTGTAGCTTAACGTCCCTATAAGTTTATATTTATAAACACCTAGTGAGGAGACAAAAAGATTATGAATCAACATCAGTTCCATGATGAATTGACCCTTTCGGAAACAGCAGAACAATTTGGGAAAAAAGCTCTAGATTTAGGTCTTATCCCTAGTTTTGTCGTCCGCTACTTTCCAGATAGCAGACAATTCTATATTCCTAACGAAAACGAATCTGAACCGCTGACCCCAGAACAGGCATACCTGCGTCTGAAAAAATTAGTGGAACAATCTGGTTAATAAGTGTTTTCCACACAGCAGATGTCCGGCAATATCAGTAGGTGGGCATTAGCTGAGTATAAAAATATAATATCCACTAACCCGTTGCGTTGAATCAAGGGGGTTTATCAAGTTGCCAATACTTTTACATTTATTTATAATTATCTATGAATTTCAAACCATTAGTCGTCTTAAAAGCAGAGTAGGAGAATGATTCGTCTACTCGTTAATTTCCTAGAATTTATTTTGAAAACTTTTTACCAAGATCGTTGGTATGCAAGATTTTATGTGCTAGAAACGATCGCTCGCGTTCCCGGTTTTGCTTATATATCGGTTCTTCATCTATATGAAAGCCTCGGCGCGTGGCCTTATACTGATTGGATCAAGGTTCACTTTGCTGAGTCCTGGAATGAGTTACATCATCTCCGGATAATCGAAGCATTGGGTGGGGGTAAATGTTGGAGCGATCGCATGATTGCTCGGATTGGCGTCCTGGGTTACTACTGGATTCTAGTCTTTGTATACATGATTGCCCCCAAATCGGCTTACTACTTTAATCAGTTAGTGGAAGAAGGTGCTTACCACACCTATGAGAAATTTCTAACAGAGCATGAGGCTGAACTCAAAACTCAGCCAGCGCCACAGGTGGCTATTGATTACTACCACAAGGGCGATCTTTATATGTTTGATGAATTTCAAATCTCTCATACACCGAGGGAACGCCGCCCAAAAATTGAGAATCTTTACGATGTGTTCGTTGCCATCCGCAATGACGAAAGGGAACACATCACAACCATGATTGCCTGCCAGCAACCAAACGCCAAAGAAAATATCAAAAGCCCCCATTCTCCTGAATTTAATCCCTCGTCTGACGAGAGTTAAGGCAATGCGTGTCCTGCAAAATGGTGGCTTAAATCATTTTCAATAGCGTCACTTCCCAGACGAGTCGCGGTTGAGCATAACTAAGGAGAGATTGGCGGGCTTTTTCTAGTTGCTGGAGGGGCGATTTATGAATTACACCGTTCAAGAATTGCTGCCAGTAACTGTGCTGTAGATAATCAACTAACCACAGTTGGGCTTCTGTATCTAGAGTTTTATCAATCCGTTTGGCAAGTTCAAGGGCGTCACGAAGCGATTTGGGCAGATGGATAACGTCTTGAAGTAAGTCTTGGGGAATCGTTTGGAGTTGCTGCCAGGAAGCGATCGCATTTCCCGGACTGCCTTGAGCGATCGCTAACACCGTCGGATGCTCCAAAATCTCTTCGTGACCCGTCTTCCGCAACACCTGCTCCATTGCCGCCGAGTCTAAACCGTAGAAAGGAATGCGCTGACAACGCGATACCAGCGTCGGCAACAACGACGACTCTGCTGGTGCGATTAAAACCAGCGTTGCCCGTCCCGGTTCTTCCAGGGTTTTCAGCAAGGCATTTGCAGCCGCTTCTGCCATCGTTTCTGCTTGTTCCAGCACAACTAGCGATCGCGGTGCCTCCAGCGCCGAACGTCCTAGAAATTGAGTAATTTCCCGAATTTGCTCCAGCCGTATTTGCGGCGGAGCCTTGCGCTTGATACCGGCTTCGGCGGCTTCGGCAGCAGATAATCGTTGACCCTGATGCAGATAGGTCGGTTGCACCCACAATAAATCAGGATGATTGCCCTGACGCAAGCGGTTTTTTATAGACGCAATACTCCCCTTGCTTCCCCCCTTGATCGGAGATTCGGGGGCGTCTGGCTCAGTTGCAGGTACGTTAGCGCAAAACAAAAGTTCCACAAAGCACCGAGCCGCCATGCTGCGTCCGATGCCTTCGGGACCCGCAAATAGATAGGCAGGAGCAATCCGATTTTGAGCCACTGCCTGAGTTAGTAACTCAACCGCTCGGTTTTGTCCTACAAGTTCCGCAAAAAAATTCATTGAACCACTAAGAAAGGCAAAATTCAAAAAATTTGCAGCAGTACCATTTACCCTAGAGACACGATATATCGCCTCTGGAACAAACCCTCAAAATTGTCTTGACAATCTAATACCCACCACCTAGAAATTCTAGATTTTTAATTTTTAATTTTTAATTTTTAAGAGACCATTCCCGGAACCGTTGAGTCAAAATAGCCTGAATTTGCTCTTGTACTTCTACCTCAGTACCACTGGCATCCACCCGCACAATCCGCTGGGGATGGGCTGCTGCTAACGCTCTAAACCCCTGCTGTACTCGTTGGTGGAACGCCAAATCTGCTTGTTCCATTCGATCGGCAGCTCCCCTGGCTTTAGCGCGTGCTAGACCCATTTCAACGTCAACATCTAGCCATAGAGTGAGGTCGCTTTCCAGTCCGTCGGTCGCCATTTGGCATATCTTCTCGATTAAAGATAGGCTAAGACCCCGACCATAGCCTTGATAGGCGATGGTGGAATCGGTGTAGCGATCGCACAAAATAATTCCTCCCGCCGCCAGCGTTGGTTTTAGCACCTCCTCAACGTGCTGCGATCGGTCTGCCGCATACAACAACAGTTCTGTCCGGTCTTGAATGGGGTGAGCAAGATGCCCTTCTAGCAACAAGCGGCGCAAAGCTTTACCCAATTCTGTACCCCCTGGCTCTCTGGTGATCGCCACCTGCGGGAAAGTCGGAGATTCCTCCTTCATCCTTTCCAGAAGCCAGTCTCGCGATCGCTGCATCTGAGTTGTTTTGCCGCTTCCTTCCACCCCCTCAAACACAATCAGCTTGCCCTGCATTCCCCAATCCTTATCATCACAGCCTCTTTTTTCTTACTCAAAATCGGGATGAAGTTGCTCGCCAGCACCTTGGATGAATCCACAACCAACTCCTGCATCCTTCATCCTTCCCAAGTATCGGTCAACCCCTACCCGTGCTGCGCGATCGCTTCCTCACTTAGTTCTTCCGGAGGATCTACTGGTATGCTAGAAGCTAATAAAGGCTAAGTAATGGCTCTAGTCTTAGAAGCAAGCATTCCTTGTCTGACCCGAAACGAAGGTTCGGTATGATAAGAGGGTCGAGGGATCTGACGTCGGGGATTTTTTATGGCTCGCTATACTTGTTCATTTATCGTTGCAGTTCCCCTTGAGCGTCTCCAGCAGGTGCTCATAGAAGTTTTGGAGTCCTGCAATTTCGATATTATTTACAACACTGGAGACTACTTGATGGCTCGCGAGATACCGGGTCACGTCTCCTTTGCCAAGTTGGTGACGGTGGAAGTGCTAATCGATAAATCGACCGCTACCGAGCGAGAAGCGCGGATGAATTTTGTAGTGAAAAATGAAGAATTGCCCCTGCAAGTGGATAACCACTGCCACCAGATGTTCTATCAGGTGCATGAAGCGATCGCCCAAAATCGCCATTGGCAACTGGTTGAAAGCGTTGCCGGATAGACAAGCTGCCCCCTGGGAAGCTCGCAGGCAGAAAATTCATGCAGAAAATTCATGCAGAAAATTAAGGTTCTTCCCCGTCGCCAACCATATTAGGACTAATCAGGGTAATGTCCCACTCATCTGGAGGTCCCGTGGGAATGGATTCTCGCTTCAGGTGGAAATAGCGTGCCCGCACTTGCGGTCCAAACACAATCTCATCTTCATCTTCGAGATCGTGAGCTTGGAGTTTTCGACCATTGATCAACAGACCATTGGCGCTTGGCTTGCCTTTGTCGCCATCGACAATCCGGTAATAGTAAGAGCCATCCCCACGCAATTTTTGCACTAAAGTTGCGTGCCGACGCGATACAAATTGCGAGTACAACCGGATATCACACTTCTGGTCTCTGCCAATGCAATATTCGGGCTTTTCTAAGGGAAACTCCTTACGTCCCTGATCATCTTCAATAATCAATATATGGTTCAGATGCAGTTTTACAGCCATTGAAAAATTATTTAGAGAGGGCGGTTGGTTTGTGAAAAACAGTTACTTAGACTAAAAGTGGCACCATTCTCAACCGGCGGGATCAGCGCCTGTGCCTGCACCCTGAATATCAACACTCGACCGAGCATTATCTTGAGGAAAACAAGAGGCGCTTTGGCGGAGGTTGGCAGGACTCCAGCGTAACACCCTCGCCTTCCCTAAAGCCAGCGTCGTCAGCTTGGAACAGGCTTGATGTGTTTGGAGGGTTAAAACTCCTCTAATCATATTGTGGCACACCGGGTTAGCGGTCAATTGTGAGTTGGCAGTTGTGGAAAAGCGGGTTTAATTAAGATATTTGTAAGTAACCAATCCTACTGATAAACCCGCCTGTACTCAATCAGTTGTCAGTAGATAGAGATTTACGGAGCAAAAGCGAGTTAGTGACGACACTGACAGAACTAAAAGCCATCAATGCTCCGGCGGCAGATGGGCTGAGAACAAGCCCGAAAGTGGGTAGCAGCACACCCGCAGCGACGGGCAAAGAGATGGTGTTGTAGGCAAACGCCCAAAACAGATTTTGGCGGATCTTGTTGAAAGTCGCACGGGAAAGCTGGATTGACTTGACAACATCCAGAAGGCGATCGCGCATCAGCACAATTTGAGCGGTTTCAATAGCGACATCGGTTCCCCCTTGGAGGGAAATGCCGACATCTGCTTGTGCCAAAGCGGGGGCATCGTTGATGCCATCGCCAACCATTGCGACGTGTTGACCCTGAGCTTGTAGCTGGGCAATCGCGGCTGCTTTGGCGTCTGGACGGACATCTGCTAAGACATCTGAATCTGGATTCATTTCCAACTGGGACGCGATCGCCCTAGCCGCTTCCAGTCGATCTCCAGTCAGCAGCATCACCCGCAATCCCATTTGTCGCAAGCGAGACACCGTTGCTTTCGCATCCGGTCGGAGGGTATCGGTGACACCAATCAACCCCGCTAATTGACCGTCAGCGGCGACATAAACCACCGTTTTACCCGCAGATGCCAGTTGTTGAGCCTGGTTTTGTTCTGAATCGCTTAGGGAAATGCCTTGCTGAGTCAACCAGTCTGCATTCCCCAGTAAAACCCGCACGTCTTCGACCAAAGCCGATACCCCTAGTCCCGGTTCCGTATAAAACTCCTGGGCTGTGGGAATCGTTAACTCTTGGCGGTGCGCTTCTTCCCCGATTGCCTTCGCTAGGGGATGGGTGGTGCCACTTTCTGCCGCCGCCGCCAGTTGGAGGAGGATTTCCGGGATGAAATTCTCCACCGGCAAGCAATCAGTCACGATAGGATGACCCGTGGTGAGAGTACCCGTCTTATCAAATACCACGATATCCAGGTGGTGTACCCGTTCCAGCACGTCGCCGCCTTTGATCAACAACCCTCGTTCTGCCCCCAGACCCGTTCCTACCAAAATTGCCGTGGGGGTCGCTAAGCCTAAAGCGCAGGGGCAAGCGATGACGGAGACAGAAATTGCTAGCTTTAAACTGAGTAACAAAGCTGAGTGCTGTAGGGGTGGGGTTTCCCCGCTCATGCTGATGGCTGAGTGCATGACTGAGTGCATCGCTGAGTGGCTTTCTATCCCCACTCCACTCAACATCGTGACATCAGGCCAAAGTTGAGAGCCGATAAAGTACCAGAATAGAAACGTTAATGTTGCTGCTGCCAGGACGCCGTAGGTGAAGTACCCCGCCACCGTATCCGCCAATAGCTGCACGGGGGCTTTCCGGATTTGGGCTTCTTCGACCAGTGCGACAATTTGCGCCAGAGTCGTGTCCTTGCCGGTGCGAGTTGCCTTAATCGCGATCGCTCCCGACTGATTCAGCGTCCCAGCTGTCACCGAGTCTCCCGGTTGCTTCATGACCGGCATCGGCTCCCCAGTCAGCATTGACTCATTCACCGTTGTCTGACCCGCCACCACTTCTGCATCGACCGGGATCTGCTCTCCCGGCAAAACCCGCAACCATTCACCCACCCGGACTTGCTCAATGGGGATTGCAATGCCCCCGAAGTCGCTCCCCTTGCCTCCTCTGGGCGTAGAGCCAGCCGCCGTTGGATTGGCAATTAAACGAGCGACTTTCGGCTGGAGCGCCAACAATGCCTGAAACGCTGCGGCGGCACGACCTCTCGCCCGTTGCTCTAAGGTGCGCCCTAGCAGGATAAAGCCTAACAGCATCACCGGCTCATCAAAGAAACATTCCCAACCCAGATAAGGGAATAGCAACGCCACACAGCTAGCCGTGTAGGCTGTAAGCGTTCCTAGCGCCACCAGGGTGTTCATATTGGGAGCATTTCGCCGCAAGCCACGCCACCCATCTACTAATATCTGGCGTCCTGGAAAGAGTAACGCTGTCGTTGCTAATCCCCAGTGAAACCAAATGTTGGTCAGGGGTGAAAAATCAGCGGGAAAAGAGAAGAAGTGTTGATTGAGATGACCAATTCCAGATAGCACAATCAGGACGCCCGCAATGAATAATTGCCACAACTGCTGGCGATTTTCTAGGGCGTGCCGTTCTGCTGTCAGAGCCTCTTTTGTTTTTTCGCCTGCCGTGGTGGCGAGACGAGGCTGCGTCGGAAATCCGGCTTCTGTCACCTGTTCGGCTAACGCCACTGGGTCAATTGCACCAGCAACGCATTCTACGACAGCGACTTCTGTCACCAGATTAACGCGGGCGGAAATGACGCCTGGATGCTGGGTTAGCTGCTTTTCTACCGCTTTCACGCAGCCTGCACATTTCATGCCTGTGACATCCAGGGCGATCGTCTCTACCGGCGATGCAGGGGTAGCGACTACGGTTTCTGGGGATTGCATAGAGAATCTTGGGACTTTCCACGACACCTCAACGCCGGACTGTTCTGGCGTCTCTATTTTGAGGGTAGGCGAAAGTCCGGGCGATCGCGCAAAAATTCTTAATCTTTTTTAAGTTAGTGTCAACGACTACTCCAGCCAACATACATCACAAGAGACAAGTTGAACCCCAGAGATTGACGCCGGAAGCCCGACGCCAAGCTAAAGCCCCGATCAGAATCCCGCAGACTCCAGCGGCGATTTTTTTACTGGCATCCGTAGAGTTTCGATTCGTCATTTGTGTGAACCTTAAAGAAATTTGCTTTCCGCTTTTATGGTTTTCAGTTGAGTAACGCATCTATCACAAGACGGAAAGCATTCATTCTTATTAACAATTCTGCTTAACAATCAGCGGAAGGAAACATCACGCAGATCCACTACCCAAGAGGAAAAGACTCAGCAAAGTGCCGCCATTCCAGAGAGAGTGGAGGAGCATCGGTGCAAGGAGGTTGCGCGATCGCGTATAAACCACTCCCAAAACCATCCCCAAAGTAGCCAGGGGCAAGATTTCCGAGAGATTGAGGTGAACAATCGCAAAAAACAAGCTACTGAGCGCGATCGCTCCCCAAACGGGCAGATAACGGGTAAGAGATGGCAACAGAAAACCGCGAAACAAGAACTCCTCAAACAACGGTGCCGCCACCGCCGCCGTCAAGAAAAAGATCGCCAGCGCCACGCTATCTCGCCCCTCTAGAGCAATCGGTAAAATCGGATTACTACCTCCCTGTCCCTGCCACAGCTTTTGGTTAATCAGCGACACCACAATCACCAGAGGCAGCGCGACTAAATAGCCACCTAATCCCCAAAGAATCCAGTTTCCTCGCCAATTGAATCGAAACCAACCTTCTGGCAACGGCAAAAAAGAGCGGATGGATAAATACAGAACCAGCAGACACTCAAACGCCAATATCGCGTAAGTAGCCAGAACAAAAATAGCTTGCGTCCGAGTATCGAAGCTAGCTCGGTTCAGCGGCAGTAAGCTAAAAAAGAGCGGCAGCAGAAATTGACCGATAAAGAAAAAGCCCACGACGAACACCTGCCAAATAATTTCGGCATCCCAAGGGGTTGTCCAGGGAACATCGGCATTTTGAGCGAGGATGGCTTGTTTTCCCTTAATCAGCACTCCACCTAGCAGAAAAATCAACAATCCGACTCCCACCAATACTCCCACTAGCGGGATTGCTCCGACAATCGCTAATTTTACAATGGCTGCTTCGGCGCGTTCCTGTTCTCGTGCCTGGAGTGCCGCCAGCTCCTCCTGACGCTCCTGTACTTGGTAGAGTTTAGTGAAAGCGCGATCGCGGAACCAGCCGTCTAAATGCTGTTGAATTTGCGGCTGAGCATCCAACATCAGGCTGGGTGGATTGCTCCAAAGTCCCACCAAAACCGCTGCTGGCTTAATCTGTAACTCTCTGGACGCTTGCTGTTTAGACCGATTGATTAATGCAGTCCAAGTTTTAATCGCCGCCTCCGTTTGTCCTTGTTGAGCTTGTAAAATTCCTAACCGCAAGTCAAGCTCAGCAATCAGCTGTTTTAGCTTGTCGATTGACGCCAGCAATTGCTGCTGTGATTTGGCTGCATCTGGGTTCAAATCAACTTCAGATTTCAGCTTTTCGAGCCGCCCTTGCAGCTTTTCCAGAGTGGTTCGATCCTCCGAACGCGCCTCCTCATACTGCTTTTGGGCAGTTTTTAAAGGGTCTTCACCTAAAAGAGCGTTCCGGGCGTTTATCAAATTGGCATCACCAGCTTTGTCGCCCTGCCACTCACTTGCTTGGAGTAACAAATTCGTTTGGTACAGTTCCAGGCGACCTTGAATCTGAGGCTGATTCCAGCTATCCAGTAATGACTGGCTAATCAGAAACAAAGCCAAAATTGTCAGCAACCCCAAAAGCAACCGCTTAATCGTCATGAAAACTCCTATAGGCTCTTAGTGTCACCGCACCTATGAGGAATATCTTAGATGCGTGTCCGGGACAGGTTAAAATTCTCCTGAACCTTTTTGCTCTTGATGATGGGCGTGGATTTCTCGCCTAGATTTCTCGCCTAGAGCATTAGGGGAACTTTACCAAACTGAGGCAGAGCCGACCTAATTCTTCCTAGCTGAGCCAGCGAACAAGAATATGTAGGCTGCTGTCTTTGCAGTGCTAGTTTCCACGGAGGATATCACCCTGAATACTCGAGTCATTCTCGTGCGTCATGGTCAGAGCAGCTATAACAGTGAGCGTAGAATTCAGGGCCGCTGTGATGAATCAATTTTGACGGAAAAAGGTGGCGCTACTGCCCGTCAACTTGGCGCTACTCTGAGTAATTTGAAATTTGATGCGATTTACAGTAGCCCCCTGCAACGGGCGAAAACAACCGCAGAGATCGTTCAATCCAGTTTGGCGACGCCTGTCCCTTTAATAGCGTCTGATAACTTGATGGAAATCGATTTGCCCCTTTGGCAGAAAATGCTTTCCGTGGAAGTGCAGGAGAAATTTCCTGAAGATTACCAATGTTGGCATGAGCGTCCCCAGGAATTTCGGATGAGCGTCCCGACGCCGGAGGGATTAAAAGAACACTTCCCAGTCTTAGCCATCTACGAGCAAGCGCGACAATTCTGGCAGGAAACTTTATCCCGCCATGCGGGAGACACGATTCTAATTGTGGGGCATAACGGCATCAACCGGGCTTTGCTCAGCACGGCAATTGGAATATCGCCACAGCGCTACCATTCGATTCAACAGTCGAATTGCGGCATCAGCGTGCTAAATTTTGCCGCTGGTTGGGGCAAACCGGCGCAATTAGAGTCGATGAATCTAACTGCCCATGTGGGAGAAGTGCTGCCAAAGCCGCGTCCAGGTCATCGCGGACTCCGTTTGTTGCTGGTACGCCACGGGGAAACCGACTGGAATCGCCAGAAACGCTTTCAAGGGCAAATTGATGTTCCGCTCAACGATAACGGTCGAGAACAAGCCCGGAAGGCGGCGGAGTTTCTCAAGGATGTGCCAATTGATTTTGCCGTGACTAGCCCGATGCTGCGTCCTAAAGAAACAGCCGAGATTATTCGGAAATATCACCCCAACGTCCAGATTGAACTACAGGCACCTTTGGCAGAGATCGGTCATGGGCTGTGGGAAGGGAAATTTGAAGAAGAAATTGAGCTGTCGTATCCAGGGATGCTGGAACAGTGGCGAGAGTTTCCGGAGACGGTGCAGATGCCAGAGGGGGAAAACTTGCAACAAGTTTGGGATAGAGCGATCGCAGCTTGGCAAGATACGGTCGCGTCTTATTCTGGAGATCGGCCGAAAACAGGTTTGGTGGTCGCTCACGACGCCACGAACAAAGTCTTGCTCTGCTACCTTTTGGGTTTAAATCCAGAAAATTTCTGGAGCATTAAGCAGGGTAACGGGGCAGTGACTGTAATCGACTATCTTCAAGGGCCAGAAAGTATGCCGGTGCTGCAAGCGATGAATATCACGACTCACTTAGGTGGGGGCGTTCTCGATCAAACGGCTGCCGGTGCATTGTAGAGTGATGAGTTATGAATTTTGAGTTTTGAATTAAGAAACTTTTTAACTCAAAACTCAAAACTCGAAACGATTATGAATGAACTGCTCCAACAAGTACGGGTCATCGACCCAGTTTCTGGAACCGACAAGATTGCCGATATTCTGATTGCTGACGGTTATATCCAAGCAGTCGAAACTGAAATTTCTGACTTGTCCGCTGACACAACCGTGCGGGATTGTCGTGGATTAGTCGTAGGACCTGGGTTAGTGGATTTATACAGCCACTCTGGTGAGCCTGGGTTTGAAGAGCGGGAAACCTTAACATCGCTAGTTGACGCGGCAGCTTCTGGGGGCTTTACTCGGCTGGCAATCTTGCCAGATACCGTACCCGTTCTTGACAATCTAAGTGGTTTAGCCTACGTTCAACAAGCCAAAATCCAAAATCCAAAATCCAAAATTGAATTTTGGGGGGCGCTGACTCTTGGTATCCAAGGGCAGCAGATGACCTCCCTGGCTGAACTGGCGGCGGCTGGGGTGGTAGGCTTTGCAGATGGTCAGCCAGTGCAGAATCTGGCGCTGCTGCGACGCCTGTTGGAATACCTCCAGCCGTTAGGAAAACCTGTGGCGTTGTGGCCTTGCGATCGCGCTTTGAGCGGCAATGGAGTGATGAGAGAAGGCACGGCGTCGATTCGCTTTGGGTTGCCAGGAAATCCAGCGATCGCAGAAACATCGGCGCTGGCTGCTTTGCTGGAACTGGTGGAAGCTACTAGCACCCCCGTCCATATCATGCGCGTTTCCACTGCTCGCAGCGTTGAGCTAATTGAGAATGCCAAGGCGCGGAGTTTACCGATCGCTGCGAGTACCACCTGGATGCATTTATTGCACAATACGGAGGCGGTAGGCAGTTACGACCCGAACTTGCGACTAGAACCCCCCCTCGGCAATTCTTCAGACCAGGCGGCACTGATTCAGGGGATACAGAGTGGTGTATTAGACGCGATCGCGATTGACCATACTCCCTACACCTACGAAGAGAAAACCGTCGCCTTTTCCGAAGCACCCGCCGGCGCAATTGGTCTAGAGTTGGCTTTGCCGCTGCTGTGGCACACCTTTGTCGAGACTGGCGACTGGTCAGCTTTAGAACTGTGGCGGGTTTTAAGTACCCATCCGGCGGAGTGTTTGCAGCAAAAACCCGCAGCGATCGCGCCCGGTCAACCGGCTGAACTGGTCTTATTTGACCCCCAGTTGAGCTGGACAGCGGACAGACAAACCCTGAAATCCCGCTCAGAGAATACCCCTTGGCTAGGGCGATCGCTGACGGGTCGCGTTTTACAAACTTGGGTAATGGGTAATTAGTTTGTCAAACCGAAGAAACCTCTGACTGTAGGGGCGGGTTTATCCAGCGGGGCAAGCGACTCACAGATATCTTGGTAAAACCCGCCCGTACTCCCTACTGTTCCTTGGAATCAACCGGAGTGCTATCCACTTCTCCGGCACGTTGGAGGGGCCAGAAGCGCACCACAGCACGACCAATAATTTTTTCGCGTGGGACATAACCCCAATAGTGGCTGTCGTAACTGTTGTTGCGATTATCACCCAGTACCAGGTAGGAGTTTGCTGGCACCGTCACCGGACCATAGGTATACTGTGGCTGTTCTTCAATATACTTTTCTGACAGGGGTTTATCGTTGACATACACCCGTCCCCCTTTCACCTCTATCCGTTCTCCAGGTAAACCAATCACGCGCTTGATGAAAGCATCGTGGAAGTTTTGCTTTTCTAGCGCTTCGGTCGGCGCAAACACCACTATGTCGCCCCGCTGTGGAGATCGGAAGTTGTAACTAACCTTGTCTATAATCAGACGGTCATTGATTTGTAGTGTAGGCAGCATTGACCCCGAAGGAATGTAGCGTGCTTCCGCCACGAAAGAGCGAATCCCAAAGGCCAGAATGGCGCTCAAGCCAATGGTTTTAATTCCCTCTACGAAGGGATTTTCGGCTTTTGGTTGGGGTTTATTGTCAGGTTGTTGATTCTGCACGTCAGTCATAAACGGTTAATCACTCAAGCAAATGAATGAAATTGATTCCCTAGGTAATTGTTTATCTTAAGGAAGACGGATGATTAGCTACATATATTGTGTACAAATTTTGTCTAAATATATCCGGCTAATATTACACATATTTAGCTTCTGTAGTTTGCCCGGTCGCTGGATGGTCAGTTTAGAAAAGTGCCATCTTACGGTAAAGCCCGATCGCAGCCTACAATTGTCGCTCACACTTAACCACTGCATCAACAACTGATTGCCATGTCTTCTATCCCCTCTCTGTTGATTCGCAATGCTCGAATTCTCCTGCCTACTGGTGAATTTTTGGTTGGGGAGGTGCAAACCTTGGGTCGGGAAATTGTCCGGGTTGCACCAGAAATCTTAGCATCTGATAGTTTACCAGTGGATAAAGAGGTAGACGCCCAAGGTCTGACTTTGTTGCCGGGAGTCATCGATCCGCAGGTACACTTTCGAGAACCGGGACTCGAACACAAAGAAGATTTGTTCACTGCGAGTTGTGCTTGTGCTAAGGGCGGGGTAACGTCGTTTCTGGAAATGCCCAATACTCGCCCTCTGACAACCACGCAGGCGGCTCTCGATGATAAGCTGCGACGAGCTGCCGAGAAATGCTTAGTTAATTATGGCTTTTTTATTGGAGCAACAGCAGAAAATCTGCCGGATCTTCTAGAGGCGCATCCAACTCCTGGGATCAAAATTTTTATGGGATCGATGCACGGTCAATTGCTCGTGGATCGAGATACGGTATTGGAGTCTATTTTTGCCAAGGGAGATCGCTTAATTGCCGTTCACGCAGAAGACCAAGCTCGGATAAACCAGCGACGGCAAGAATTTGCTGGAATTAACGATCTAGCCATTCACTCCCAAATTCAGGATAATCAAGCCGCTCTTTTAGCTACCGAATTGGCGCTCCATCTATCTAAAAAATATCAGCGACGCCTGCATATTTTACATCTGTCCACCGCCCAAGAAGCCGACTTATTGCGTCAAGATAAACCGGGTTGGGTGACAGCGGAAGTGACGCCGCAACACTTGCTGCTGAACACCAGTGCTTATGAAAAAATTGGCACCCTGGCGCAGATGAATCCGCCATTGCGATCGCCCCACGACAACGAAGTTCTTTGGCAAGCGCTACTCGATGGCGTAATTGATTTTATCGCCACCGATCACGCCCCCCACACCCTGGAAGAAAAAGCCCAAGAATACCCCAATACCCCCTCTGGAATGCCTGGAGTTGAGACATCGCTACCCCTGATGCTGACGCAAGCAATGCAGGGACGCTGTAGTGTTGCACAAGTGGCGAACTGGATGTCTGCGGCTGTTGCCAAGGCGTATCAGATTCCCAAAAAAGGTGCGATCGCTCCCGGTTATGACGCCGATTTAGTTCTGGTAGATTTGGACAATTATCGTCCAGTATTGCGCGAAGAATTGTTAACCAAATGCGGCTGGAGTCCCTTTGAAGGCTGGAATTTGACGGGATGGCCTGTTCTTACCATTGTTGGCGGTCAGGTTGTTTATGAGCGCGGGAAGCTGAATCTAGAAGTGCGGGGCGAAGCCTTGACATTTAACGAATAATTAAACGCTCTCGGTTCGCCAAGGTAAGCGCTCTCGGTACGCAAACAGGACTTACGCAACATCACCACATTTGGGGACAACCGAGAGAGGGATTGAACCGACAAGAACTCTATATGTATAAGCTTTGCGTAAGTCCTGGCAAAGGAAAGACGCGATAAGTCGGTGTCTGAACGAACGAGAGCGAACCGAGAGCGTTTAAAATTCTATTGACTTAAAATCAAACCCACCCACTGGAATTAGGTTGGCTTGGCGACCATTATCCGCACAATAGGTTAGATGGACCCTTAAAAAGCTTGGCGGCTGATACGGCAACCGTTCTGCCCACTCAATCGCCACAATTCCCACCGGCACCTCGAATCCTTCCCAGTAGGTTTCTAAGTTCAACGCCTCGACTTCTTCTGGTTGCAAGCGGTACAAATCCAGGTGATACAGGGGGAGGCGTCCTTGTGCGTACTCGTTAATTAGAGTGAAGGTGGGACTCACAATCGGCTCGGTAATGCCCAAACCCTCGCCAATTCCTTGTACCAGCGTGGTTTTGCCAGCGCCCAAGTCTCCTTCTAATAAAAGTACACTACTGGCGGGGAGGGATTGACCCAGAGCAATCCCAAGCGATCGCGTCGCCGCCGCATCGGCAAGAAAAATGACGATAGACTCGAAATTACTCAAAACTCAAAACTCAAAATTTAAAACTCTACTGCTTGGGCGCGACTATACCACCTCAGCAACACCCGTGCCAGCCGCTCAGGATTGTGGCGCACATAACCCGTCTCTGGGTCTTCATCCATTACGTTGGTTAAAACGATGCGACGCTCCAGCTGCCCGATGGCTTCTCGATCTAGAAAAACCGGATGGGAACCTTCTTGAGCATAGCGAATCAAGGCATTCGCAGTCGGAACTTTCCTCTGCACCAAAACGGCGTTAAATAGCGGTCGTCCGCAGGCGGCGTCAATGGCGCGAATGTGGTCTGCAACCGTGTAACTTTGGGTTTCTCCCGGTTGGGTCATGATGTTACAGACGTAGATGCAGGGAACTTGCTTTTGGGCGATCGCTTCGGCAATTTCTGGCACCAATAAATTGGGAATCACGCTTGTATAAAGGCTCCCAGGCCCGATGATTATGTAATCGGCTTCAGCGATCGCCTGTACGGCTTTGGGCAAAGCGGGGGGATTGCTGGGAATGCAACCAATTTTCTTAATCTGACCATTGGCTTGTGTAATGCTCGATTCTCCCTCAATTGTGCGTCCATCCTCTAACTCAGCCCAGAGGCGAACATCGCACAACGTTGCCGGTAGCACTCGCCCTCGCACAGCTAAAACTTGAGAACTGGCAGCGATCGCTTGCTCCAAATCTCCGGTAATATCGCTCATTGCCGTCAGGAACAGGTTGCCAAAACTATGACCGTTCAGACCATCCCCAGCTTTAAAGCGATATTGAAACAATTCGGTTAATAACTTTTCTTGGTCTGCCAATGCCGCGATACAGTTGCGAATATCTCCCGGCGGCAGGACGCCAATTTCTCGCCGCAGACGACCCGACGAGCCGCCATCATCTGCCACCGTTACTATCGCCGTAAGGTGGGCGCTGTATTCTTTCAATCCTCTGAGCAAAGTAGAAAGCCCTGTACCGCCGCCGATTGCCACAATTTTTGGCCCCCGGTTGAGTTTGCGATGCGCCAGCAGCACATCAATCAGTTCTTCATCCTGGGAAGGCTTCAGCACCTCGGTAATCGCTCCCATTGAGCGGGTTTGTCCTAAGAAAATTAAAAATAAACCCAAGCCGATCGCGATTGGACCGGACACATAATTGGGAATAATCGTAGTAATCGCTTCCAGAATGTTCCCAATGAACTGAATCAATAAGAAAATTGGGGTCAGTTTCACCCAAATTGCCAAACCTAGACTGGTTAGCAGCACGCCTCCTACACTGATCAGCAACCAGCGTTTTACTAATAGTCCGGGCGCTAACCACTTAAACCAGCTATTGACTCGCTGGGGCGTCCTAGGCTTAAAACTCCAGACCATCTGCGAATCTTGTTTGAGAGTGCGTAAGGCTTGTTTGAAAATAACGTTTGACATTGCGGATTCCTAGGGGACACAAAGGCAAGACTCGACTTTAACGTTGCTCGGCGAACCCACTTAAGTAGGCGCGATTGATGAATCGTCTCTAGGGTTTGATTGGACTGGCACGGGGTTGTCAAAGTTGCTACTCACTTGATTGAGCAACACTAAGGCTGTGCCCATCAGAATACATTTTCACGCTTGCCACTCAGATGTGACATACGAAACTAAGAAAGAGAGGATCGGATTTTTCAACTCAGCTTATGATAGGTTGCGACGGTTAGCTGCTTGCATCAGGAATCAAGGTGTTACTAACTGAGTGATTAGACCCGCTTGTTGCTTCTGAGCGTTCAATTTACCGATTGCAGTTCCAAGCGTGAAGTGAATCCCCGAAGCTAGGCTAGATGGAAAAGCGAATTTTAGGATTAGATCCCGGACTTGCCAGATTAGGATTTGGGACAATCGTCTGCCAAAAGGTAGATTATGCAGCAGTGGCAGGTGGCGATCGCGCCAAGCGCCAAGTAAAAACTGCGTCTGAGGTGGTAAGTTTGCTAGATTTTGGCGTGATTCAGACCTCGGCAAAGACGGAGATGGGGGAGCGACTCCGCACGATTTACGACGATTTGCACACGCTGATGGAGCAGTGTCAACCCCATTTGGTGGCAATCGAGAAATTGTTCTTTTATCGGATGGGAAACACGATTGTGGTGGCTCAAGCACGGGGGGTGCTGATGTTGGTGTTGGCGCAGCACGGGGTTCCGTTTGTTGAGTTTACGCCTGCCCAAATTAAACAAGCCCTGACTGGCATGGGAAATGCCGATAAGTACGAAGTGCAGCAAGCAGTGGCGCGGGAGTTAAATTTGGACTATATTCCCAAGCCGGATGATGCCGCCGATGCGCTTGCTGTAGCGTTGACGGCGTGGTTTCAGGAGTAAGCGCGATCGCTTGTCGGTAGATCAGGTGACGTGATGCCTAAAGAGCGATCGCCCTTACTCTTGACATTTCTGCCTTCTTTCCGATGATTTGCATTAATCTTTACTTGTATGCTATTTGACGAGGAGACTTCTAAAAGATTGACTATCTATCATGCTCGGTAGCGTCAAGGCTGAATAGATATGCTTGGCGACTGAGCCTAGCCATCTTCAAAAACTTGATTCTACCGTCAATAGGTTTTTCTTTTGTGAAGTCTCTAACAAAAACATTTTGGTGAGATGAGGAGTTGACCGTATGAAAAAGATGAGTCGCTGGGACAAGCCTATCGCTCTCTTTACTTTAGGATTGAGCGTCGTGGGAAGTCTAAATTTTCCCACCCCTGCCATTAGCAGTACCACAACTGCTAACACGATTCAACAATCTCCAAGCGCCTCAGTTCAGCCTGGGGGAAATTTACAACTAGCGCAAGCACTGGTGGGACAATGCCGCGCCGCGAAAGTGCGGATTTTTGTCTATTCGCAGCGATCGCTCTCCAGCCAAACGCTTAGAACTCTCGCTGCCAAAGAACAAGTTACGCTTGCAGACAACGGCAGCGCTGGTTGGATAGCCATCAGTGCCCCCATCACCGGGTATGTACAAGCAAAAGACCTCACAACCTGCTCTGGAGTAGTTGTCAACCCTACCCCTAGACCAACCCCTACCCCTACTCCCAGCCCTACTCCCACCCCGACTCCCACCCCCACTCCCACAACAAGTCGCTGCCGCGTCATTACCTACAAGGGCGCTGAAGGGATGGCTGTCCGTACCGCACCCGGAAAAAACGGTACTAGAGTTGGCGGAGTTAAGTTAGGAGATAGAGTTACGCTCAGAACCAGTCCTCCACCGTTCACCTTCGACAACGAACGGCGTGCCTGGGTTGAGATTACAGCCCCTGTTGCTGGATGGATTTCTTACGGGTTTCCTAGTTCAAACTCAACCAATCTCGGTGTTTGTCGCTAGGTTTCATAGTCTATTAAGCTAAAGCCGTAAAAGCAAAATCACCCCATTTAAATTGCCAAAATTTTGGAAATGGGGTGATTTTCTATGTTAAGAGTTAATTCAATTTTACTATTCGGTTTTAATGAGGGTATCAACCCCGGTTAATTGAACATCAAACCATTAGCCTGTATTGCCTCAGAGTGAAGTCTGACGGTAATTTTAGGGATTCAGACAGAGCTTATACTACTCTACTTGCCGAACTGACATCCGGTGCAGCGGCAGAGTCAGGACAGAAGTAAAAGTCAATAAGTAAGAAAAAGCAGCAGTTAACTTCAAACTCATCAACAAAATATCCCACTCAGGTTGGCTAAACTTCAGGATACCGACAACAACGCAGTAAACTATCCAGTAAGTAAAGCTCATTGTCAATAGTATTTGCTCCGTTTCTTCAAGCTCATCCACTTGAGTTGGTTTGCCAGCAGATAGTAAGAAAAGTCCAGCAATACTACCAACAAAAGAAACAAAAAGTAAATATTCGTGCCAGTTCAGATTTGGCATTAGCCTATCCCCTGTATCCCCAAATTATGAATTGGGGATCAGTCTAAAGGATAATTTTCCTGGGATAAAGCAATAGTTACAAACTGCAATCTAAAGCCCTGGAAAGTTTAAACTTTTGTAAAAAATCTCGGTCAATGGCACTCTTTTAAGCAGCAGCAGGAAGCGACTTAACACCCCTCTTGCTGAGTTTCACAGGCACCGATACTCACCCAGCTGCTAGAACCATCCGCCCAATGTTCCTTTTTCCAGATGGGGGCATTGTGCTTCAGGGTATCAATTGCATATTGGCAGGCTTCAAAGGCTTCCGAACGGTGAGGACAACCCACCGCCACCAACACGCTGATTTCGCCAATCTGCAAGCGTCCGATGCGATGGTGAATCACCACTCGATTGACATCTTGCCAGGTTTTGCGGATATTGGCAGCAATTTGACTAAATATGTGCAAAGCCATCGGTTCGTATGCTTGATACTCCAGAGCAACCACCGGCTTGCCATCAGTTTGATTGCGTACCATTCCACTCATTACTACCACGGCTCCGTTCGCTGGATCGTCCGCTAGTGCGTAGACTTCCTCCATTGATAAGGGAGCAAAGCTAATGGTAAAACTATCTTTCGCGGAGTGTTGATGGGGAAGGTTTAGGAGAGTGGTGACGCCAGAGTTCATTACTTCACTTTGAAATCCTGAGAAAGGAACTGGATCTATTTTGATCGATCCAGCACCTGTATTACCCTAACTCATCGCTCCTTGGACTTGTGGTTCCAGATTTTGTAGGTCTACCCCAAGATTGTGCAGAATCCTGGCTGCTAAATCTTGCCACCGCCCATGAGATACAGTAGCGCCATGCGGACAGCTACGCCGCTAGTCACTTGCTGGGAGATTAAGCTGAACTGGGGGTCGTCCATCAAGTCAGAGCTAATTTCTACGCCTCGGTTGACTGGTCCTGGGTGTAGTACCTTAACGTCGGGTTTGCAGAGTTTCAGGCGATCGCGTGTTATCCCATACCGCTGATGGTACTCTCGCAAACTGGGCAGCAAATGCTGCGTCATGCGTTCCTTTTGCAGCCGCAACGTCATCACAAAATCAGCATCTTGTAAAGCGGGTTCCACATCCCAGTGCAGAAAAAGCTTGCGGTTGGTAATGGGGGATTGGTCATGGGTAATCGGTAACGGCTCCTTTGCTCCCTGGTTCCCCTCCTGAGTGCCATAGGCGGCAAACAACTGGGGTAGAAGCGTGGGGGGTCCCGCTAAGTGAACCTCTGCACCCGTTGCAGTTAAACTCCAGATATTCGACCGGGCGACCCGCGAGTGGAGAATATCGCCAACAATGGCAATTTTTTTATCTTTGAGCAGTTCAAGTCGCGGGTGGTCTGGGTCTAACAGGGTACAGATGGTGAAAAGATCCAGCAATGCTTGGGATGGATGTTCGTGCTGACCATCACCAGCATTGAGGACGCCCACCCTTGAACCTAAGCGATCCATCTCGGCGGCGATCGCTTGCGGCACTCCCGCCTCCCGATGGCGAACCACCATCATGTCCGCACCCATCGCTAAATAGGTTTTCGCCGTATCTAAAATGGTCTCTCCTTTCGTTAGAGAAGACGTTGCAGCGGCAAAGTTAAGGGTATCAGCAGAGAGACGCTTTGCCGCCAGTTCAAAACTACTGCGGGTGCGGGTAGACGATTCAAAAAATAGATTTGCTACCACCTGACCCTGTAACGTTGGCACTTTCTTAGTGCGCCGCGACAGTACCTCTCGAAAACTGGCGGCAGTTTGCAACACAGTATCGTATTCAATTGGGGTGAAATCAGCCAGAGAAAGAACGTGGTGACGAGTCCAGGTAGTTGTAGCCATTGCATATAGGTCAGTAGTCATTGGTCAGTGGGTACGGGCACGACACTGCCATGCCCGTACAGTGGTTAGTCGCCACGAACCACGGACAACTGACCGATCATCTAGATACTACCCTCAAAGCGACTGAAACCATTGATAGGAATGTGAAGAACCCGATTGCATCCAGCGTTGTGGTCAATAGCGGCCCACTAATCAGGGCTGGATCGAGTTTTAACCGCTTCAAAGTCATTGGCAGCAATGTTCCCAGCGTTGCGGCTACCAACACATTGATTACCATCACCGCCGCCGCCACGAAAGACACCCAGCGTTCTTGGGGAGGCGACCAAATCAGCGAGAGTATACCGAGGGCAAGACCTAATGCTAACGCTGTACCCAATCCCGCTAAAATTTCCTTGCGGAGAATTTTTAGCGTATCATCTGGTGTTACTTCACCCACACCGAGTCCCCGGACTGTCACCGATAAAGCCTGAATGGCGACGTTGCCACTGGTGTTGGACAAAATTGGCATGATCACGGCTAGCACAGGCACCAAGGCAATGACTTTCTGAAACGGCGCGATCGCACCTGCGGCTCCCACATACAGTCCAATATTGGCAATCAGCCACGGCAACCGCTTGCGAAGCGTCACCAGAGGAGGCGACAAGGCTGCTTCGTCGCCTCCTCTGACTCCCGCCAGTTTCTGAATGTCTTCTGTGGCTTCCTCCTCTAGAATGTCCACCACGTCATCAATGGTGACAATCCCCACCAGCCGTTCTTCCCGGTCAACGACAGGGACTGCGATTAGGTCATAGCGCTTCATCAACTGCGCCACTTCTTCCTGGGGCATTTCAGTTGTAGCTTTGACAACGCGATCGCTAGCAATATCTCCGATCAGGGCGTTGGGAAGCGAAAACAACAGCTGCCGCAAGGATACGACCCGAACTAGCTTGCGGTTGTCGTCGGTGACGTAGGCGTAGTAAATGGTTTCCTTATCTTCGTCACTCACCCGGATTTTGCTCAAGGCTTCTCCAACCGTTAAGCCTTCGCGCAGCCGTACATATTCCGTCGTCATTACCCGACCCGCCGTGCCTTCGGGATAGCCCAGAATCCTGGCAGTTGCCTGCCGTTCTTCAGAGCTGAGTTGCTGCAACAGCCGCTTGACGATGCCTGCGGGTAGCTCATCAAATAGTTCCGCCCGGTCATCCGGTCGCATTGCCTCCACAATCTGACACACCTGGTTATCGTGCAGCGAACCAATCAGTTCTTCCTGCACTTCCGGCGGCAGATATTCAAAGACATCAATGGCTGGCGCTTTATTGAGTAAGCGAAACGCGATCGCTCGCTTGGATGGGGGCAATTCGACAATGTAATCCCCCACATCAACAGCCGGTAAGCGATTTAGCTCAGACTTGAGCTGATTTAAGTCAGCAATATCTGACAGTGCAACACGTCCTTCCTGAGTGAGCATGAAACCTCCTAGTCTCCCCCCGCGCTGGGAGAGACTGGCTCGCCCAGGCGCTAGAGGAGCTTACTACTGTCACCTAATGGACTTCGGTCCATAAAATCCGCAGAAATCAACACTGATATTGCTCAGCAGTATCAGTAAATCTATGCTATCCCCTCAAGGTGCCATTCACAATTGAGGACTATCAAAAAATCTATCTAAAGACGGATTTCAAAAGCTATGAGCCGTATGAACAAGTATTTGGTTCCCCTGTTAACTGGAGCGATTGTCGCCAGTCTGAGTAGTTGTGCTTCTTCACTGGCAAACAGCGAAAGAGACAAAGCTGGTTTACCTCCCGCTCAGACCATTGAAGCCAGCAAAACGACGACGAAAGCTTCAGATGCCAGCAAATCCTTGACGGGTGCGATTAGCCAAGCAACGACGACTGCTCCCTCAAAAAACACCGTCACCGTCACCATCTATCAACCCGATACTCAGTGCGAAGCTCTAGTGCCAGAAAAAGTAGACGTTTCATCTGTTGAAAGCGTCCAAGCAACTGTAGGCAAAGTTTTGGAAGAGCGAGACACAGCCGACTTTAATTTAGCTGGGTATCGCGTCAGCGTGAATCCAAACAATGGCGTCGCCACGGTTGATTTGCGAATTGCACCCGGTTCTCAGCGGAAATTTGTCTCTCTCTCCAGCTGCGAACAATTTGGTCTGTTCGGCAGCCTCAGAAAAACCCTCACCGCTAATTCTCAATGGAAGATAAAAAAGGTCCGCTTCACAGAGCAGGGCGAAGACATCTCCCTTTAAAGTTTGGAGACAGCAGAGCAACCGCGTAGATACCACCGCCACGGCAAATCGGTTCCCTGTGATAAACCAATCCGAGTTGTTTGGACGAGTTCCGGCGTAAATTGTGAGCAACGATGCTCTATCCACAGGGGTTGACCGGGTTGTAAAACTTGTGAATTCAGCGTGCTGTCAATTTGTAGGGCGCGGCAGAGTTTACCTGGTCCTGCGGCAATCCGATGGGGTTTCGCGCGATCGCTATCTTTGATCCAGGGCGGTATAGACTCTAGCTGCAAAGCCCGAATCAAGACAGCACTGGGAACGCTGTCCCGATCTGTGACAATGTTCAGGCAATAGTAAATTCCGTAAATTAAATAGACATAACTTCTCCCGGCTGGCCCGAACATCACCCAATTGCGCTGAGTGCGTCGCCGATAGGCATGGCAAGCCGGATCTTCAGGGCCATAAGCTTCCGTTTCCACGATTAGCCCTCGGATGATTTCTCCATCAGACATTCGCACCAACGTGCAGCCCACCAAATCAGGTGCGACTTCAGTGGATGGACGCTCTAGCCAACAAAGTTCTACAACCTGAGTATTTTTGATCGGATTCATCGTTAAATATACTTAAGATATACGAAGCCACCCCGTTCAATTCATAAAACCTCATGGATGTCAAGCTGGTTTTAGCAGTCTTAACACTTCTTTTTACTGTATCGTGCCTATTTTTTGGCACCAAAAATGGATTTTACGATTCAGACAACTACCACGGAAACGGTTCTGCTCACTAAGATCGCTGTTAGCCAGTCAATTTTGGATTTTAGAGTTTGCGGAGGTCGGAGTTTCTAAGCCTCCGATGATTTTGGATTGTATCTAAAATCCAAAATTGAAAATTGAAAATCGAATGATGAGTCAACCCCCCCCGGCATCCTCTCACGGCTATGACGATTTAGCCTATTTTCCCTATGGCGTCGGTCATGGCGACGAAGGCGTGTGCTTGCTGGTGCGGATGGGGCCACACCGCATTCTCCTAGACTGTGGTTTGGCGGACATTTCCTCGCTCAAAGGCGAGGGAATTTCCCCAGCAGATTTAGTGCTGTGCAGCCACGCCCATGCGGATCACGCCAGGGGATTGCTGGCGCTGCATGAAAGCTTCCCCCAGCTGCCAGTGTATGCAAGTGAGTTGACAACCCAGCTGCTGCCACTGAATTGGCCTGAGATAGATCCGCAGAATCTCCCGCAATTGTGTCAGGCATTGCCGATGCGATCGCCTGTCGAATTCAAAGAGGGGCTGAGTGCGGAATTATTCCCAGCCGGACATTTACCAGGCGCATCTGCCATCTTGCTGACCTACACGACTCGCCACCGCTCTTACACCGTACTTTACACGGGTGATTTCTTCCTTTCAAACTCGCGGCTGGTGGAGGGGTTGCCGCTAGAAGCATTGCGAGGCTTAGAGCCAGATGTGCTAATTGTGGAAGGCAGTTACGGCACAGCGCGTCATCCCCACCGGCGGAACCAAGAAAATCAGCTGGCAGAGCGAATTAATCAAGCGATCGCTCAAGCTAATTCTGTCTTGATGCCTGTGCCGACTTTGGGACTTGGGCAAGAACTGTTGATGCTCTTGCGGAGTCACCACTTGTTCACGGGTCGCAACCTCGATATCTGGGTGGATGGCAACATAGCTGCTGGCTGCGATGCCTATTTGGAAATTCTGACCAACCTCCCAGCCTCCGTGCAAAATTTTGCCCGTCATCAATCCCTGTTTTGGGATGAACGGGTGCGTCCTAGAGTGCGTCGGTTGCTCCCAGAACAACGTCCCTCTGTCGGTCAGTCTCCCTGCATTATCCTGACTGAGGAAAACCACGATCTCAGAGAATACTGTCAACCAGGCACCGGGCCGTGGGTTTTATTACTGCCCCAGCAACCCAGGTTCTCCCAAGAGCCTAGTTACTCATCGTTGACTATACAAAACTATTTACTTGCCCAGCATTCTGACGGACTGGGAACCACCCAGCTGATTCACAATATCCGTCCCCAGCACGTAATTTTTGTTCATGCCTCTCCCACCTACCTGGCTGATTTGACCGGGTTGGAGGAGTTGCACAACCGTTACCACTTGCATTCTCCACCGGCTGGGACGCTGGTAGAACTCCCGATTGGCGAGACGTTTGTGCAACCGGCGGCACCCGAAACCAGTTACGAAGGGGAACTGACGGAACTGGGAACGGTAGTTACCATCACCCTACCGGAGGCGATCGCTGCCGATCCCCGCTGGCAACACTTTGCCGATACTGGCTTAGTGGAAGCCCGGTGGCAGGGTGAGGAACTGGTATTGCGCGGATTATCCCAACGAGAACTTTTGAGCCAGAGCAGCGATGCCAGAGTTCCCATGAATGTTGAGTGCTGCGGCAACTGCCTGCACCAACGGGGTCAGCGCTGTTGGAACCAGGACTCCCCCCTGTATGGATTTAAAGTGACACCTGAAGGATACTGTCCAGTTTTTGAACCGGCGCATCCCCCTTCGATCCCTTCAGATGCCGACGTAGAAAGCCTCGAAGATTGAAAAAAATTAAAATTTAAAATTTAAAATGAAGCATCCCCCATTTTAAATTTTAAATTTTGCATTTTTAATTCCTCAGTCTGGATTCGAGTCGGGGAAACGCGGACGAATTTGTTCGGCTTCCGGACAATCGTCAGAGACAAGGGGTTCAGCATTGCCTCTGGGCACTGAAGCCAGCTTCTGTGTCACAGCACCAATGCTTTCGAGGCGAACCATTTCTTCCCAAGAACAAGCTTCATCTTCTTCTTCGGTTTCATAGCGGAGCGTGACTAAATCTCCTTCAATGTCAACGATGCGAGCGCGTTCGATCCAGCGTTGTTGGTCCCGCAAGAAAATACAGACCTCACGACCATCGCAACAGAGTTGATAAATCTTGCGGTGTAGCATGGGTTGCTTCTCCTGAGCAGATAAGTTGTGCAATTCTTAAGGAACCTGTATACCTTTTTTTAGGTATCCAGCTTCTCTCAAACGTAATCGGGGTTGAATCCTGCCATTCTCCCAGGCTCCAGTCCTCATCTTTACCTATTTTCCCCAAAAGCCTGGAATGTGGGATTTGGGTTGGGTTTCTTAGGGGCGCAAGGCTTTGCATCCCTAAAGCCTGGGAATGCCGATTTTGGATGGGCAAGGACGCCTCTTGGTCAGCCCCGTGCCGATTTTTGGAAAGATGTGGGAATCGAGGGTAGGGACAAGGGTTCAAAGTGAGCGTTCTAAATGATATTGCCGATTTAATTTCAAAGTTTAGCTTGAATCTTGCGGCATTTAAGATAGGGATTGTAGGATACTCCCTCTGGTAGAATGCGCGCACTCCCATCCTCATTCAGGGTTTTTAGCACTAAGGGAAACTTGAATCAAGGCAGCTACGAGTATCAATGAGTCTTTTGAGATGAGTAATGGGAAGGGAACTGGTGACAAAAAGCCTTGACTGGCAACCAGTCAAAGCCTGTAGCAATCCATTGAACTATCCTAACTCTCGCTTTGTTTAGGAAGCGAAGCTAGCTGAGATTGGTAGTTCTTATTAATCATTCTAATAATTCTTGGGCCAGGTCGGCGGCGGATAAAGAAAAATTCTATCAATATCAAAGTTTTTCTGGCGTTGTGGCAGCCGTGCCGCGATTACGATGCCTTGTAGTTATCAAAGAACGGTTTCAGGGCTTGTATGCGAGGTGATATCAGCGCCACGCTCTGCCGTGCTTCTCGTTGAATCTCACCTGTATTCAGTGCCTTGTGCAGGCTGTCAAGAGCCTCTAAATCCGTTGATTGGTAGCCTTTCATCACTAGCACTTGGCGAATCAGACCCTCAGAAGCAACACTGAGGCAACCTGTTTGGAAAGCCGACTTTACAAGTGTGCGAATCATGGCGACCTGTTTATCCTTGAGTTGCTTAGTTGTCTATCTTTAACTATGAAATACTTTTCAACATTAGGAATTGATTGAAATCTGCCATTTTTTGTGATTTTAGACCGTATTTTTATGTGATCGAGGTCACAAGGAGCGAAAATAAGCGGATGCTTGACAAACTGAGGGTTTACTGCGGTTGTTTCTGCACTGAGCGGGCTTCCGATTTAACCCAACAGATAGATTGACCTTATAAAACAGCTTAGAGTAACGACTGTTAAGAATGTGTAAAGTAGATAGGGGAATTTCAAGAAATGTTTGTTAAAGTTTGAGACAATCAGCAAATCCTCAATAAAAACGGAAAAAGACGGGTGTACGCGATCGCCATTAAGCAGCAGCTCTACAAAACCTACATCCTCTCAGACCAAGCCGCTCAGTCCCGTCTGGAGGTCGTTCCAGAGCGAGGCGGTATCGTCACCAGCTTACGCATCCAAGGACAGGAAATCCTCTACCTAGATGCAGAGCGGTTCGCCAATCCAGACTTGAGCGTTAGAGGCGGGATTCCCATTCTGTTTCCCATCTGCGGCAACTTACCCGAAAGTAAATACACCTATCAAGGTCAGCCCTACACCCTCAAGCAACACGGCTTTGCCCGCGATATGCCTTGGGAAGTCACCGACCAAGTAACTCAAGACCTGGTTAGCCTTACTCTTGTCCTCAACAGCAACGACCAGACACGCGCCGTTTACCCCTTCGACTTTCAACTCGCCTTCACCTACCTTCTATTAGGCAACACGCTAGAAATTCGGCAGCGCTACACTAATCACTCAGCCGAGCCGATGCCCTTCTCCACGGGTCTGCATCCTTATTTCTGGACACCCGAAAAAACCGGGATCAAATTTGAAATTCCCGCCGCCGAATACCAAGATCAGCGCACCCGCCAAACCCATCCTTTCACGGGTGCCTTTGACTTTAACCAAGATGAAATTGATGTCGCCTTTAAGCAGTTGAGCGGTCAAGAAGCCACTGCCTCCGACCCCAGCCGCCAGTTGCAGCTCACCCTCAGTTGGGACAACCCCTATTCCACCTTTGTCTTCTGGACGGTCAAAGGCAAAGACTTTTACTGCATGGAGCCTTGGAGTGCCCCCCGCAATGCTCTGAATACCGGAGAGCAGCTACTTCGTCTAGAACCGGGGGCCAGTTTGGAGACATCAGTTCGTTTGACCGTAACTTTTTTATAAAAACAAGTTTTTTCTAAAAACTCTTTCCTATTTACAGTAATCTGTGTTACCGTTGTAAACGTTGTCTAAACAACTGAAGTTTTCGGGTCGCTAACTCAACGGTAGAGTACTCGGCTTTTAACCGAATAGTTCCGGGTTCGAATCCCGGGCGACCCATAAAAAAATTGAGATAATAAGCGAGAAGCGCTCTGACAAGCGATTAGTTTTCTCATTTCCTAGCTAAAACCTGGAGAATATACGCTATTGAGACTACAATCTCTTGGAGAAAGCATTCTCAGGCAGCAAATCGGGAACGAGAGCAAAACACCAATTTTAGAAAGCCTAAAGCTGTTGTTAACCCTCCACCATCAGGCAATCTTATAAATGCAGTATTCACTGCTAATCTCGGAATTATAAAGATAATTCCCTAGAGACTGGTAAACTATCTTAAGATTATTGTAATAATTTCGCTGTCCAGAACAAACTAACTGACGACCAGTCAATAGGAGGACTATTTATGGCGCTCGTACCCATGCGGCTGATGTTAGATCACGCGGCTGAGAATGATTATGGCATCCCAGCTTATAACGTTAATAACATGGAGCAAATCCAGGCGATCATGCAGGCTGCTAACGAGGCAAATGCGCCGGTGATTTTGCAAGCTTCTCGTGGCGCTCGGAATTATGCAGGAGAATATTTCCTACGCCATCTGATTCTGGCGGCAGTTGAAACCTACCCCCACATCCCCATTGCCATGCACCAGGATCATGGTAATGCCCCAGGCACCTGCTACTCTGCCATGCGCCACGGTTTCACCAGCGTGATGATGGATGGCTCCTTAGAGGCAGATGCGAAGACTCCAGCCAGCTTCGAGTACAACGTGGAAGTCACCCGCAAGGTGGTGGAAGTCGCTCACTCAATTGGCGTCAGTGTAGAAGGCGAACTGGGTTGCTTGGGTTCTCTAGAAACAGGCATGGGTGATAAGGAAGACGGTCACGGTGCGGAAGGAGTTCTCTCTCACGACCAGCTGTTAACCGACCCAGACGAAGCCGTTGCCTTCGTGGAACAAACTGGCGTGGATGCTTTGGCAGTTGCGATTGGCACCAGCCACGGCGCTTACAAGTTCACCCGCAAGCCGACTGGCGAAATTCTGGCTATCAGCCGGATTGAGGAAATTCACAGCCGTCTGCCGAACACCCACCTGGTGATGCACGGTTCCTCCTCTGTGCCGGAAGATTTGCTTGCCATCATTAACCAGTACGGCGGTACAATTCCGGAAACCTACGGCGTACCCGTTGAAGAAATCCAAAAAGGCATTAAGAGCGGTGTCCGTAAGGTGAATATTGACACGGATAACCGTCTGGCGATTACCGCTGCGGTGCGTGAAGCCTTGGCTACCAATACTAAGGAATTTGACCCCCGCCACTTCCTCAAGCCTTCCATCAAGTATATGCAGAAGGTTTGTTCCGATCGCTATCACCAGTTCGGCGCTGCTGGTCAGGGTACCAAGATTAAGCAGATGACTTTGGATGAGTTTGCGGCTAAGTATGCCAAGGGCGAGTTGAATGCTGTTACCAAGAAGGCTGTAACGGTCTAACGAAAGTTCAGATTTTGGATAAATTTAGAATCTAAAATTTTAAATTTTCCTGGTCGGGTGGCTTGCGAGTCACCCGTTTTTTTTGTGTTAGGACTTACGCAACATCACCACATCTGAGGGCAACCACAGGGGGATTGAACCCGAAAAAACGCTGCTATATGTAAAACGCTATATGTATAAGCTTTGTGTAAGTCCTGTGTGTGTAAGAAGAGTTTTTTGGCAAACTTTCAGGAACAGGGAATGGCTGCTTTGTATAAAGGCATAGCGTTGCTTTTTAAGAGTTTGTCAATCTTATGGCTAACAATAAATTTAAGCCTTCTCCCGATCTAGGTAAGCCCAAAAGACGGGGTGGTAGCGCCCCTAGAGTCACTGGCAATCCGAATAGTAATCCTCCCAAGCGCAAGAATTCTGGTAAGTAAGGTGCCGGATGCGGCTTCTTTACTATTGGGTAATACCGGCGGTTGGCGCAATGTCTAACAAGAGGATTTCTTTCATACATTCTGGCTTTTAGATTTGGGATTTTTGATTAGAAAACCAAAGCTAAAACAAGATTGGAAGATTTAAAATCTTGCAAATCTAAAAAATGGTATTAGAAATTCGCGCCCATCGCCGATCTATTTTTTATTTTGCCAAAAAGCTCAGATAAAAACCCGATGTTGCAGGGATGGCATCTGGCGGCGGATTTGTTCTAGGCGAGAGGGGTTGATTTCTGCGATCGCTACTCCCGGTGTATCTCCGGCATCCGCTAAAATAACGCCCCAAGGGTCAATAATCATCGCGTGTCCGTGAGTGTGACGTAGGGCGTAGTGCTGCCCAGTCTGAGCCGGAGCTATCACGTAGCAGGTGTTTTCGATGGCTCTGGCTTGCAGTAAGATTTGCCAGTGATCTTTGCCAGTGTAAGCGGTGAAGGCAGCTGGGACAAATAAAATGTCGGCTCCCATCTGCGCCAAGTGCCGGTACAGTTCTGGGAAGCGGACATCGTAGCACACCGAAAGTCCCAATGTACCCAAATGTTTGGAGGGATAAACGGGTGGTAGCCGCATCCCAGCCATGACGGTGCTAGATTCTTGATAGGTATTGCCGTCGGGCAAATTGACATCAAATAGATGTACTTTTTGGTAGCAGGCGAGTTCTTCCCCTGAAGGATCGATGAGCAAAGCGGTGTTGTAGACTTTGCCGCTGTCAACGGGAACGGGAAACCCGCCACCCAAGATGGTGACTTGGAAGCGCTGAGCCATTGTTTTGAGGAATTTTTCGCTCTTGTGCGCGATCGCCTCGGATTGGGCTATCTTCTCCTTCTCTTCTCCCAAAAATGAGAAGTTTTCTGGCAAGCCTACTAACTCAGCACCCTGACGCACGGCAAGCTCGATTAGTTCTTCTGCCTGAACCAGATTTTTTTCCACATCTGGCAGGCTTGTCATTTGTATGGCGGCGGCGAGATAGGGCTTCATTATGACTCTCGTAATTTAATCTAAATCAGTCTAAATGCTGGTGAGGCTGAGAACATCAGAATATATAGTATTACTTCGTTGCCTGTCTAGGCATTGATGAAGTGTTGGTTCAAACAATCCGGTGGAGCATACCGAGCGTACTTATTTAGAGATATATTTACTCTGCTGAGTAGGTATGCTGACACAAATTATAGGGACGTGCGTCTTCAGTGACAAAGATGCTGTTTTGAAATCATCGTGTGTTCTGGTAGCAATGGCAATGAGTCTGATTAGTAAAATTGTGCAACAAGCTTTGATCACGGGCTATCTAACGGTTGAAGCCGAAGAGCAGCTACGTCAGCTTTTAAAAACCAAGTATGACTTTGAAGACTTTATGGCTTTCATTACCTTACAAAAAGAGGCGATGGAAGGTCGGGTTCGTCAAGAGTCTCGTGAGTTGCTGCACTCTAGGCGTGTTTCTGCCTTAGTTTAAATGGGGAAGAGATCGCTTCTTTTGAATCTCCAGTGCGCCCCGCAGCCGCGCTACCGCAACACTTGCGCTTCTGCTGTCTGCCGCTAGGTTAAAGAAAGTATTCACCGGCTCTAGACGCTTCAGAAAGAGGGAAAAACCGGGCGATCGCTTTCTCCGATCAGATGAGCGATCGCGTCACTGTATTGAGGTTTAAATTATAACAACGAATATTATTGGTTGACACAAAGACAACTCTATGATTTAGAGTCATCGGCTGGCACAGAGCATCTGACCTGTTTTAGATCAACCTTCGGAATGGGGAAACGGCAAGGCATCCACGTTACGGTTTAGGAAATATTTTCTAAGGGTCAACTGTGGAGCTGGATATCTCTGTTCTGGTGAAAACTTTTGTAGCTGTGTTTGTCTTGGCAGATGCCTTGGGCAATGCACCGATCTTTTTAGTCTTGACGAAGGGCATGGAACCGGAGCAAAGAGACAATGTGGTGAACCGCGCCAGTATCGTGGCGACAGGAGTGCTGTTGGTATTCGCCTTTGGGGGTCAATCGGTTCTAAATTACTTAGAAATCAGCATGGGGTCTTTGCGGGTTGCTGGGGGACTGCTTTTACTCTTAATTGCCCTACAAATGCTACACGGAGAACTAGATACACCGATTGTCGAGCAACAGCGCGATGTCGCGATTACTCCGATGGCATTGCCGCTGTTAGCTGGACCAGGAACGCTAACCACGGTGATGCTGTTGATGTCTGAATCTCCGAATGCTCATCTGAGCGTGGTGGTCGGTATTGTATCTGCGATGCTGGTGACATGGTTGATTGTGCGTCTGGCAAACCGGATCGACCACTTGCTCGGTGCAGAAGGTGCAGTGATTATTACTCAACTTTTAGGTTTTCTGTTAGCAGCACTGGCAATAGAAATCGGCAGTGCTGGGATTCGGGAACTGTTTCTAACTTAAGGTGCGATCGCATTCGTAGGGGCAAACGGTGGGCGATCGCGTTTGTGAGATGAGGTGCGCGATCGCTATAAGCTGTTCCACATTCAATTTGTATCTATTCAAAAGCTACAAGTCTTGCTAGCTTAGCTTTTCATAATCTATGCCTTTGTAGTTTGTACTTTTAACTTGCTTAGCACTACCCTCCTACTGGTAAATCTAGTTCAACTCTAGCTGTTGCTTCAACGCTTCTGGCACATTCTTGGTTGTTTTAACTTGTTAAAATTTCAGGGCTATATGTATAAACTTTGCGTAAGTCCTGAATACCTGATTTAAAACTTGGGCTAATTCCGATTCGTGGAAGCAGGTGAGAACATTTCTAGCGAGATATTCATCTAGTTGAAATTCTCCCAGTTTTTCGCTTTGCTGTTGGGCGATATTTGCAGGAGGCGTTGCACTTGCTGGCTGTAAATTAACTCGCTGTAATAAATCATTGCTTTGCACCAATTTATTAAAGCTTTCTAGATAAGCCAGGGGAGAAGCGATCGCTACCCATTCCTCCAGTGTTGGCTCTTTATTTGTCTTTTTTCGGTACAGCCTCACGCCTTGGATCGCTAGTTTCGTCCCTGATAGCCCTGCTATAGTATAATTCCCGCAGGAACGGCAATTGTAGAGAACAAACCTAAAGCGAGTGCCAATTCCAGGGCGAATTTAGTAATCTCTGTCCCTGTCTCAGCGACATCTCCGGGTTTCCCTAACTCCCGAATATCAGTTTTCAAAAACTCCCAAACCTGCTTGAGCTTCTTCATGCGATCGCTACTCTCTGTGCTGATGAGTCGAAGATAACTTAACTATTAAGCATCTGCCCTCAGTTGGATATTTCTCATATTTTCTGGAGAAAGAGCGATCGACTTGACACAGTTCCAGGTAATCATGGATGATGAAAGATTGTCTGTCTATTCCTGCTCGGATCAGGTTAAGACATTCCAAAAGCTGGTTGGTCATTGGTCAAGAAGTCATTAGTCATGGGTCAATAGCAGCGAATCTAAAGACTAAGGACAACTAACAATCACCTATTCAGCTACCTGTACGGCAACCCCTAGGACTATCCCATGAGTTACGCAATTATTGAAACTGGCGGCAAACAACTGCGAGTCGAACCTGGTCGCTTTTACGACATCGAACTGCTTCCCTCGGAACCCGACACGCAAGTTACCATTGATAAGGTTTTGTTCGTTCAGCACGACGGCGATGTAACCATCGGTCAACCTTTCATCGAAGGGGCGACGGTAGAAGGCACGGTGATGCGACACCGGCGCGGTAAGAAAGTCCTCGTCTACAAGATGAAGCCCAAAAAGAAAACCCGCCGCAAGAAAGGGCATCGCCAGGAAATCACCCAGCTGATGATTAACTCCATCAACATCAATGGCTCAGTGGTGGCTTCCGAACAACAGGCTTCCCCAACCCCCGTCGCTGAGGAGTCAGAAGAAGCTCAAGAAGCTGTGGCAACGGTGGTTGTTGATGAGACAGATACCGAAATGGCTGCGACCGAGTAAACCGCTGAGACTACAGCAAAATAGTAAGTAGTAAGGACAATTGAGGAAATTATGGCTCATAAGAAAGGTACGGGTAGTACTCGCAACGGTCGTGATTCTAATGCTCAACGCTTAGGCGTCAAGCGTTTCGGCGGTCAGACCGTGAGAGCAGGTAGTATTTTGGTGCGTCAGCGGGGAACTTCGTTTCACCCTGGCAATAATGTTGGTGTAGGCAGAGACTATACCTTGTTTGCCCTCATTGATGGCATCGTGACCTTTGAACGGAAGGACAGAAGCCGCAAGAAGGTAAGCGTTTACGCTGTGCCAGCGGTGGTGGAAGCATCCCCTGAGAATGCACCCGTCGCGGCTCAGGTATAAGTATCGAAGAGGACTGAGGACTGAGGGATGAGTGCTGAGTCTGAGAATGAACCCATCGGGGCTCAGGTATAAGTATCCAGACCTAGTAGTTGGATAGATTGAGAAAGCAGGGGCAATTCATAAATTGCCCTTTTTTTTTATAAGGCATTTTTTTATAACGCGATCGCGCTTGTTGGTCAAAATAAACGTAATATGTGATTCTGAGCGCCAGCGAAAAATTTCATCCCCTATTTTGCTTGGCTCAATGTGACAAATTGTTACTTTTTTAGACTGCTTTAGTTACTAACAACTATTAACTACACAGACGCCATGTTTCCCATTCATCGCCCTCGCCGCCTTCGTACCTCAACCCAGCTGCGCCGGATGGTGCGTGAAACGGTTCTTGCCAAGAGTGACTTAATCTACCCTCTGTTTGCCGTACCGGGAGAGGGCATTGCTAAGGAAGTGAAATCGATGCCAGGGGTCTACCAGCTGTCGGTAGATAAAATTGTGGAAGAGGCAAAAGAAGTCTATGACCTCGGCATTCCCGCCATCATTCTTTTTGGCATTCCCGCAGATAAAGATACAGATGCTACGGGTGCGTGGCACGATTGCGGCATTGTCCAAAAAGCTGCTACGGCAGTGAAAGAAGCGGTGCCGGATTTAATTGTCATTGCCGATACTTGCTTGTGCGAATATACCAGTCACGGTCACTGTGGTTATCTGGAAGTGGGCGATTTGACGGGACGGGTGTTGAATGACCCGACGCTGGAATTGCTCAAGAAAACAGCAGTGTCTCAAGCCAAAGCTGGTGCTGATATTATCGCTCCGTCTGGGATGATGGACGGTTTTGTGCAGGCGATTCGGGAAGGATTGGATGCAGCGGGATTCCAAGATACACCGATTCTTTCCTACGCTGCCAAATATGCTTCAGCTTATTATGGTCCTTTCCGGGATGCGGCTGATTCAGCACCGCAGTTTGGCGATCGCAGAACTTACCAGATGGACCCCGGCAATGCCCGCGAAGCCCTCAAAGAAATCGAACTCGATATTGCAGAAGGGGCGGATATGCTGATGGTGAAACCGGCACTTGCCTATATGGACATCATCTGGCGGGTGAAAGAAGCCAGCAACTTGCCAGTAGCCGCCTACAATGTCTCTGGCGAATACGCGATGGTGAAAGCCGCTGCCCTCAATGGCTGGATTGACGAACAGCGAGTCGTGATGGAAACTTTAACTAGCTTCAAGCGGGCTGGAGCCGATTTGATTCTCACCTACCACGCCAAAGATGCCGCCCGTTGGTTGTAGGGAAAAGTCAGGATGAAGGATGAAAAAACCAACAGATTAGCCTAGACTTAGGCATTTTCATCCTTCACACTTTATAGAGCATAGTTATAGCGGGCAAGCAGTTGAGTCCAATAGAGACCTAACCCCCAACCCCCTTTGAGAGCAAGGAAGGGGGAATTAGCCCCTCCCCTTGTAGGGGAGGGGTTGGGGAAAGGTTAGAGTGTATTGCATACAAATGAGAATTGTTATATTTACAGGACTTACGCAAAGCTTATACATACAGCAGTTTGTAGGGGCAATCCCCCTGTGGTTGCCCTCAGATGTCGCGCAAGTTGCGTAAGTCCTGATTTAGCTACTTGTGTTCAAAAGAAATCTGTCTGCTGGTATAGATTTCTTTTTGGGTATGAGTAAGCTAAACGGTAGATTTCGCTAAAAAAGCTGTAAATTATGGGAATTCGGTGCAATTGAACACCAATCCCCAGCTTGTTGATGAGTAGAATGAGCCAGTACGAGACTCTAAATTATTGATGACGATGGATTGCAGTCATATTCAATTTTGTGACCGTAAATCACAAATCGACTTTCAACAACTGCAAGAGCTGTTTCACTTGGCTGCCTTCTGGGCACAGAACCGGCGAATTGAAGATTTAAAAGTGGCGATCGCTAATAGCGAACCTGTGATTAGCATGTGGGATGAAAACAAACTGATTGGATTTGCCAGAGCTACTTCCGATGGCGTCTACCGTGCCACTATCTGGGATGTGATCATACATCCGGCATACCAAGGCGCAGGACTCGGACGCAAGTTGGTGGAAACAGTCTTGAGCCATCCTCGTGTCAGTCGGGTAGAGCGCGTCTATCTGATGACTACTTATCAACAGGGCTTTTACACGCGCATCGGTTTTGAATGTAGCAACCCCAGTACGACGATGGTGCTGTATAATAATCAGCCGCTGACCGAGCCTCTGCCTGCCCAGGTTATGTCGTCTCAATAGGCACTAGGGGAAGAGAAAACTGAAGCCTGGTGAGATGGGCTGCGGCGGAAGTATTAGAGGCGTCTGCTGGTTGCGCTGCCACCACTTCCAGGCGTCCCTGCATAACTTCGATGAGGGTTTGAGCGATCAGTAAATTCATCCCCTCGGATAGGTGTGGCGTTTGTCGGGGCGCTCCTTGGCTGTGTGCCCCTACCAGCTCTGCCTTTTGATCTTTGAGCAAATCTACTGGCTCGCTCCAGACGCTGACCGGGCAATCGGCATCAATCCAGATGTGGATGTACCCAGGAGCTGGTGAGGGGGGAACCCAAACCCGAATGTTGCCTTCGTCCATGCGAGCGATCGCGGTATCTACCAGATTTAGCAGCACCTGCTGCAATCGTCGCGGATCTGCCAAAACGTAAATCCCTCGATCGGGCGGCGATATTTCCAGGCGGATACTCCGATTCGCTGCTTGCAGGTGAGTCAAGTTGTAGACTTCCTCCAAAACCTTCGCAAGCTCGATAGGCTGAATCTCTATCCGACTGGTGCCGTGTTGAGTTTTGGCAACGGCGATAATTTCGTCTATCAGTTGCATCAGCTTCAGTGCGGAGGCGTGAGCCTGAGCAATAAATTCTCGTTCTTCTTCTGGGTTGTCACACAAATCGGACAAAATCAACTGATGCAAGCCAATCAAACTGTTGAGGGGCGATCGCAATTCATGGGAAGTCCGCGCCAAAAATCCAGCTTTAAACTGGCTCATTTCTGTTGCCATGTGGTACGCCATCTGGGTTTGCTTGAGTTCCTCCAGAATGGCTGTCACGTCCGGATTCGCGTCTTGGGGCATAAATTAATTACCAGATTTGCTGATTAGTTGAGTCGATTAAACTACCAATTTAACCGCTCCTTGCCGCAAGATTTCCCAGCCGCTGCCCGTCCATTTGGCGACGGTGGAAGGAACGCAAGCCGTCAGTGTTGTTTCTAACTCCGAAGGGAATAGCGTCAGAACATCGGGAAACTGCGCTGCGATTTCTGCCATCGTTTGCAGAGGTGGCTCTCCCGAACGGTTGGCGCTGGTGGTTGCTAAGGGGCCAGTTGACGACAAAATTGAGAGCGCGACCCCAGAATTCGGCACTCGTAACCCAATCGTGGTCGGGTCAGATGGATTCATGGCTTTGGGAACGCACGCTGAGGCTGGCAATACTAAAGTCAAAGCACCAGGCCAATATTGGTCAGCAACTTGTTGCCAAATCTGCCATTCAGCCGGATTTCCCTTGACAAAAGGCCACAAATCTGAGGCGTTTGCTCCCATTAAAATCAGCGGTTTATCTTGTCGCCGCTGCTTTGCTGCAAAAATTAACTCCGACTGATCCGGTTGTACTGCCAGTGCTGGTACAGTATCGGTGGGAAAGCTAACCAAACTCCCAGAACGAGCGCCTTTAATCAGGGCTGCCATTGAAACTTGTGTCATTTTTCTAGAGTTTTGAATAAATCCCCCACAATTCATCACTCATCGCGTTTCCGATAGGCTAAGGCAAAGCGTTCAATCCCAGCTAAATCGGCGTGAATTTGAATTTGGCAGTAACTGCCTCGATCTTGCAACAGTTGAGCAACTGCATCGGCTTGTCCCGCCATCATCTCAATCAGCCAAATGCCCCCCGGTCGCAGATAGTCTGGCGCTGTTTCTACCAAATGGCGGATGCAATCTAAGCCATCTGTGCCGCCGTCGAGGGCGAGGTGGGGTTCGTGTTTCGCCACTTCCGGTTGCAGGGAGGGCAGCAAACGACTGGGAATATAGGGTGGGTTTGATACCATGCCGCTGAGCTGACCTTTCAGGGCGGACAACGGCTGCCACCAGGAACCTTGGTAAAACTGAATGCGAGCCGCAAAACCCAGTTGCTGGGCATTCTGTTGGGCGATCGCTCTTGCAGCCGGACTACAATCGACTGCGTGGATAGTGGCAGATGGAAAGGCTTCTGCGAGTCCCAGAGCGATCGCGCCACTGCCAGTTCCTAAATCTGCCCAATGTCCTTGCTGTAATGGCATAGAGACTCCGCCCGAAGCCGCAGCCGCAACCGCCAAATCAATCAGATACTCTGTTTCCGGTCGGGGAATCAATACTGCTGGTGAAACGAACAGAGAAAAGTGACGCCAGGGAGCAACACCAGCCAGGTACTGAACTGGCAATCGCTCATCCAGACGCCGTTGCCACATCTGGGTTAACTCCGGCAATGGCATCGGTAATTTTATCTGGGTTTTGTCTTTGAAAGACTCCAACCGCAGCGCCAACCGATCTAGACCGGCGACTTCTCGCAGCAACCAGTCCACTTCTGTTGGGTCAACGTCAGCTGATTTGGCAGCATCCCGCGCCCAGTTGCGCCACTTCCAAAGTTCTACACCTGAAACCATAGACAAACAAAACACCAGAATCAAGGAAAAAAACTAAAAGATAAAGTATGAAGTTCATCCTTCATACTTTATCGTTCATCCTTGATTCTTTTGTCTATTTACCGCTTTACCGACGTTGTTGGGGACGTTGTTGCTGGGAATTTGCGGGGGCAGGACCACGCGATCGCACAAAGTCTACTGACGCTTTGGGCGGAACCAGTACAATGCTGTTCAGCTGCTGATTATTGCTGGTGCGTAAAGTTTCAATTACACCCTCCAGATTCACCACCTGAATTTCCACCGTGGATGCCAGATTTGGCTGTTGCTGTTTGAATCGATCCAGCATACTCTGTAATTCTTCTTTGCTAAAGAAGAAAGGAATGATTGGTTTATTGTCTCGTTGTAGGGTCAAATACCCCTTATCCTTTCCTCCTCTGGCTACAAACAAAGGAACCCCATCAAAATTTTGCACGGGTTTGCCGCTCTGGCTCAGGATTGCCTTTGCTGAATCCACCTGCTGCTGCACGGGTACGAAAGCAAAATCTAGACCATCTGGCTTGCTTGCATTCGCTTGATCCAGTTTGTAAACGTCTCCCAACGATACGGGTACCACCTTCACCGTACTTGCTAGTTGAGGATTTTGCTTCTTCAAACGTTCGATAAATGTTTGAGCATCTTGCTGGCTGATAAAAACACCTGCCACTGCGGTCTTCTTTTGCCCCTCATTCACTGAAGCAACTAATGGAGAACCTTGAGGATCGGTGATCGTAAACACGGGCACAGCTTGCAACTTTTCTACAACCTGTTGTTCTGGCAATGCCAGCGCCCGCAGAGTTTCCAAACCGGGCAGCGCTCCCAGTACAACACTTCCCACTAAACCCAGTGTTGCGCTCAATCGAACTAATGATTTCATCACAATTCCCTCAAAATTTTTCGTTGAATACCCCGTCTTACCAATAATAGAGTCGAGACAAGGCGATAATGTTTCTTCGCTCTAGAAGTACCCGAATGAACGGGTCAAAGTTTATTTCCAACTAAACTTTATCGATTCTACTGTTTTGTTGCGACTGCCATTTTTGAACTGTTTAACTCCCGATTTCCTAATTCCTTGCACCAATGGTCAATTTGATGCCTAAACTCGCTATTTATTCATTCTCAATGCTGCATACTCGGAAATGGAATTCCCACATTACTGAGGGAATGAATGGCGAATTGTAACCCTCTATGACTATGTAAGATTAGGATGAGTTCCAGGCAATCGTCAGCCAATTTATCTCGCAATTTACCAGGGCAAAATCTGGATGCCTCACCTCCCTAAGTCCTCAAATGGGTTTTGGCAGCGTGTCAGACATCAACGCCGGAAAATTATCGAGATGCCCTCTTACCTTAGCGGTTTTGGGGAGCTAATTCTTTTTACTACTAGAAATCGGGATGACAGGATTTGAACCTGCGGCATCCTGCTCCCAAAGCAGGCGCGCTACCAAGCTGCGCTACATCCCGGTTAAATTCAGCGATTGCCTATCAGCCGATGGGGTCTTGGGTGTTTAATTCCCCTGAAACGGCTTTCAGCTACCTCTGGTTATTATAGCTTATTTGCGGATATTTAGGGTAAACAATTCACAAACTAATCTGGATACCAGAACATTCCTTTAATTCCTTCCGGGTCGGCAATAAAATTCAGTCCCCGGTAAAAATCCACCACCTGGGGGTCAGCGAACAGAGTAATGTTGCTAATGTCTTCACTGCGTAGCTTCTTGATCGCGTACTTCATCAAAGCCTTCCCCAGCCCTTTGCCTTGGAAATCCGGGTGAACTACCACATCCCAAATGGTGGCATTGAAGGCATGATCGGAAGTGGCGCGGGAAAACCCAACCAGCCGTCGCTGGGTTCCTCGCACTTCCCACATCGAAACTACCAGAAAACTATGTTCAATTGCTTTCTTGACCTTGCGTAGCGGACGCCGGGACCACCCGACCGCATCGCAGAGTTCTTCGAGTTCATAAAGGTCAATGTCGCGTTCGGTGCTGAAAAAGATCCGAGAGCCGCTGCTCGTGCGATCGCCTGTACCTTCAACAACATCCCCCTCCCCCAGCGTCGGCTTCGACGCAGTGCTACCATCAGAACCGCTAAACAAGCTTTTCCAAAAACCCATGCAGGTGTGGTTAAGGTATTTACATTCTCCCGTTCCCAGCAGTCTGGGGAATTCCCAACCGTCAACCGTGCTTCTCAGCTCGCGTGTTAGAACGAGGGAACTGAGACTTCCTGCTCGAAGAGACCAGCTCCAACCCTCTCAGGTTTCCCTGCAAGTGCCAAATATCTAACCTCTACAGGATGTACTTCCCGTGTCCGGTTGCGAGAAACGAAGCAATCTGAGGAACGAATCAATCTCATGCAATCAATTGACGCGGGGAAGTCACGTACACTCTTGGAGAGTGATACAGTCTCAGTATCTCCGATCCCTCTTATTTCAGCGAATCCAGCCCAAACATCACGAAACAGATGATAACACAATTGCGCTACCTTTTAAACCACTACACGCACTCCCCGATCTGGAGCGGGTGCGGCTTTGTGTGGTTTAGGGCGCATCAGGCAATACTGGCAATACATTAGTTAGACTGAATTCTACGGGTTGATACTCCGCAGCTCCACAGCTTCTCTCGATCTCCTTGTATTGTCGATCGCGAGAAGCCACCGTCTCGCCAAGCTTTAGTGCAGTTCGGCACAAGTTTTTGACCCATGACTGGAGACAAGAGGGAGAGAGGAACAGAGAAGAGGCAGCTTTTGACTGCGGAAGAGGGCTGAGGGCTGAGTGCTGAGGGATGAGGAACAGAGGAACAGAGGCAGCTTTTGACTGGTTACTTACTGGGTGCCACATAGCGCTGGCATGGGTGAGCAAAAACAAAGAAAATCATGTACGGGCGGCTAGTCATGATACTACTAATGTTGAGTTATTTCACTAAGGGGCAAGGGAGAGCTTGCACCAGTTATCTTTATTTGCACCAATCTACTCAACTCCACCGGGAGTTGGTATCGAGTGGATAATTTTTTTAGGAAAATTTGTGAGAGATTAACCATAAGAGAAGATTCTTTGGCGAAGGGCACTTGGCTCTATCTCCCAAAATGCTTTTAACCTGGCAAGTGAGTCTTAGCCCTATATATGGCCACGGGTTTGAAATCATCCACACTAGAACTTCTGAAGCGCTTTAATCGGGCGTTTCCTCAGTTCTATGAGCAGTTTGTCAGCAGCGAGATCCAGCTACAAAACCTGAGGCTTGCCTATCGGCTTTATAAAACCACCAGGGCGGTTATTGAGCTGAAACCCGAAGGCAATAAAAGTGCCCTACATTTTGCTTACCGCAACCAATCTTTTCTGCTGAGTGATATTTTTGGGGTTCTGGCTGCATACGGGCTGACCATCCACAGTCTCAGTCTGTATGGTCAAATCGCTCCTCCCATGCTGGTTTTCATCAAACTGGTGGTGTCTCGTGGTAGCAAAGCACTGACAGACAAAACCTCGGAAAATGTCTGTCGCGCCATTCGGGAAGCTTTGGCTGGGCGCTTTGAAGTAGAAGAGATGCTGGCAGTGGAATTTAATCTGGATGCCGGTTTGGAGCAGGTAGAAACGGAATTTTATGTAGACCCCGTCTTCCATCTTCCGGCGCTGTTAATTGAGGCGGACAACCAACCGGGTCTGTTTTATAAGGTGATGTACGCTATCTGGCAAGAGGATTTGCTGGTGGTCAATGCCAATTTGCTAGTCTGGCGAGGACGCACCCGGCTGATTCTTTACTTGTTGGGGCCGAACGAAAGTGTTATTCCGGAATATTTAGGTCAAAAAATTGCTGAAAGCGTGCGTCAGCGATTGCTAGGGCGCAGATTTTAATCTTTAGCCATTAGTCGTTTGTCCGATAGTCTTACTTTACGCTTCCCGAAGCGATCGCGCCTACGGGCATACGCTTGGCAAGGCAGCTATAACCCATGACCAATCACAATGACTTCTTGACCAATCTGGCAGAACTTCGGGATAGGATCAAAATATGGCAACCATCGAAATCCTGGGAGTTCGGCACACCTACGATTTGACGCCTCCCACGGCATCATCTACCCCTGTTTTGGTCTTTATCCACGGCTGGCTCCTCAGTCGTCGGTACTGGCAACCCCTGATTGAGCGGCTAGCACCAGATTATCAGTGTTTGTCTTACGACTTGCGGGGGTTTGGTGATTCTCAGCCTCTAGATAATTATGGGTTCACCTGTCAAGGAATGCCGGTGCAGAGCAGGCAAGTCGGGGAGAGTCGGCAAGAGGAGAACTTGCTTCGCGCTCCGGAGCCTCTAGCGTTGAGCCTCTCGAATTATACTCCCGCTGCTTATGCCAAAGAAGTAGGTGTTTTGTTGCAGAAGCTGAATATTTCTAGTGCTTGGCTGATTGGTCATTCGCTGGGTGGCAGCATTGCCCTTTGGGCGGCTGACCAGCAACCCGATTGTGTTAAGGGTGTCGTCTGCATTAATGCTGGGGGTGGCATTTATCTGAAGGAAGCCTTTGAGCGGTTTCGGGCTGCTGGTCAGCAGCTTCTGAAACGGCGTCCCCGTTGGCTGTGCTATGTACCTGGGATGGATTTGCCTTTTACGCGGGTGCAAGTGGCGCGTCCAATTGCTCGGTGTTGGGGGCGTCAGCGGCTGATTGATTTTATTACGGCTCATCCGGAAGCGGCGCTGGGGACTTTACTGGATTCGACGACGGAAGCGGAGGTCAACCGCTTACCGCAGGTGGTGTCACGGCTGAAGCAGCCGGTTTATTTTATTGCCGGTGCTAAAGATATGGTGATGCAACCGAAGTATGTGCGCCACTTAGCAAGCTTTCACCCGTTATTTCAGGGTTGTGGTGATAACGTGATGGAAATTCCGGACTGCGGACACCTGTCGATGGTGGAACAGCCAGAGGCAGTTGCTACCCAAATTCGCAATATTTTAGCTAATTGTCCGAATTCTAGCAACTTTGCTTAAGGTAGATGTTTTGTTTTCGCCATAAATCTTTAATTTTTATTAAGATAAAGGGGTGCCTGCAAAACAAGGATAGTGATTTGGGCTTCTTAAATTTTGACGGCGATCGCGATAAGCGATCGCACAAGAGCAGTGATTAGTCTGAGTGGACATAGAACAATAAACTGATGAAGCCTCGGCTTTCCTTGAGTTGTGCTGAAACCACGATCGATCCAAAACAGACTATTCAAATTTCTGACTGCTTTAAGGTCTATATCAGAAATCGCGCGATCGCTTTGTCCCCAAAAAATTGCATTCTCGCGCCTCAAAACCCGGTGCAAACTCCTATTGTGAAGTTTGGTAAAGTTGCATGACATCAGTAATTGGCAGCCGGGACTGAACGCCCAAAGTCAGTGGGGAAGTATGACCCCGATTCAGATGGTCAGCGGCGGCACAGGCAATCATGGCGGCGTTGTCGGTGCAGAATTTAAGCGGGGGGAATAGCACCCGCAGGTTGCGTTGTGCAGTGGCGATTTGCAGGTGTTTTCTCAGCCCACTGTTGGCGGCGACACCTCCACCAATGGCAATGGTGTCAAGACCGTAGTCGAGGGCGCAGGCGATCGCTCTTCGCGTCAGACTTCGCGCTACGCTTTCTTGGAAACTTGCCGCAATGTCATTCACCGGCAGCGACTGAGATTCCTGCCGCAACTTTTGCACCAGTCGCAGCACGGCTGTTTTTAAGCCACTAAAACTAGAGTCATAGGGATGATAGCCGCCCCCCGGCAACCCGACATTCCCTTCCGGCAAAGGATAGGCTTGCGGATTCCCCGCTTGTGCTAGTTGGTCAATCACAGGTCCACCCGGATAACCCAGATTTAACAACCGCGCCACCTTATCGAACGCTTCACCGGCGGCATCATCGCGGGTTTCTCCCAGTGTCTCGTATATACCACAATCTTTAACATAAATCAAGCTGGTGTGTCCGCCCGAAACCAGCAGACATAAAAAAGGCGGCTGTAAAGAAGGTTCGCTCAAATAAGTGGCGTAAATGTGGCCTTCCAGATGATGGACGCCGACAAACGGTTTCCGGTGGACAATGGCGAGAGTTTTGGCAGCCGTCAGCCCCACCAATAATGCCCCCACCAAACCAGGGGCGCAGGTTGCCGCAATACCATCAATTGACGCCCACCCCATCTGGGCGTCTTGGAGCGCTTTGTCTAAACAATTATTAATTGTTTCGACGTGTTGACGCGAAGCAATTTCTGGCACAACCCCGCCATACTGCCGATGAACAGGGATTTGTGAGGAAACGACACTACTGCAAATTTGACGATTCTTTACGATCGCTACCGCCGTTTCGTCACAACTTGTTTCAATCGCTAATACTGATGACATTCACTGGTACTTTAATATATCGATACATGATTGCTTCCGTACAAACAATCACCTTGTTTTGTACATAAGAGTTTTCGTTTTGTAACAAAAGGAAACAATCCTATGAAACGATTGTTGGCTTTGATTTTTGCCCTTTGTATTTGGTTTAGCGTTGCCCCAACGGCATCGGCTGATAACGTATCGGGTCTGGTGCCATGCAATCAGTCCAAGGCTTTTCAGCAACGTGCGGCAACTGCCCGGAATACCAACTTCGACCCTGATTCAGGGCGCAAGCGTTTTGAACGTTATTCTCAAGCACTCTGCGGCCCAGAGGGTTTACCCCACTTGGTTGTGGATGGTCGCCTGAATCGTGCCGGTGACTTTATCATTCCTAGCATTCTGTTCCTGTATATTGCGGGTTGGATTGGCTGGGTTGGTCGTGCGTATATTCAATCGGTGAAAAAAGAGGCGAACCCAGAGTACAAAGAAATCCAACTGGATGTTCCTCGCGCCGTTGGTTTGATGCTAACCGGATTCACTTGGCCTTTGGCAGCAGTCAAAGAATTGCTCACGGGTGAATTGACTGCAAAAGAAGATGAGATTCCTGTCTCAATTCGCTAGTTACGTTGAATTATTGACTGTTTTGGAGAATGATTCATGCAGTATTTCCTCAAGTATCTTTCCCTAGCTCCGGTTCTGGCTATTGTGTGGCTATCCCTTCAGGCTAGTCTCTTGGCTGTCTTTATCTACATTTTCCCCGACCTGCTTTTCCATCCGATGCCGTAAAGTAGAAGGTTTTTAAGACTGGTTAAAAAATGCTGTATCGCACGATAGAAGCATTTCCAGTTTTAATCTGACGATACTGAATGGCACTAGCTCATCTAAAGGTGAAAAAAAACTATGGTGCAAGCGATTAGCGACTCAAAAAATCGCCCAGGCGACCCCAGAAATCGGGAAGTTGTCCATGAAGCTGGCGATCCTCAAATCGGCAATTTAGCAACGCCGATTAATTCTTCTGGTTTCACAGAGGCTTTCATCAATAACTTGCCTGCCTATCGCAAAGGGCTGTCACCCGGACGCCGAGGGCTAGAAATTGGCATGGCTCATGGTTATTGGCTGATTGGCCCCTTCGCTAAGCTGGGTCCCCTGCGGGATACAGATGTAGCGAACCTGGCGGGTTTACTGGCAACGGTTGGCTTGCTGGTCATTTTGACGATTTGCCTATCTCTCTACGCCTCTAGCAATCCACCCAACCCCATCAAAACAATTACGACGCCCCGTACCCCAGACGCCCTCAATACCCAGGAAGGCTGGAACGAGTTTTCTAGTAATTTTCTGATTGGTGGAGTTGGTGGTGCGGGAATCGCCTACCTGCTGATTTCCAATTTGGAACTGCTTCAGAACCTGTTCAAAATTGGGTAGTAGAAGTAGCGATCGCTAGCTTGGAAACATCTGTTATACAAGGCTTCTAGCGTTCGGTACGACTGGTTAACCGCCAGCGCCCGCCCATTCGCTTTGAATCAAGAACCCTGCCCATGCCGTGAGGGCAGGGTTCTCTGTTTGTGCATGAGGGCGATCGCCTTTATCCTGAGTAAGGTTGAAAAAAGAGGGACTTCACAAGTTATGGCGCGTCTAGCACTGCTGAGTGTATCTGATAAAACTGGGCTAATCGACTTTGCCCGTCAGTTGGTTGAAGAATTTGAGTTTGATTTAATCAGCAGTGGTGGAACGGCTAAAGCCCTTAAAGATGCTGGGCTACCCGTGACAAAAGTTGCGGATTACACGGGTTCTCCGGAGATTTTGGGCGGGCGAGTTAAAACACTGCATCCCCGGATTCATGGCGGGATTTTGGCGCGTCGGGATGTGCCCCAAGATTTGGCTGATTTGGAGGCGAACCAAATTCGCCCGATTGATTTAGTGGTGGTGAATCTTTATCCTTTTGAGCAGACGATTGCGAAAGCAGAAGTAACGTTGCCGGAAGCGATTGAGCAGATTGACATTGGTGGTCCGGCGATGATTCGGGCATCTGCAAAAAACTTCCAACATTTAACAGTTTTGTCTAACCCAAACCAGTATGATGCCTACTTGCAGGAGTTGCAGCAACAGGGAGGGGAAGTGTCTTTTGAGTTCCGTCTAGCTAGGGCACGAGAGGCGTTTGAGCATACGGCGGGTTACGATCGCGCGATCGCTACCTATCTCACCCATCAATCCCCTGTAGAGGCGCATACATCGCCCCTCCCCACACAATTCGATCTTTCGGGGCAACAGTTGCAATCTCTACGATATGGGGAAAATCCCCATCAACCTGCCGCCTGGTATCAAACTGGGGCACTTGCCTCTGGATGGACAGCGGCGACTAAACTTCAGGGAAAGGAACTGAGTTATAACAACTTAGTGGATTTGGAAGCAGCGCGGCGGATTATTGCCGAGTTTCCCGATACCCCAGCGGCGACGATTATCAAGCACAATAATCCCTGCGGCGTGGCTTTGGGAAATAGCTTGTCGGAGGCTTATGAAAAAGCTTTTAATGCTGATTCGGTTTCGGCTTTCGGTGGGATTGTGGCGCTAAATCAGCCGATTGACGCCTCCACGGCGACGGCACTCACCAGAACATTTTTAGAATGCGTTGTGGCACCGGGATGCGAACCAGAGGCGCAGGAAATTCTGGCGGCTAAGTCTAAGGTGCGGGTTTTGAGTTTGCCAGACTTGGCGGCTGGGCCGGAAAATACAGTTAAAGCGATCGCCGGTGGTTTCCTCGTCCAAGCTTCAGATGACGTGGTGGAAAACGCCAGCCAATGGCAAGTCGTCACCGAGAAGCAACCAACGCCAGAACAACTCGCGGAATTATTATTTGCCTGGAAAGTTTGCAAGCACGTCAAGTCTAACGCGATTGTTGTAACCCGCGATCGCACTACTTTAGGTGTGGGTGCCGGACAAATGAATCGCGTCGGTTCGGTCAAAATTGCCCTAGAACAAGCTGGAGAAAAATCTCCAGGTGCCACGCTTGCCAGCGATGGTTTCTTCCCCTTCGATGACTCGGTGCGGACAGCGGCGGCGGCGGGAATTGTTGCCATTGTTCAGCCGGGAGGTAGTCTGCGCGATCAAGATTCGATTAAGGCTGCCAATGAGCTTGGTTTAGTGATGGTGTTTACAGGTATCCGTCACTTCTTGCATTAGGCTAAAAATCACTATGAACAAGCCTAACTCGAATGCAATTAAGTGCCAAAATGTATAAACAAGCGTTTAGTTCAAATGTACTATTGCAGCCTAATTACTACATGGAGGTGACTATGCTTAGCTGTCACGATGTAGCAAGATACTTTCTTACTAAGGTAGACTCTGACGTTGGCGATTTAGTGTCTAACCTCAATCTGCAAAAGCTGGTCTACTACGCACAAGGTCTTCATTTAGCTATATACGACGAATCCCTATTCCCTGAAAGTATTGAAGCATGGCAGTATGGACCTGTTGCACCCGCATTGTACCAAGCTTATAAAGAATATGGTTCTGGTGCTATAGAACGCCCTTTAGATGTTGATTTTTCTCTTTACGACGAGAGGACGCGCAGCTTTTTGGATGAAGTCTACTCCTTTTTTGGTCAGTTCTCGGCGATGAAACTGGCAAATATGACCCATGAGGAAGACCCTTGGAAAAAGGCTCCCACAAATGGTGTCATCAATTTGCAGTCAATGAAAGAATATTTTAGGGCATGGTTAAAGCAGTATCCAGAGAGAATTAAGGCGGTTTCAATTTCACCGCAGGCGGAGATAGTTCAAAAATTTGAGGCGCTTGCTAAGAAGTGGGAATTAGAAGTTGCAGGCTCATCATTTGTTGCTGAAAAATACAGCCATCCTGCATATCAGCAGATTATAGCTATGGGGTCTGCGGTAATACCTTTGCTGTTGAGAGAACTTGAACAAAAGCCTAATCACTGGTTTGAAGCGCTAAGAACTATCACGGGTGCAAATCCCATACAACCAGAACAACGTGGAAGAACAAAGCAAATGGCTCAAGCATGGCTCAAGTGGGGCAGAGAACATGGATATGAATGGTAGGGTTGTGATTAGGTGGCTAGATTAGATTCCTGGATTGCAACTTATTGTCCTAAGTTATCTCGTGACCAATATCAAATCACAAGCCCTGAGACATCAGATTATAATTGCTTCAGTTGGGGCGCAGAAGAAGACGATCGTTGGTGGGACCCTACAGACCCGGATCAATATTGGCCTGATGGAGTACCGAAGGAGTTAACTTTAGAAGCCTTTATTCAGGCTTATCAAACTGTTGGTTATGCGCCTTGCAACAGTGTTGAACTTGAGCCGGGATTTCAAAAAATAGCAATATATACCAAGGATGATGGTCAGCTTGATGGAGGACAACCAACTCATGCAGCTAGACAGTTACCTAATGGCAAATGGACTAGCAAAATGGGCGACTTGGAAGATATAGAACATGAACTGAATGGACTGAGAGGCTTTTACTATGGAGACGTAGCACAGATATTAAAAAGACCTGTCAGTTCATAAAAGAGTAAATCTAGGGTTTGTGCTACTAAAGGCAAATCTGTCTATTACCTGCCTAAATGTAGGTTTTTTGCGTAAAAAATAAAAGTTATATAATAACGTTTATATAACAGTATGCGATCGCCCACCCTTTTAACTACTGCCCTGCATTTCTAAAATCAATCATTGTCTGCCGATAGGGATCTGGCAATCCGGTGTCATAACACTTACCTTTGACAACATACCCGATCATTCCCTCTTCCTGTTGCAATTTGTCGAGACAGGATGTTAACTGAAATTCACCTTTTTCGTCGCGGAGGTTGTTGTTAATAGTCGCTTCGAGCGATTCAAAAATTTTTGGTGTGAGTACATATAAACCGAATATACATAAGAATTGATCTTCTGCCATCCCCTCTACACGAAGATGTTGGCGTGCATACTCAATCGTGGGCTTTTCTGCAAGTTGTGTTACTGAAAGGATTGAGTTTGAATCCTGCCAAATGCCTGTAACACAGCCAGATTTATGAAGGCTTTCTGCTGGAAGCGTAGTCAAACTAACAACACTTTGATTAACTTGTTGGCAAACATCTAAAAGTTGACCTGCACATGATGTTTCAGTGTCAGATGAGTAAACATGATCGCCCAGCATCAGCAGAAATGGCTCATCTTTCACCCATTCTTTGGCACAGAATACAGCATCACCGTAGCCTTCCGGCTTGTCTTGGGTCAGAATTGTAATTCTGCTGCCTAAATCTTGTAGATACTGGCTATATTCCTGATTTTGCGGCGATAATTTGTTGAAAAGTTCTGCTGAAGGTGGAGCCTTAAAGAACTCCTCAAAAAGTGCGCGATCGCCTGTTTGCACTACAATCCCGATTTCTTCTATACCAGCGCTGATGGCTTCTTCCACAATTGCCAGAATTACCGGCTTGGCACGACCATCTTTATCAATAATTGGAAACAACTCTTTTTTCACTACTTTAGTAGCTGGAAACAAGCGGGTACCGAAACCTGCCGCTGGAATTACAGCTTTACGAACTTTTCTTTCTGCATGAATTGTTAGCTTTAAACCTTGCATTTGCGGAAAATCCCGTTCTATAATTTCAATAACTTTTTGCTGACTTTCTTCGTCTTTAACTATAAATTGTGCTGTACCATCGCCTTGCGAACCAACCCCCTTTCCTCCTAAAATGTAGGGTTGAATGGGTTCATAATTGAGGATTTGGTGGAGGATGGGAGCCGTTAACTGCTCAGGACAGGCGGGAATTAGATACTTATCAAATTGGGTTTGGGCTTTTTTCATCAAGATACCAATTTGTTGGGCATCTCCTTTTTGCAGGGCGTCAACTGCTTCCTGGGTAATTTGAGAACTGATGGAGCCGAGATATTTTTGGACATTCTCTTGGACTTCGTTAGTGGCGAAATGATAACACTGATTCAGGTTCCTGAGTATTTCCTGGGTATTTTTCCCAGCACCGAGATCCACAATTACAAAGAACAGGTTTTTGGGTACTTTTAGTTCGATGACATCAGTGAAATCGCCATCAAAAACCATCACGATCGGGCGATCGCCATAAGCACACGCTTGATCCATCCGTCCGCAGCGAGAAGGCGTGGTAATCTCGCCCAGATAGGCAAACTCCATTTCGTCCCGGAGGGTCATCTTTAAGTCATACACGCGATTGAAGGCACGAGTCACGAGGACGCATAGCGCCGCACTCGATGCCAAACCTTTTTGAATGGGCAAATCTGTTAAATAATTGTCAATCTCAAGCCCACCCACTCGGTAGTGAATCAGAAATTGGTAAGCAACGCCAGCGGCATAACTAAAGAAATCACCTTTTTCAGCTTCGGCAAGCAAAACCTCGGCGTCCATTGGCAGAGTCAGCATTTTCCGGGTGCCGTCACTCAGGGAAGTGTAAACAATCAGGTGGCTTGGATGAGGCTTGACTTCGGCATAAAGTCCCTGATTAGTTGCGGCAATCAGCGTGTAGCCCTTTTCCAGATTGGGATTGAGGCGGCGATAGCCTCCCGCCCAATCGCTATGTTCGCCAAATAGACACAGGCGACCTGGAACAAAAATCTTCATGAATTTTACCCTACAATCTTCGCGCCCTCTAGTAATAAATTACTCTGGGTGGTGAGCAAGCGTTGAAGCGATCGCTCTTTTTGTCTACCGCGATGACTCGGCTTTTTGCACCCCGTCGGGTGTCGGTACCAGTCAATACATCGCATCGACTGGTTAAAATTGCTCTGAAGCTGGAGAAAAAGCCCAGGGATAGTTTCTTCAATTTTCCAATATCGAACAGGAAACGTTTATGCAATCGGCTCCACAGCAGCCTAATGTCCAAGATGTAAAAGTTCAGCTTCTCCTAACGGGAGGACATGAGTACACAATTTATCTGAAGTCAGATTCACCAGTACTGCATAGTCTCCTGAAAACAATTGTGGCTCAATCCCAAAAGCAGGAAGCGATATTTTCCTGTTTGTTTCAGATTCCCATAAATGAGGGTCATGCAGCTCTGTCTTTTGCGAGCGATCGCTTGGTTGGCATCGTTACGGAACCGCCCCTGTACGTGCAACAAAATTTACCGCCAATAGAAGAAACACCACCTCAAGCTGTAGATTTTTTACCAAACATTTTACCTTCTGAATATGTGCAAATTGATAATTTCTTAACTTTGGAGGAAAAGAATCGCTTACTCAATTATGTTTGGGAACAAGAGTCCAACTTTGTTTCTACTAGCACTTCAACAAACGATTCTGACTATCGTCGCTCAATGGTTCTCTATTCCTTTCCTGAATTTTCCGAATTGGTAGTCAATCGAATTAAAGCGATTCTCCCGAATGTATTCAGAAAATTAGAGATTCCTTCTTTTAGCGTTTCCGATATTGAAAGTCAGTTAACTTGCCACAATGACGGCAATTATTATAAGATTCATAACGATAACGGCAGCCCTGAAACTGTCACCAGAGAATTAACTTATGTTTATTACTTCTATCGTGAGCCTAAGCCCTTTTTAGGGGGAGAGTTACTAATTTACGACAGTCAGGTTGAAAACAATTTTTACGTACAATCAGAGTCGTTTAAAACAGTTGAACCTCGGAACAACAGCATTGTGTTTTTCCTTAGTCGCTATTTACACGAAGTGCTGCCTGTCATTTGTCCTTCTAAAGCCTTTGCAGACAGTCGATTCACCATTAATGGCTGGGTGCGTCGTCAAATAACGCCTAACGACTCGCATTCGCGGCTACACAAACAAAGACCACCTTCGCGGTCTAATATCAAGTCCGTTTAATTGACCGTAAAATAATTAGTCTGCCACCGCAACCACAGGGTAATTGCCCCTACAAAAAACTTATATGTATAAGCTTTGCGTAAGTCCTGTTAGTTATCTTCTGGGGATGAATTAAAGCAGGAATGCTTCCAAATGCGAACCTTTTTTACTGTTGGAGTTTGATAATTTGGCAGGGTAGTTTCACGCATAAAGTAAATAGAAAAGGTATCAAGCTGCTGTGAACCTTGGTGCTGAGTATTCCAGTTGCGACAAAGATATCGCCCATAGTAAAGACGATACTTAGAATTGTCCTTGCTCCAAAGATTCATCATGTATTTGCGCCAACGCTCGTTTGAATAAGTCGCAGATACAAGACGTGGTTTTTCCCAGCTTACAGGTGTGCCATCTTTAAAAACATCTATTTCGGTGCCATCTTTAAGCTGACCTGGAATTACATACCAGCCATCATCTTTAAGTGGATAGGGGGCAAACATATTCCATTTCTGGTCTAATCTCAACACAAGAGTCATCCAGCTAACCACTTTTGGCAGCTTAAATATAGAGGGAGCAATCGTCCTGAGATTCCACAAAGACACGCAAAGCAATAAGAGGAAGGCGATGATATCCGTCAACAACGAAGAACGCACTTCCAGGGGACGAAACTTTAAAGGAGCCGTGACTTTAGAAGCGGCGCGGCGATTTTTGGCAATGATTTCGTAGGCTTTCGTACCCGCAGATAAGACAGGACGCCATTCCAACAAGGGAGTCAGAGGTCGAAGTAAGGGTGACAGGTGACAGACGTAGGCGATCGCTTTAAATTTGAAATGTTTGTATCCTTGCCAATCCACCACTACCCAGGAATTGTGAGTTTTCATCTCCGCGAAAATTTCCGGTTCATCCTGAGCTAAAAGCAGTGGCGTTCCTGGCAATACTAAGAAGGTGCGGAGCAGATATACCGTCTTTTTGCAGAAACCGCACTCTCCGTCATAGTAGATTTTGAGTTTCTGACGTTGCGGAGTTTGCAGGCGCTGGGACATCCCATTCCAAAACTCGCTAGGGATGAAAACTAGCCAAGCGATCGCGCTGATAAACGGAAAAAGACCTAGCGTTAATCCTAGTCCAAAACCGAGATGTAACAGGATAAATGTGACTACTGCACACAAGCGGAAAAAGCTAGTACGGATGGGGATGAACAGTAAAAATGGCCCTAATAACTCAATCCCAAGCGTGGTGTAGGTTAAAAAGACGAGCAGTGCTGGAAATCCTAAGAAAAATTGACCGATAGGAGTCGCAAACTGATCGATGCTCAAGGCATAATAAACGGCGCTGCCATCTTTCCACCAGATAGGATCGGACTTCAGCGCCCATGTAAACCAGTAGATAAAGCAGATTTGTAGTGTCAAGGCGACCGTTGCACCGGACAGAATGCGCTCTGACAAAGGCTTTGAGGATGAATTGAGGGCGCTATCCACCGAATAACACGCCCCTAACGGCAAAAACATTGCCCAAAATAGCAACAAGCGAATTTCGATGTCTCCAGCACTGAGTACCATCGGGTTTCGACTATGAAGGGAAACCAAGAGTGCCCAAGATACGATGGTGACAAATCTTGTCCGATAACCGATTAGCAGTGCAAAGGCAATAAATCCAGCCAATAAGAATAGAAAACTTTGAAATAAGGCTTCACCGCTGAACAAATGTACTGACCAGAACCAAGGATTTAAGAATTGTTCAATCAGTGGGGCGCGGGGCAGGATGCCAAAATCAGTGTAGTGAGCTTTGAGATCCTGGGAACGTTTAATCAGATCGGTAACGATCAGCAATGCTAGACCGATGCGAAACAGAGCGAGCGATCGCAAGTCTAACCCAAACAGTTCCTCTAGCTTCCTCTCAAAGCTACTTTTGAATTTTTTCTCCTTGGAGAACATAGAACCTTAGCCCCTTAATTGACAATTCGGTTATAACTAAAATCTGTATAAAAGTCGCCCAAACCGCCATTCATTATCCAAATTACAGTACCACCGAATACAGAGGCACCCTGTTAGCAAAAATTAGGGTTGGAAGTTTAGTTGAACTTCCAACCCCCATCGCTTATCGAAGCAATGACTATTTAATCAATGAATGGTTTAGTTAGATTTCCGACGACGCACTACTCTCAGTCCTCCAACCATTAAGGCTAGAGCTGCCACAGTGCCTGGTTCTGGTACCTTTGTTGAACCGCCGTTGTCGCCACCATTGTCGCCACCATTGTCGCCGCCGTTGTCGCCGCCGTTGTCGCCGCCGTTGTCGCCGCCATTATCGCCGCCATTATCGCCGCCGTTGTCGCCGCCATTATCGCCGCCGTTGTCGCCGCCATTATCGCCACCATTGTCGCCACCATTGTCGCCGCCGTTGTCGCCACCATTGTCGCCGCCGTTGTCGCCACCATTATCGCCGCCGTTGTCGCCACCATTATCGCCGCCGTTGTCGCCACCATTGTCGCCGCCGTTGTCGCCACCATTATCGCCGCCGTTGTCGCCGCCGTTGTCGCCGCCGTTGTCGCCGCCATTATCGCCGCCGTTGTCGCCACCATTATCGCCGCCGTTGTCGCCACCATTATCGCCGCCGTTGTCGCCGCCGTCGTCGCCGCCGTCGTCGCCGCCACCGTCGTCGCCATTGGAAACAGTACCACCTAGCAATTTGTCACTCCCACCGCCAGCATTTACCTGCTGGAAGCGAGTTGCTATCTTTAAGTCTCCACTCTGGAATCCAGCGAAGAATTGATCTTCAATAGTGGCAGCATCAAGGTTCATGCCACTCAGTAAAAAGCTAACCATCGTAGACTGTCCAGCAGTCAAACCTTGCTGGGGATTGCCACCAGTAAAGTTTCCTGGACCAGCGGAGCGAATTCCAACATCAAACGTACCAAACGGTTGTAAATTAGCTGGACCCTCTACTGTCTGAGATGTTTTTGATTGATCGCCGAAAAGCTTTGTAAAGGTGCTTGACTCTGGATTGTAGGTGAATGAGGTGATATTATCCAGCAGATCAAACCCTAAACCAACCAAAGTCGATTGAGTTGCTCCAGCTCCAAAAGAAGGAATTTGACCAGTTGTGTTAAAGATATTTAAATTAAGCAGAACGCTGTTCGTATTAACCTGAGAAAAGCTAAAGTCTGCTAGAGCTGAAGCGCCAGTGGCAGGGTTATTAGAGGATGTACTTGTGCTATCAAAAGATACGCTGAAGGCTTGTGCTGAGTTTGGCACCAAAAAGGAAGATGCGATCGCAACGCCAGCTACTGCTAGAACGGAAGGTAGAAATGAAGTTACTTTCATCAATGAAATCTCCTTTGTAAAATAGCACGAATTAATTTGCGTTTATATATAAGGCTTTTTCTTTATGCCTGCATATTTCACGCTAGCTCATGTATTGAATATATCAGTGGCTCCGCTAAGCCACAATAGGTTTTAAGTAATTTCTCGATATCTTTAAATAAAACCGCAGCGCTCTTTATAGCTGCTTCATAATTCTACTGATGAGGGTTTTACTTAATTTATTTACCTGTTCAAAAGGAAGCCGTTCGTTAGTTTCTAATTACAAGTAAGGGTTTCTACTTAGGCTTTATAATAAATTTATATAAAAATAGATTATGTTTAGAGTTTCCTTGAAATTACATCTAAGGGTTTATACGTAACTTATTGATTGCTTTAAATAAATAGGGAACTTTCTTTATCGTTTCTTTATAGTCTATGAGGATTTCACGTAAATTATTGATGCTTTTCAAAAAGGCGATCGCTATTTTTATATCTATAAATCTCGAAACGGGTTTCACCGTCTAGGCAATCCTGAAACAGATAGAACGGCTCAGACTCGTTATAGTTCCCTTTTCTGTTGTGTATCCAAGTCCGGATGATTCTGTTGCAGTAAGTTCTGGCTACTCACAATCGGTTGCCGAGGCAGTTTCCAATACGGTTCACGAAGAAGCTATTCAAAACAAAGTAGGTTGGGTTGAGGAACGAAACCCAACAAATGCTTATGCGTGTTGGGTTTCGTTCCTCAACCCAACCTACAGATACAGGGACGGGCGATCGCTTACACCGATCCGGGCGCTATCCTCGTACTTCACCGGCATTGCAGCGGGAGCCTTTGTGTAAAAGTAGCATTCCACACTAATTGATTTGCTATTTACCACTTAATATTGATGTCGCAGAGATTTCTACAACAAATGCTGTAAGAGTGCTGGGCACGCGATCGCGCGTCGCAGCCAAGCACTCTACTTTCTTACTCTTGGCACCATTTACAGGCTTTTAAGCGTTAATCTACAGCCCCAGATGCTTTGAGCGATCGCGCGATCTCCCTGTATCGATTCATTTGGGCGATCGCCAAAGCCGTGTAGCCACCCCGGTTTTGCAAATTCACATCCGCACCAGCTCTAAGCAATATCTGGACGGCACTAGCATGACCCCGCTGGACAGCCCACATTAAAGCAGTCGCACCAGCCTCATCCTGAAGATTGATATCTGCTCCCAACGAGAGTAGCTGCTGTATCACCCCTGCGTGCCCCTGCTCAGCTGCCTTGATTAGCGCACATTTCCCGTCATTGGCTCGTGTATTGGGCTTAGACCCAGCCTCCAGCAGCACTTTCACCGTGTCAGCGTGCCCCTGCAATGCGGAGAGCGTTAACGCCGTCTCACCCAGATTTCTGGCGTTAGAATTAGCGCCCTTTCTTAACAGAGCTTCCACAATCGCCGCGTGACCATGCAATGCTGCCACCATCAAAGCGGTATCGCCCAACTTATTTCGCGTCTGGACATCCGCCCCTCGGTTGAGGAGAATTTCTACAACATCAGCATGACCTTCCACAACGGCAAAGTTTAAAGCCGTCTCATCATCTTTATCTTTCGCATTGATATCCGCGCCGCGATCGAGTAAAGCCGTCACAATATCAGTATTAGCGATCGCTGCCGCAGCCATCAGCGCGCTGCCTCCATCCGAGTTTTGAGCATTCACATCAGCACCGCCCTCCAGCAATGCTCTCACCACATCCGGATGAACTCGATCGATTGCCAGATTTAAAGCGGTTTCACCTTCTTTGTCTTTCGCATTCACATCAGCGCCTTTCGTTACCAACCGCTGAGTCACTTCTAAACGACCAAACTCAGCAGCTTGTCTCAGGGGACTTCTGCCGTCCTTGGTTTCGGCATTCGCATCTGCCCCTCGCTCTAACAAAACCTGCACCGTCTCAGCGTGTCCGAGTCCAGCGGCTAGAAATAAGGGAGAGACACCATCTTGTTCTCTACTCCCATTCACCTCAGCACCGGCATCTAACAAGGCTTGCACCACCCTAATTTTGCCCTCCTGGGCTGCCAACATCAAAGCCGTATCCTCAACCTTGTCTTTGACATTGACTTGGGCACCCGCATCCAGCAAGATTTGCACCACGTCAGCATAACCTTTCAGCGCCGCCACCATCAGCGCTGTGCTGCCATCCTCGTTGGCGGCATTCACATTAGCACCTTTGGCGGCTAACATTTTTACCACGTCAATCTGATTCGCTGCCGCCGCGATCATCAAAGCCGTCAGACGATATCGTTGTCTAGGTTGGTTAACGTTTGCACCGGCGTCCAGTAGAAGTCTGACAATCTCGGTGTAGCCGTTCTGGGCGGCAAACATCAAAGCAGTGGTGCCCTCCCGATCTGTCGCACTGACATCAGCGCCAGCGGTGATTAGCGCTTGTACCCGCTGAATTTCTCCCCGCTTCGCCGCCCTAATTAAGTCTTGATTTGCACTCACCGCTGTTGCCTCATCCCATCCGCAGCATTGCCAACTTAACCTCAAATTATACTTTTGAGAAGATGGTGTCGCTTAACCCCCAAGCTTGGAAAGGACAAAGGCAACGAGGAAGCCAATCACGGTGATTAGTCCAGTAAAATCATGGGTTTGCTCGAAAGCTTCTGGAATCATGGTGTCTGATATCATTGCCAGAATTGCGCCTGCTGCCACGGCGGTAGTTGCGGCGATAATTTTTTCGGAGGCGTGACTGAAAATGGTATTGCCCAGAAGTGCCGCGATACCGGAAACAATCGCGATCGCTGCCCACACGCCGAAGATATAGCGAACTGAACGACCTGCTTTCTTCATGCCAGAGGCGCTGGAGAGTCCTTCGGGAATATTTGAGAGGAAAACGGCTGCTACCGTCACCCAGCTGACTGCACCTCCGTGAATCGTGCTGACGCCAATCACAATTGATTCCGGAATGCCATCAAGCAATGCCCCCACTGCGATCGCTAAACCGCTTCCACTCGCCTCCTCTGATTTTTGTTGGTTGCCAGAGCGCTTGCGATGCTTGGCACCCTGATAATTTAGATACCAGTTTGCCCCTGTGTACGCGACAGCACCGCTTAAGAAACCAATCGCTGTTGAGTCGAAGCCACCCCGCTGATAAGCCTCATCCATTAGCTCAAAAGATAGCGCTGAAATTAGCACCCCGGCACCGAAAGCCATTACGGATGCGATCGCTCGCTGGGGAATTCGCACAAAATATCCCAACCCGGCTCCGAATAGCAACGCCGATCCACCCACCAATCCCCAGAAACCTGCCTGTAACCAGACTGGCAACATCAGATGCCCTCCTTCAGAAATTCCAGCCCTGCAATGTTTATACCAATTCACCTTGTTGACGCTACACTTGCGATTTGTCTCTTGCCCCCCTTAAAAAGGGGGGTTTGTCGGCTCTGTTGTGGGCAATTAGTGAAACGGTAGTAGTAGATTTTCTACTACTCAATCATCTGAGGTTATGGCGCGGTAATGACGACTACCCAACAGCAGATAGCCCTTATGATAAGTTTTATAAAGTTCCTTAATGAGCCGAATCTTATGAGCTTGGAAATCCCCGTATCGATTAAACCCTGGCTTAATTTTATTCACCCCGCCTTGATGTGGGTGCTACTGGGCACATCCCTCTATGCCCTGTATCTAGGCATTCTAGTCCGACGCACTCGCAATGCTGAAGGGGAAGCCAAAAAAGCGCTAATCAAAGGCAGGTTTAACGTCCGGCACTACCAAGTTGGTTCACTGCTGTTGGCGTTGATGGTGATAGGCACGCTAATCGGCATGGGCGTTACCTATATCAATAATGAAAAACTCTTTTTCGGACCTCACCTGCTGGCAGGTTTAGGCATGACGGGGATGATAGCAGTTTCTGCTGCACTCTCTCCGTATATGCAAAAGGGGCACGATTGGGCACGTTACACCCACATTTTTTTAAATGTTGTTCTTCTGGGACTGTTTGGCTGGCAAGCTGTGAGCGGCGTGGAAATTTTGCAAAGGATCATCAGCAAGATGTAGCCTTTGGGAGGATGCTAATCGCTAATTGCTGATTGTTCAACAACCATTAGCAATTAGCGATTAGCGATTTAGCCATTAGCCCTTTTCTTAGTTTTTTTCGGCACGGGCAAGCCCAGACTGGCATGAAAGTCTTCCTGCACTTTGGGGGTGAGGGACTTAGAAACTTGTCGTACAATTTGAGCCAAGAGGCGATCGCCCGTATTTTGAATCACAGACTTAGGCAACTTGTGAATAAACTTGGGAAACTTAATGTAAACGGACAAGTCCAGATGCCACTCAACGTAGGTGATCGCAGACACCTGATTTGGGGCGAACCTATCTGCCGGTACTTCCACTAATTTCATCGCCGACTCATAGTCAACGTCATAGCCCGGAGTCACGTAATTTGGAACGGGTACTGTCCGAACTCGATAAACACCTTGATCCCGTGGCAACAGTTCTAAGCCGATTTTTGGCTCCACCTCATAACCAAAAGCACCAAAACGCCCGATTACCAAAGCATAGCCATTCTCTCCCAGGGGTTCTACTTGCATGGGGTGAGCGCAGCGGCAGAACCAACCGTGGTGCGTATCCAGATACTTAGCAACCGTTTCGGCATCGGCATACATCTCCATGCAGCTTTCAAAGTGAGTATGAAATCGAGTCGTTTCAATCGTACTCGCGGCTTCTATGACTGCATTGTCGGCATCCATGAGACTGGACTCTGGATTCAACATTCCTGAGTGAACCTCAAATGGTACCTCAAACGGTTGACGATCGTAGAATTGCGACTGCATCACCTGCTCTCCTGCGTTGGTTGCCGTTTTCCTATATACAGGATTCCCACAATGGGCTGAATTGTTTCCATAAATTCTAATTCTTGAACAAAAGACGACAACGCCTTTGAGTTTCTACAATTAAAAAGTTAGAGTTTACTGCCAACCAAAAAAAATTCTCTGTCCACTCAGCATAGCTTGCGATTCTAAAGACTGGACACGGGTAATTTACGGAGAAATTAATGAAAGCATTTGTAGCAGGGGCAACGGGCGAGACAGGTCGTCGGATTGTACAAGAGCTGGTGCAGCGGAATATACCTGTTCGAGCGTTAGTTCGAGACATCGAAAAAGCTAGACAGATTCTACCAGATGCCGCTGAATTGGTAGTTGGCGATGTTTTACAGCCAGAAAGCCTCTCTTCTGCCCTAGGTGATAGTACGGTTCTCCTGTGTGCCACGGGTTCTAGCCCCGGCTTTGACCCGACTGGACCCTACAAGGTGGACTACGAAGGCACTAAAAATCTAGTGGATACCGCCAAGGCAAAGGGAATCGAGCATTTTGTGCTGGTTTCTTCAATTGGCGCTTCTCAATTTTTGCATCCGCTGAATCTGTTCTGGCTGATTCTGGTGTGGAAGAAGCAAGCAGAAGAATATATTCAGAAAAGTGGGTTGACCTACACAATTGTGCGACCTGGAGGTCTCAAAAATGAAGAGAACTCAGAGCCAATCGCTATGTACAATGCTGACAGTCTGTCTCTAAGTGGCAGCATTCCCCGTACTAAGGTCGCGCAGGTGTGTGTCGAAGCGCTATTTCAACCATCGGCTCGCAATAAAATTGTTGAAGTCATTACCAAGGCAGAGGCTCCGGAAAAAAGCTGGGAGCAGATGTTTGCCAGTGTAGTCTGATTATGTTCTCAGCCATCGGGCGTTTTCTCGCCAGGATGTTCTCAGCGATCGCGCGTTTTCTCGCCGGGATGCTCAGCATGACGGCGGTGCTGTGTTTGCTGCTTTATTTTAAGGGCTGGGAGGAGCTGCGATCGCGCAGCTTCCCCTACGGAAACTCGCCGGTGGCTTCACTGAGCGGGAACGGTAGCGCTCCCTTGGCAATGCAGGGGGGCGATCCCTATATCCGTGCCTTGATGCGGACAATTTCTGCTAGTGAAGCAAATGTCGCCCAGCCTTACTGGGTCATCTATGGCGGTCAGTATGTCCAAGACCTCAGCCAGCATCCCCAGATGTGCATCCCGATTGGTGTTGGCCCTAATACGGGAAAATGCTCTACTGCTGCTGGTCGCTATCAGATGCTCAACACGACGTGGCTTGAGAAGGCTCAGCGCTATCACCCGCAGCCTTCGCAGTTGCTGTTTTGGCAGTCTTATAGCTTTGAGCCACAATTTCAGGACGCTGTAGTTTATGGGTGGCTGAGTGACCGGAAAGCTTGGAAAGCAGACATTTCCAAGTTGCTGCGCCAAGGGAAATTAAAAAAGGTGTTGCGGCTGCTATCTGGCACTTGGACAAGTCTGGGTTATGGGATAGAAACCAACTCCATGAGTAGGAAGCTGCCACAGATTTACGAGCAAATGCTAAAAGAAGAGCTACAAACATTTGGGTAAAAAAACCTACGCGAGTGCGGGTTTTAAATCTAATCTGGTTCGCTTAACTTTCTATCCAACACACTCTTCGGCTTGCCCTAAAATCTCTTTCCCATCATCGTTTGTAACGTAGCACTTCCTAGAAACTCATATGAATCAGCAACGTTTTGCGGTTATAAGATGCAACACTACCTTCTGGGGTTGACGTGTTGAAAAAAATCGGCGTAGCCATCACCACCAGCCCAATAAGAAAAATATGAGCGATTAAGTCAAAGGTTGTGAAACCTTTGCTTGTACTTTTTTTGAGACCAGGTAGTAAGCACAAAGCTGGGCGGTGGAGGTTCATGGCGGACTCTAAAGGAGGTGAGGTCGAACAATCTATTACTATAGATTGTTGAATTTCTAGACTGTTCCCACCGTTTTTTTAAGGAACTTTTGAGGAAGGCGATCGCTTTTCTCCGTAGAAACCCTTGCTTTTGCTCCTTTTTTCCTTGACATTGTAAAGTTTTTACGAAAAAAACTTTAGAACCTTTGGCAATGCAATGATAATTTTATTAACCTTAAAAGATACTTGAGAGCCTGAGTTAAGAGAAAAACTAAGTATTGATTAGCCAATATAAGTTTAAGCGCGTGCAAAGCTAATTTTCATGGATTTCTAAAGGTAATCCGTCTGGATCGCTAAAGAATGTAAACCGTTTGCTGGTAATCTCATCGATTCTGATATCTTCTACCTGCACGCCTTGGGTTTTTAAATAGCAAACAGCTTCATCTATAGTTTTGACAGCAAACGCTAAATGCCTTAATCTGCAAGCTTCAGAGTGACTTACTCTTTGAGGATTAGGAAATGAAAAAAGCTCAATTTGATCGCCGCTACCAACTCTCAAATCTAACTTGTATGAGCTTCTTTCTTGTCTGAACGTTTGTTTGATAATTGAGAATCCTAAAACCTCTACATAAAATTTTTTGGATTTTTCATAGTTAGAGCAAATAATTGCAAGCATTGCCATGCGCGATCGCGTCACGTATCACTTGCCTTAACCAATATTATTAGCTTGGTACAGGCTTAGCTAAAAACTGCCTAACCTGGTCAAAAAATACCCTTGGATTTTCCAGATGAATATTATGCCCACAATTACTAATTAGATTAACTTTGGCGGCTCCACACAAGCTCGCCATTTCCGAGTTAATGATTCTAAACTTATTATCATATTCACCGACTAGCAAAAGCAGAGGGTTTTGGTTCTGTTTGAGTGCTTCCCATAAAGAAGGTTGACATCCAGTACTCAAATTGCGTAGGGACTTAGCTAATTCAAAGGGATGATTTTGTAACCGAGATTCTATCATCTGCTCAAATTTAGGATGTTTTTTGAGAGAAACAAAAAGCTGTTGATTATACCAATTCGTTAAAAATGCTGAAAAATTAGTGGTTAATAATTCCTGCGATAATTCTAGATCCCGCTGGAGTCGTTTCCATCGTTCCCGTTCGGTTTTCAAACCAGGCGATGCCGATTCCAAGACAACTTTAGGGAAACGTTCGGGGAAATAAAGCGTCAAATATAAAGCCAATCGTCCACCCATCGAATAGCCAACCAAAAAACATTTTTCAATGCTTAACTGTTCTAGCAAGTGGAGCAAAGCGTGGGCAGTGTTTCCCATTTTATAGCACTCATCTCCACCCATAACCTTAGTTTGTCCATGACCCGGAAGATCAACTGCAAGACAACAAAATTGGTCAGACAAAAATGAGATAACTTGATTAAATTCATTGCAGTCACCCATAAAGCCATGTAAAAACAGGATTATAGGTTTATCTGCGCTACCGCTCAAAGAATAGTGAAATTGATAGTTGTCAAACGTCATCCTCTACAACTGTTTTATCAAAGCTGATTTGCTTAATAGTAATACACTACCAAAGTTGCGATCGCATCCTCTGTCACCAGCACTACCAAAGTTGCGATCGCTATCCTGACTGGATCGGCAAGCAATTCAGCATAATTTGCGAAGCGGCTGCATAACGCCTTCCATCTTTGTTGACGAGTGGAAGCTTTTGTCATCCCTCCGTTAAGGGGCGATTGAGTAGGGTTAATCCGCGATCGCTTCCTTCAGCTTCCCCAACATACTGCCACAACTAAAATTCTTAATGAATCTTATCATTTTTAAGAATTTATATTAAATTATTTTATGAATATTAACACGAATTCTGTCGCGTTTTCAAAGTGAATATTATGACAATAAAAGTGAATATTATGAGCGAAATTTCCAACTATTCCTACCTTAGTGTATTTACATAATCAAGACATTTTGTAGTTAATAGTTTTAAATTTGTTATTTTATTTACCAACTATTATTCTTCATAAATTCATTTTTTTGCTAGGATTTATTTTACCAAGAACACTCAGTTTTTATTATTTACTTTACGCAATAACTAATATCTTTTTTTGGTTTTTTTAAAAACTTATTTCCATATAACAGTTAAATTTTTATATGATGTTAAAAATAAAATTAATCGTTGCTAATACCAAATTGACAAAAACGAGGAAAAGCCGTTTCTCTTCACTAATGTCGCTAGTTTAGCATCCTGTTTAATTCGTTTTGGATTGATCCCCTTGGACTTGACAACCTGGAAAGGCTGATTCAAGCACAATCTTATAAAACGTTGTAGTAAATAAAGGTTGACGTTTAAAGCAAATTGCCAATCTATCGTATAGCCAAACATTTTCCCGGTTTAAGCAACTTAGCAAGTTAATCAAGATGTATGAGAGATTTAGCCTTGTGTAGTTTTCATCCCCAAATAAATTTCAAATTTATTTGTTTTAAGTTAGTAAAATTAACAGTAAAACTAAATCGAATCCAAACAATATTATCCTCTAAAAAGACTTAGGAATTTAACTTAAGCCTTGTAAAAATATCAAGGTTGTATTTCTATTGTTGCTAAAAATTACCCTTAAAAACATTGAATCTTGAAAGCTTCACAGGTCAGCCTTGACAAGCACTTGAGAAAACAAAATTTGAAGTAGCACAATCCCTTTCCTTTAAGTATGGGACAGCGGCTAGCTTCTTACTTGTGGTACTCTCCAAGTAGTTGAGTTGAAAGAATTTGCGAACTTCTCAAAGTATTTGCCTTTGGTTTCTTCGCGCCTCTTGAGCAAAAATCTCAAATGCGGTCTTCCTTCCAAGCGCGTCGTAGATGTTCGCTTCTTCATTTCAGCCACAACCGCCACCCCGTCATGATTGTCGCTGTGGTTTCAGATATCGATTTCATAAACTGCCGAGGGAATAATCATGCCAAAGTTAGAATTGACAATTAGGCAGGTGATTGACTTAGTTAAACAACTGCCACAGGAGGATAAGTCCATACTATTGGACGCGATCGCCTCGGAAAGAAAGGTGAAGGGCACAGATAGGTTAACAGAGAAAGAGCAGCAGATGCGCGTCTTGAGTGCTGAACAGGGACTGGATTGGGACGGCTTGTGTGAAGACGACCAAGAGGTACTCGTTGATAGCTTGCTGCACAAGCACAAGTAAATCCCTAGGTCGTTGTCTTCGATACCAATGTTTTTTTCTGGCTTCCACGCAAAGGGAAGCCAGTTTTGTAATCTAACGAACTAAGGCAAAAATCGATCCAAAGCTTCTTTTAGCTTTTCAATTTCAACTTCAATATTGCCTTCTTCAGCTGCGCGGGCGATACACTCAGTTAAATGTTCATCCAAAATTATCCGCGCCACCCGATCTAGGGCACCCCGCACAGCAGCAATCTGCACGAGAACTTTGGGACAGGATTCGCTTTCCTGCACCATATTTTTTATGCCTCGGACGTGTCCTTCAATCCGAGACAAGCGATTAACAACCCGCCGCAGTGATTCTTCGCTGTGGACATGATGATGGGGAGACTCTTCATTCCCATGCTCGTGAGTATGAGAACGATCGTGGACGGGTAAGGTTTCGTCAGTTAGCGGATTCGATCCAATCATGGAGAGTCAATAAGGCAGCATTTGTATTCCACATCGTAGCCTATTTAAGTATCTGCTCCTCTAGAGATGCAGAATCGTACTACACTGCACTTCGTGCCGCTACGCTCGCCGTGCCGCCTCGAAGAAGGCGTCTCTATGTTTATAGAAATTTGGGATGTAGGGAAAACCGCATCAGTGCTTGAGCCTGAGTTCAGTCGCTTCACCTGTAAAAATAACTATAGGGATATTTTTTGTTACCAGATAGATCATCACAAAGCTAGAAAATTGATGCTATGCAATTTCCAAAGTTTTTTCGGTTTCTGCGTCAAGTCAGTACTTATGTAATTGCCACCTTTCTAGGAGGCGTTGTGGCGTTTGGCGCTTATCGTGTCTTGCCGTCTCAGGCTGGTCCTGCCCCCAAGGAAGTTGCACTTACTCCAGGGGCATCAGGGCTGGTAGCGCAAAGCAGTATTTCTAGAATTCCAAATACTGCGGCTACTGGCAGTTTTGTCACAGCGGCGGTGAATCGGGTAGGAGCGGCAGTAGTCAGAATTGATACCGAGCGCACAGTTAACCGTAACATCGATCCGTTGTTTGATGACCCATTCTTCCGGCGTTTTTTCGGTGAAGAGTTGCCCAGAGGGCCGCTGCAAGAGCGCCTACGCGGTCAAGGCTCTGGTTTCATCATTGACAAGAGTGGGATTATTTTGACAAATTCCCATGTGGTCAATCAGGCGGATAAGGTGACTGTCACCCTCAAGGATGGACGTACATTAGAGGGGAAGGTACAAGGTGCCGATCAGGTAACGGATTTGGCGGTGGTCAAGATCGATGGAGGCAGCGACTTACCAGTGGCACCGCTGGGAGATTCTAACGAAGTGCAAGTGGGAGACTGGGCGATCGCAGTCGGTAATCCCTTAGGATTGGATAACACCGTCACCTTGGGAATTATTAGTACCCTCAAACGCTCTAGTGCCGCCGTGGGGATTCCCGACAAGCGGTTGGATTTCATTCAAACCGATGCAGCGATTAATCCGGGTAACTCCGGCGGGCCACTGTTAAATCAACAGGGTGAAGTGATTGGCATCAACACGGCAATTCGTGCTGACGCAATGGGGATAGGCTTTGCGATTCCGATTAATCAAGCCAAAACAATCTCTGTCCAGCTGGCGCGTGGGGAAAGAGTAGCTCATCCCTATCTCGGCGTTCAAATGGCAACCCTGACGCCCCAAGTAGCTGCTGAAAATAACAGCGACCCCAATGCTCCCTTGCAGGTGCCGGAAATCAACGGCGTCCTAGTAGTGCGAGTGTTGCCAAATACCCCAGCTGCCAAAAGTGGAATTCGCCGGGGGGATGTGATTTTGGAGATTGACGGGCAACCCGTGAAGACTGCCGCCGAGTTGCAGAGAATTGTCGAGAATAGCCGTGTCGGTCAGGTTCTACAGATGAAGGTGCAGCGCGCCAACCAAGCGACATCCATCAGCGTCCGTGCTGGTGAATTACAAGAACAATCTTAATTAGTACTGAGGACTGAGGACTGAGGACTGAGGACTGAGGACTGAGGACTGAGGACTGAGGACTGAGGACTGAGGACTGAGGACTGAGGACTGAGGACTGAGGACTGAGGACTGAGGACTGAGGACTGAGGACTGAG
>NZ_JBHZGO010000115.1:0-81798 GCF_042747725.1 Coleofasciculus sp. H7-2
ATCGAAAAACGTTGTGTTACTCGAAGTCAGAAGAAATGCTGAAACACTCTATTAGATTGCTACTTCACTACTTGAAACACCAATCGATACCAGCATTTGCGTAATTCATACTTCATTCAGCAACGCCCAATTTTGTTTGGTGGGGATTGTCTTTGAGTAGGGCGCGGGCGATTTCCAGGGTGCGGGGATGGCCCGGAAATTTCTCAACGGCTTCTTCCCAATATTTCGGTTCTGTCTTCCCCAGCACATATAAAGCTTCGACTGACGCAGTATCTTGAGAATGGTGTTTTAGCAAACCTTCCCAAGCTGCCTTGGCTTTCTTGGTGTTGCCGGTGAGTTCGTAAGCTTGCGCTCGCTTGAGAGCAATCTGTCCGTTTAGGACGCGATATTCAAACTCTAGTCCTTTTAACCGTTCCAGTGCCTTTTCTCCCTGCTTAGAGGCAATCAGATCGCTTGCCAGGAGATAACGGGCGCGGCTGCGGTCGAGGGATCTTGGCCCTGCGGCGATCGCTTCTAGCTGTGATGCTCGCTTTTGTGGGGGTAGCGAGATTAAAGACACAACCGCAGAGTTGTCGTTCTGATTTCCCGACATCAAGAAACTACCGTACCCATGCATCGGCACCCAGCCAACGACTTTTTCCAGCCAGACGCCATACTTAGTTGGCAACAAGGTTGCTCCCAACAGTATTGCGCTTAGTCCCACACTAGCAGCGATCGCTACTTTGTTTCTCCATCTCGATTGATGGGAGCGGGAAAAACTAAACTGTGACTTTCTCCGGGCAAAAATCGAACGTGACTTCCTCATGTAACCTCCTTGCGGCGGACATTGCTCTGTCCATCTAGCATTTCCGTAACGCCGATCTAGTTATTCGCTTTTTCCAGATGGAAGACCAAATCGGTCGTATTATTTACAAGCCATCCTTCTAGTAACCGACGGCTCGTTGACTCTCGATCGCTAATGGGTAAAAATACTTTAGAGAAAAAAGAATGGAAGGAGAGCGTGACAGACACGCCGCGTTTGCACTTGCGGGAGATCCCCTGGCAATTGGATGATTTAAGGAAGCGATGGAATTGACCAGCATTCTAAATTTGAGCGATGAGAAGCTCGCGAGTATTTTGCAGTCCCTGATTTGAGAGCCTAATTTTAAAGTTGGTAGCAGTGCCATCATGCGGGTGGGTTCTGGTAGCCCGATTCGCTGCCATCATGCTTATGGAACTAAACGATAAACGTTGAAATTAGACAGCTCGTACAAAGCGATCGCTGTTTGTGCCCGATTAATTAAGAAGCACAAGCGCAAAACTCTTTGAATTCGCTGGCGGTGTGCCATTTTGCTCCCGCGCTGACTGCTCCATTCAGCAGCCATTGACATGGAACTCTATTTAAACCAGGATAATCGATTTAAGCGAGCAGCCGAATATAAATGATCCCCGTCAGTAGGCGTCAGAAAGATTAATGAGGACTGAGGACTGAGGACTGAGGACTGAGGACTTGAGGACTGAGGACTGAGGACTGAGGACTGAGGACTGAGGACTGAGGACTGAGGACTGAGGACTGAGGACTGAGGACTGAGGACTGAGGACTGAGGACTGAGGACTGAGGACTGAGGACTGAGGAAGTGAGGACTGAGGAAGTGAGGACTGAGTAAAGCCCCTACTTAAAAGTATGGGCTTGAAACAAGGACATTTTAAGTCTCGCAGTGCGTGTCTCTACCTAATTTTTTTCTTTCTTCTCCATAGAATCAAGCCAGGGGCTTCAGATTTAGTGTGAATAATGATTAAATCTTTTGTCTACTCAGTCCTGACTCCTGACTCCTGACTCCTGACTCCTGACTCCTGACTCCTGACTCCTGACTCCTGACTTCCTCAGTCCTCAGCCCTCAGTCCTCACTCCTCAGCCCTCAGCCCTCACTCCTCAGCCCTCACTCCTCAGCCCTCAGTCCTCAGTCCTCAGCCCTCAGTCCTCTCTATGAGAACATCGGTGTTCAAAATTGATTAACACAAATTTCCGAAAAATTTATATTATCCCCCCACATCTGGGAGAAAATCCCCCAGCAGAGAGTAGACACGCGGCTGTCTAGGTAATAAATGGATAGCCGCATATATCACCTGCTAGAAGCTGCCGAGAAACTCTTAAAAATTCTTCAATTTTTTAGGATGCAGGAAACTTCTTGCAAAAATGGCAAAGCCTGACCAGAGCAGGCTAAAGAAGTTGTATTGCTACACTATTTAAAAGATTTTTGCAAGAAGTCTTTAGTTAATTTTTGAGTGCAGTCGGCTGACCATCCGAATATTTAGCGACCAACTGGGCAACCTGTGGATTGTACAACCTGAGGTAATTCCAGTAGTTTCCAAAAACCTGCCTGACGTAGCCTTTAGTTTCCTCAAAGGGAATTTCTTCGACAAATTCATCTGGATCGATAGACGGCCCTTTTTCTTTTAGCCATTTCGATACATTACCGGGACCCGCATTGTAACTGGCAACGGCTAACAAGGAATTATTGTTGTATTCCTTGTGGGTATAATCCAAAAACCAGGTGCCCAGCTTCACGTTATCGTTGGGATTTTCGGTGTTAAATTGCTTGACGCCAATTTTATCCGCCACCCATTTGCCGGTTCCGGGCATTACCTGCATTAAGCCAACTGCACCCGCAACCGAACGAATTTTTGGCTCAAATCGGGACTCTTGCCGAATCAGGGCGGTGACAAGCAGGGGATTGAGCTGGCGCTGTTGCGACCAGTTTTCGATAATTTCCAAGAACGGGAACGGATACAAGGTGTGCCAGTAAACGGGTTGTTTGCGGATTGTTTTGTATTCAGCTTGCTCTTCGGGTGTTTCTCGGTCTTCCAGAGTAGAAACCAGATTCATTCCTTTGAGGTGGTTGCCCAATCCCACCTGCATGATGCCGTTGGTAAATTGTTCGGCAACGGTTGGCTGCATCCGGTTCTGAAATTCTGCCTGCCAGAGCGTCCAAGCATCCCATTTTTGACCGAGCTGGTACAATTCCTTCAACGTTTCAGACCCGGCAGGTAGGATGGGATGCTCGACGGGTCGCACCACTTGCGGGGACAATTGACGCATGGTGGTAAAGTCTCCGACGTCCCAGCCCAACAAGACGGCAGATCGCCACGCATAGTAAGACTGGGGGTATTTCGCCAGGACGTGTTCGTAAGCGGCTTTCGCATCCTGCTGACGCCCTAGTTTGGCGGCCCATTTGCCGACCCAAAAGCCAGCTCTGGGAGCCAAAATATGATCGGGGTTTTGGTTGGCGATTGGCTGCGCCCATTGCCAAGCCCCTAAGAAATCCCCTAGCGTCGCTTTGGCTTGGGCGACTTTCCAGCGGTATTCTGCGGCGACATCGGAATTGCCATATTTAGTCAGTAGCAATTGACGAGCTTCAGCGGCTGATTTGTCGCTGTTGAGACGATCGAGGATTTCGGCTTTGGCGAGGAGTGCCTCACCGGCTTCGTCGGGAAATTTGCTGATGACGAGGTCGAGATAGGCGATCGCTTCTGGTGGCTGCGATGATAAAGAAGCCAGACGCCTCAAAGCTAGTCCGGTTTCTTTGGCATCGGGAAATTGCTTAATCATCTGTTGATAAGCAATTTTAGCTTCGGTTCGTTTGTCGCCGAGATGGAGTCCGCGCCCAATGCGGTAGGCGTGGAGGGAGGTGCGGGGGGCTTTGGCGTAGGCTTGTCCGGCTTTGCGGTACTGACGGTTTTCCCAGTAGCTATAAGCGATCGCTTGCCAATCTTCTGGCTTGAGCAGCGCTGTGCCTTTCTGCTTGAGTGCCGCTTCATGCAAAGTCACCAGCCGATCCAGAATTGGGAGAATGCCGGGGTCGTCTGGGGCGTTTTTGGCTAAATGTAAGAGCAATCTGGGTTGATTGGGATTCTTACTCAGGGAAGAACGCACAATTTCCAGGGTGCGGGGATGGCTTTTGAACTGAGCGATCGCTTGTTCTCTGTACTTGGGATTCTTTTGCCCCAGCACAAACAACGCTTCTGCAGCGACGGGATTATCAGGATAACTTTCGAGCAAATTCTGCCAAGCTGCTGTGGCTTTTGCTTTGTCCCCGGCAAGTTGGTAAGCTTGGGCGCGTTTCAGGGCAACGTAAGGAGCAAGAACCCGATAGTCTGCCTCCAATCCTTCCAAAGACCTGAGGGCAACTTTAGGCTGTTGTTGCATCAAATCTGTAGCCAACAGATAGCGGGCGCGGCTGCGTTCTGGGGATGGGGTGCCATTGGCGATCGCTTCTAGTTGTGCGACCCGCTGTGCCGCCGGTAGCGACGCCAATGGCAAAACAGAAGTCGTGGATTGACTCCCCTGGCTCAAGAGGGTTTTATCGGGGGACTGACTGTTCAGTGTTAATTTCTCCAGCCAACTGGTCAATTGCGGGACTGACAGCGTTGCCCCAGCGACTAGCGCCAGTAGCCCTGCTCCAACACTCAGCAAAATTTTATTTTTCTGTGCAAGCTTTAGCATCGATCCTTACCAACCCCAAAAGGGCAACAACCTTGTATTCCGTTAGCACCGTCTACAGAGAATCCAACGCAACTCCATCGGAGGGGTTTCTTGAATGGGAAACAAGTCACGTCCGCTCGTCCAGGATACAAACCAATTGGTCGGGGGCCATGCCTCTTGCGGAAGGTGAGTGCGCTCATAGTCAAGCACAGACTCATCCGACAGCATTTCCAGAGGTAAGTCCTCCATCGCTAGCTTCAGCTCCGATCGCGTCATGATATACGATCCTGCTACCTGTGACATTTCCCGCACCCGATCGTTCGGCTCATATCCATCCACAGCTAGAAAGACGTTGAACAACAACAGACCGCCACCTTGGATAACATCGCACATTTTCGCCAGGAGTAAGCGGACTTGATCGTTATCCCGAAAGTGAGAAACCACTTCCGCCACAATTACTAATTTGTAATGAGCGGGTCGCATTCTCACGAGGGGGTCGAGGATATCACCCTGAATGACTCGAATCGGTAAATTTTCCGCAATTGCCGCATTTAACAATTGTTCCGCCAAACCGGGAGTCAGTTCTAAGGCATCAACCGGATGACCTTTTTGAGCCAAGGGAAGGCTATTGCGACCCGTTCCCGCTCCCACATCAAGAATGGGGTTCCGAGCCGGATCTCCCAATTCAGCAGCCGTTGCCATTACTTTCGCGTCTGGGTGGCTGCCAAATAGGGGCGGCTCTCGGTTCTGAATCCACTGCTGGTACTGCTGGGCAACCGATAAAATCGTGGTTGAGACGTTACAGTTGAGGCTATTTGAGGAAGCGGGATCGGGTTCGTATTGAATGACTAATCGAGCATGAGGAGAAGCCAGAAAACCTTCTTGAATCTTAGATGCAATCAGATCGCGCAATTTTTGCAGCTCTTCGGGAGAGAGTTGGCGACCAATCGCCTCAAACAGCCGCTCCAGCCGATTGAGTGCATAATCTAGCATTGATGGCACGCATGGCATCGTCAGTTCGCCACGGGCAGAGGAATGATGATTAAACTGTCTCTGGAGATTCTTCTGTAGCAGGCTCGGATCGAGGCTTGCTGCCAACTGGTTGCTAGGAACTGGCGCATTGGATGGCGACGAAAGAGGTTGGGGTTCTCTCTTAGCTTTGGAAACCATCAATCCGCTCCTAAGTCCATTGGATGATTCGCAAAAAGTGCATTCCTATAAAGTGTATCTACAGGGGACAAGTTACGCGGGTGGGCGGACAGGTCTTGTTGATGATTTTTTGAGCAATACTGTTACAGGTAGTGCTTTAAGGTAAGAGCCGGGGATGGATATTCGAGCGATTGATACGCCACGTTTGGACTGGACTGGGGACGCTCTCGCCCTTGGGTTTTTTGAGGACGCGGTGGAGGTGACAGACGATTTAGCGGCGCTGGATGAGAAGTTTGCCGGTACGCTGAACGAACTGATTGCAGAAACTGAATTTAAGGGAAAAGAAGGGAGTAGTGCTGTCACCCGCGTGGGTGCGGGTAGCCCAGTTCGGAAAATTATTCTGGTAGGACTGGGGAAAGCAGACGCTTTTAAACCGGATACTCTGCGGCGAATCGGTGCAGCGATCGCTCGGTTAGCGAAGAAGGAAAAGAGCAAAACTCTGGGGATTAGTCTGCCGGTGTGGAATCATGCCCCCGATGCAACGACTGGGGCGATCGCGGAAGGGATACTGCTGGCTCTTCATCAGGATAATCGCTTTAAGTCAGAACCGGAGGATAAGGAGCCACAGCTAGAGCGGGTGGATTTACTGGGATTGGCAGGTCAGGAAGAAGCCATTACTCGCGCTCAATCCCTATGTTCGGGCGTGATTCTGGCGCGGGAACTGGTTGCTGCACCGCCGAATGAATGCACTCCCATGACGATGGCCGAAACTGCACAAGCGATCGCTTCTAACCACAACCTCCAGTTAGAAATTCTGGAACAAGAAGAGTGCGAAAAATTGGGCATGGGTGCGTTCTTGGGTGTTGCCAAAGCTTCCGAGATGCCGCCTAAGTTTATCCATCTCACCTACAAGCCGGAAGGCACTCCCCGCCGTAAATTGGCAATCATTGGTAAGGGTCTGACTTTCGATTCTGGCGGTCTAAACATTAAAGGCGCGGGTAGCGGCATCGAAACCATGAAGATGGACATGGGGGGTGCTGCGGCTACCCTAGGTGCGGCGAAGGCGATTGGTCAACTCAAACCAGATGTCGAAGTTCACTTTATCTCAGCGGTTACTGAGAATATGATCAGCGGTGGCGCTATGCACCCAGGCGACATCCTCAAGGCATCCAACGGCAAAACGATTGAAGTGAACAACACTGATGCGGAAGGTCGATTGACTTTAGCAGATGCGCTGGTATTTGCCGAAAAGCTCGGCGTTGATGCCATTGTCGATTTAGCCACGCTGACGGGTGCTTGCGTAATTGCCCTAGGCGATGATATTGCGGGGTTGTTTACCCCCAATGACACAGTTGCTCAAGAGTTGCTGCAAGCATCGGAAAAGGCAGGTGAAAAGCTATGGCGGATGCCGATGGAAGAGAAATACTTTGAAGGCATCAAGTCCCCCATTGCCGATCTGAAAAATACGGGACCTCGTCCGGGTGGTTCGATTACGGCTGCCCTCTTTTTGAAGCAGTTTATCCAAGAGACTCCTTGGGCGCACCTCGACATCGCCGGTCCCGTCTGGACGGATAAAGAGAACGGGGTCAACAATTCCGGTGCTACGGGTTACGGTGTCCGCACCCTAGTCAACTGGGTACTGAGCAACTGAATCTCAGATGCAAATTACCCATGATCAAGGGCTTTGTAATGGGTAATCGTCAGTCGTCTTAGGGACACAGACATTGCCTGTGTCCCGACTTTTCCTCAATCACCCATTAATTACCGTCTTTTGTTTTTTGCTTTTCACCCTCAACAGCTTGTTGAACGCCAGGGCTATCGAGAATCTCTTTTGCCATATTCATAAATTTTAGGCTGTCTGGATGAACAGTGCGCCTGAGCTGCGGCACTGGTTCTGGCGGTGACTGAGATTGTTCTGGTGTAAATTTGTGGTCTTCTGAATTCATCAAATACTTGCGCGACCTACACCCCAATTTGTTCGGGATTGAGAACTGAGTGAAGCATGAGAACGCTCAACACTCAGCACATTTTGAGGGGAGAAGCCGCACCCTCCAACTCAAAGACATTAAGCATTTGCTTTTCCAAATATTTTAACGGAACGAGCGTAATTTAGGTCGTGCCTCGCGCAAGTGTGAAGTAGACAAGTTGCCTTGTACCACGTCTAGGAATTCGCAAATTTCTGCCGCACGCTTGGGGTGATGCACATTACCTACTAAGCCCGATTGGAGCTAGCCCGCATCCTCACTGCCAAACTCCTCACTGCCAGACTATGGCTGCGGGCTAGCTCCAAAACCACGAGAATTTAGGCAATTTATCCGCCCTATTGCCATTGTGGAGTATACGAGTATCCCAAAACCCTCGATTGCCGAATCCTACTTATGTCCTATGACTGATGATATTATTTACCTATCTTTTTAAAATCTTGGGTGAAGATAAGAGACGTTTTTATAACCATTCTAATCTAACTTTATCTAAACTTCACAAAAGTTCCTGCAAAACCCGGCAATTTTAAAGATTAAGTAAAGATACTTGCCCTTGCATAGATGAGTTCGTAAGTATTGGGTAAAATTTTATGAATATTTAATAAAGTTCTCAGTAAAAATCTTGAGCAAATGCTGTAGATTTAACCAAGGAAACTGAGGTTGACTGCTGAGAGCGATCGCTCCGCTGTCAGTCTACTCAAGTAGGATGACGGAGAAGATTCAGAGGCATCCTAAGACGCTCGACGTACCCCCAAGCAATTCGGCGGCAAGCGCCAGGGCGGTAGGTAGAGTTACCAATCTGCATCATTACTAACACAACATCGGCATCTATCTACTCAAAAAACCGGTCAAAACTTATGGTTGACGTTACAGTAGCCATTCCCACCTTTAATAGTGAAAAGCGTTTACCCGAAGTTCTCGATCGACTCAGAGAGCAGATCAACACCGAACACTTTTCGTGGGAAATTCTTGTTGTTGATAACAACAGCACCGACAAGACAGCAAAAATTGTTCGAGAGTATCAAGCCAACTGGTCAGAAATTGCTCCGTTATACTACACGTTGGAAGTTGAGCAGGGAGCAGCATTTGCGCGACAACGGGCTGTTGAAGAAGCCAGAGGCACTTTAATTGGCTTTTTAGATGATGACAACCTACCTGACTCTAACTGGGTTGCCGCTGCTTATGCCTTCGGTCAAGCGCATCCAGAAGCGGGTGCATACGGTAGCCAAATCCACGGAAATTTTGAAGTCGAGCCACCTGAGAATTTTAAAAAAATCGCTTGTTTCTTGGCATTAGTGGATCGAGGCGCGGACGCCAGCCGCTACGAACCGCGCCAGAAGATCCTGCCTCCAGGGGCAGGATTAGTGGTTCGCAGACAAGCTTGGCTGGAGAACGTTCCCAAGCGCCTCGTCCTCAATCACAAGGGGAGAGAAGCTAAGTTAGCCAGTGAAGATTTGGAAGCCACATTGCATATTCAGCGGACGGGTTGGGAAATCTGGTATAATCCCGAAATGCGTGTTTACCATCAAATTCCCCGTTGGCGATTGGAAAAAGATTACCTGATTTCTGTCGTGCGTTGCGTGGGTTTAAGTCGGTATCACATTCGGATGCTCGGTCTTAAGAACTGGCAAAGACCTATAGCTTTTCCAGCTTACCTGCTCAACGATCTCCGCAGGCTGATGCTTCACCTGATTAAATATCGAGGAGAGAGCCAAATAGACTTGATTGCGGCTTGCGAGCGGGAACTACTGTTATCTAGCTTGATTAGTCCTTTTTTCCTTTTAAAAAATAAATACTTAGAAATTGGGCAAGCTAAAATATTTGGCTTGAGAGAAGACATTAATTCCTTGCCAGGACTTGGTAGATCAAAAAGTATCTACTGCCCCATAAGTAAGCAAGGTTAACCACTCAAAAATTCGACTGGATACAACATTTAGCCGTGGGGATTGATGATAGCTTACACGGCTACTGTGAAGGCAACTTCCGAATCCCAAGCAGGGCTTGTAAATATGTCTCAGGTGGACTTTACTGTAGCAATTCGCACTTACAATGGGGAAAAGCTTCTACCAGCAGTTTTGGAGCGATTGCGATCGCAGATGGGCACCGAGCAGATTTCTTGGGAAATTGTTGTCGTCGATAACAATAGCACTGACAACACCGCCAAAATCCTTCAAGAATATCAATCTAACTGGTCTCAAGCGTATCCGCTCATATATTACTTTGAGCCACAGCAAGGCGCAGTGTTTGCAAGACTACGCGCCATTAAGGAAGCAAGAGGTACTTTTATTGGTTTTTTGGATGATGATAATTTTCCGACCCCTAATTGGGTAGCAGCAGCCTATTCTTTCGGTAAATCTCATCCCAAAGCGGGTGCTTTTGGAGGTCAGATAAAAGGAGAATTTGAAGTTTATCCGCCAGAAAACTTTGAAAGAATACAATCTTTTTTGGCACTGAAAGAACGGGGTTCAAAACCTAACTTATATGACCCGGAAAATTTAAGCCTTCCTCCAGGAGCCGGATTAGTTGTCCAAAAACAAGTTTGGCTGGATAACGTTCCCGCTCAACTCGTTCTTCAGGGACCAGTTGGGTCATCTTTGGCAGCCAAAGGAGAAGATTTTGAAGCGCTACTATACATCGGACGCGCTGGTTGGGAAATTTGGTACAACCCCGAAATGTGTATTTATCATCAAATTCCCAAGTGGCGACTAGAGAAAGATTACTTAATAACCCTGATTCGGGGGGTAGGCTTAAGTATTTGTCAGCTCCGCATGATTAATGCTAGTAATTGGCAAAAGCCAATTATTATTACCAGAATCCTTTTAGGCAACCTGCGTAGAGCCATTCTTCAACTGATTAAATATAGAGGCAAGTTGAAAACTGACCTAGTTGCTGCCTGCGAAATGGAATTTTTCTTGAGCAGTTTAGCGAGTCCATTTTATTTGTTTAAAAAGAGTATGCAAATAAAATTTCTAACCTGGAAAAATTAGTAGGGATGTAACTCTCAGCAACTAAGTAGTTCGTGTAACTTTGGTGAAATAATTTTATTAAGCTCAGACTCGTTTACGTTTAACAATGTTCAATTAATCAAACGAACGCCTATTGAACTAAACTTGACATAAACGTGCCAGATTTTACCTGGTTGAACTGTTTTTAAGAAGGGTAGTCGCATCAACCATGTCAATTTTTAAGAAAAGAATTAAGGTTTTGCTCTATGGAAATGTACATGGAGCTTATCGCTGCGAAAATTTGATCAAGTTTTTGTTAGATTCTGGATACTATGTTTCCTTCGTCTATCCAGACTTTTACCTCCGAGGAAGAGGAAAACAAACCTTTTTTACTCAATTTATTCGCAAAATTTTCTCTAAATTTTATCTCATAGAGCTTTTTGTAAAAGCTGCTTTGGCAGACGTAATCTACGTATTGCCAATGAGTGCTAATTTTATTCAAAGTGCTTTGTGGGTATCAAAACTCTTTAAAAATAAACTGGTCATAGAACCATACATATCGATGTATGACACTTATGTAAGAAATAAGGATGACATCAAAGAAGGAAGTAAAGCAGCCAAAGAAATATTGAAGAAAGATATACTAGCGTTTACGAAAACAGATTATATTATTCACTTGTCCGCTTATGAACTTGCCTACTGGGCAAAAGTTTTAGAAATTGAACTCGATCCAAATAAAGTTTTTATTGCTCCTTTGTTTACAGAATCGAGACTTAGCCTTAAAAGACAATTTATGCAGGAGGGTCTCCTAAATATCTGTTGGTGGGGAACAATTCTTCCTCTACACGGCGTAGATAATATATTACAAGCTATGAAAATTTTGAAGGAAAAAGAGCTACTGTTTACCTGCAATTTATTTGGTGCCTATGGATCTGGATATGCAGAACGGTTTCATGCCTACGAAAACAAAATTAAGCAAGATGAACTAAGCGATCGCGTTTTTCTTAGAAAAGATTTAAAGTTTTCTGATCGATCTCTACCTAAATATCTAGTAGAAAACTGCGACGTAGCCTTGGGTGTATTTGGTAATAACGAAAGGGCGCGTAATAGTGCAACCCCCAACAAACTGGTCGAATCCCTGGCAATGGGAATACCAACCTTGAATATGAACTTTCCTGGGTTAAAAGAATTCTTTAACCCAGAAGTAGACTTTTGGACTTGCGAACCTACAGGTGAATCCATAGCTCAAACAATTCTGGCAATCGTCAATGGTACAGCCCCTGCCGTAGACTGGGAACAGACTCGCCAGAAGGCATTGAATACTTTTAGCCTAACTCGATATCAGGAGGTAGTAACTAAAGTCTTAGATAAAGTTGAAGATGACTTGCAAAAAGAATAAGTGTCAAATTATATTGAGTAGCCAGGATAGAAAATTACTGAATGTAACTACGGGTGCGAATGGGAAGATTGATTCATGAAATTAAGTGTGATTATTCCCTGTTTTAATGCAGCAGATACCCTTCCTATTCAACTTGAAGCATTGGCAAACCAAGACTACTTTGACTCATGGGAAGTAATTATCTCTGATAACGGCTCCACTGACGATTCAGTAGCAATTGTGGAACAATATAAAGAACGGTTACCCAATCTCCGCATCGTTGATTCATCTAAACAGCAGGGGCGTTCCTTTGCACGTAATACTGCTGCAAAAACGGCGACTGGGGACGCATTGGCGTTCTGCGATGCTGATGACGAAGTGGCTCCTGGATGGGTCGCTGCTATGGGCAAGGCGCTCTCGAAGTATGAATTCGTTGCGGGTCGCCTCGAATATAAAAAACTTAACGAACCTTGGGTACAAAAAGCTTATACACTTAAGCAGAAAAATGGGCTTCTTGAATACAAATATCCCCCTTATCTGCCTTTTGCAGGTAGCTGCAATCTTGGTCTTAAACGCTCGTTGCATGAATCTGTCGGCGGTTTTGATGAAAACATGATCCGGCTGCAAGATGTAGACTATTGTTGGCGGCTCCAACTTGCCGGAATAAAACTTCACTTTGTAAAAGACGCAGTCGTTCATTACCGGCTCCGCAGCACTCTGAACGGTATGTACGAGCAGGCACGCTTGTGGGGAGAGTACGATGTTTTTCTATATAAAAAGTATCAACCATTGGGTATGCCCCAGCTTTCATGGAAGACCAGTGGAAAAGCTTGGTTGCACTTGTTGAAGCGCCTTCCGAAGGAATTTTTTACTAAGGAAACCCGTAGTAAATGGGTAAAAGATTTGGCTTGGCGCATCGGACGGTTACAAGGTTGCGTCAAGTACCGGATTTTAGCCTTCTAAACGTTGCAATTATTCTCTGAGATGCAGGACAGGAGCTTTAATGTTTTCAAGAATTAGAGTTGTAACATTTGTAATTTTTTGGGTGCTTTACCTTTTCTCCAGCTTATCTCTTTTTTTTACGGGAGTATTTGGAATCAAGCGTTCCGACGTACTATTTCATTCAGATTATCATCGAGTTATTACTCAACTAACAACGTATAAAATAAGTTTTTGGCGCACTCATACTCATCCCTTATTCATTCTCATCTTTAATCCTTTAGGGTTTTTACTCAAAAAAATAATTGGTTCTGCGGAAATTGTTGGCATACTATTCAGTACCTTTTTTGGAGCTGTTTGCGTTGTTTTAGCTTTAGTTTTTTTCCAAAAATTGGGGTTTAAATCTTTTCACGCCATACTGTACTCGGCTATCTTAGGATTATCTACATCTCATATATTTTTCAGTTCGGTTCCCGATACGTTTATTTTTGCTGCATGTAGTCTAATTATTATTTATTTGTTGGCAGTTGCTTACCCAGGCAGCTTAATATACATGGTTCCAGCAACTATTTTTGCGCTCGGCATGGTAATAAGTAACGTAGTGCAGGGTATTCTTGTCTATTTTTTCAGCATCTATCAGAGTAGATTTAATAAAAAACTTTTTATAAAACTGATTACTTTCATCGGGTTAGTTTTATCTGGTGCCATTGCTTTAAATATCTTGCAGAAGTTGATATATCCAAGTGCCGATCTGTTTTTTATTCCAGGAAGCTATTATTCTAAAGAAGGGAATTATGTAAATTTGCCCGATCAATCTGGTCATATTTCTAGAATCCTAAAATTGTTAGGATATATTTTTATATTCAATTTTATTGCTCTTAAGCCGCATATATGGAGAACTGCTGAAGATAACCCACCTTCTTGGGTAAAACTTAATTCTGAACCTGCACCTTGGGTGAACTTCGATCCTCCATCTATTACAGCACTTTACATACCAGGCATTATCGCTTTTTTGCTTTGGACAATATTACTTCTTTGGAGTCTTTATGCCTTTATTAAGTTTCGCTCCGATAAAATACCGATAATGAGGAGTTTAGTTTTTTGTATATTATTTAATTTTTTACTACACAACATCTATGGAAAAGACTATGAGCTGTTCTTGTTTACACCCAACTGGACTTTTTTGGTATTGAGCTGGGTAGCTCTTTCTCTAAAATTCTACAGTCATGCAGAAGGGATTGCCCCTAAAGTATTGAATGCCTTATTATTGCTGTTTGTAATCAGCCAACTTTTGAACAATGCACAATTTGTTGAAACGTTAGTTTCATTATATCAACAATCAAATTTAAGCTTAAACAAAGCATAACAAGTTTCGTATCCAAGATAGAATACACTTAAGTATTGCCAAATTGCCGTAAGCTAGCTTGAACTGATTAAAGGAGTTGATACGGCTAAAAAAACTAACTAGCAAAAGTCTAAAATTAAAATTGAGTTAAGGACTACAGAAGAAGCCTATGTATTTTTCGCTTATTTTAGTCAATTTACTTAACTATTGGCGAAGATTAAATTCTTTAACCCGAAACCTCTTGCTCTTTACCTTTGCTAATATTGTCATCGTAAATTTTATATTAATAGTCCTATTTTTTACAGACTGGAAAGATTTAGGACTATCTAGAACTGAAATATTTTTGCGATATGGGCGAACCATCAATGACTCATGGGAACCCATGCTAGAAGCGTTCAACTATATTCAATCCGAGCATCAGGAATTATTGTATTCTAAAGTTTTTTTTGAAGGACAAACAAAGTTTCAGTATCCCCCTACCTCTCTGCTAGTCTTTTACTTTCTAAAAATAAATGTGGTTGAGAAATTCCTAGGAAGTATTGGATTATCTATATTTAATACTTTAAAATTAATTTCATGGAATTTTATCCTACTAACGATCTTCTTTGTTATCCAGATATTTAATTTAAGTTTAAAGAAGCACAAGGGTAAAGAAAACGGAGATATATCGAGATTCGAGCTGATTGCTATCAATGTTCTCCTGGTTTGTTTAACTTTGACTTTTTATCCGGTAGTGAAAGCCTATACATTAGGGCAAATTCAGTGTTGGCTCAATGCTCTGTTTGCTGTGCTTTTTTGGTGTTGGATGACAGATAGGAAAAAAATTGCAGGCATTTTAGGAGGGGTAATGTGCCTGATTAAGCCTCAGTATGCTCTAATTTTGATATGGGGAATTTTGCGTAAACAATGGAGCTTTACTCTCGGCTTTGTAGCCGCCAGTTTGCTGGGACTGATAGTTTCAATATCGCTAATCGGCTTTGCAGATCATGTTAACTACTTAAGTGTATTATCCTTTATTTCCAAGCACGGCGAAACTTTTTTTACAAACCAATCAATGAATGGGGTTTTAAATAGATTGCTATTTAACGATCCCATTCTTAATTTTAAGAATAATTCTTTTCCGCCTTATAACCCTTGGGTTTACTTGGGAACAATACTTAGTTCAATCGCTTTAATTTCAGCGGCTCTATTCTTGCCAATGCTAACGAGCGAGAAAGGAAGTATTACGGATTTCTCTATTATTGCATTAACCTCCACAATTGCTTCTCCAATTGCCTGGGAACATCATTATGGTATCCTTTTGCCAATTTATGCTTTCCTACTTCCTTATTTATTAAACAGAAAAATCTTTGGAAAATTTACGATTTGTTTCTTAGCTATAAGTTATTTATTAACCAGTAATTATTTGGCGATCGCTAAGTATTTAGCATACAAGAAAATAGCTTTTATCCCCTTAAACATTTTTCTATCTTATCTACTGGCTGGAGGTTTGATGGTTTTAGTATGCTTATACATTTTAAGAAGCACGAAATATGAGGTGAATGAGAGTAAGGATAAGCTTCAAAATAACGTGGTTAGTGATTAGCAATAATTAGTGGTATTATGTGCCGCAAATAGCCTTTTAAAGTATCAGAGCCTACTTGACATACTGGTTATCAACGATTGAGCAACTTACTTTCGTATTTTCCTCAGATACTCTCCCCAAACTGGGTATCTAGGTAAGAAATTGCCTTCTTTGCCAAGTCTTTATATAAAAAACTGTATATTTACGGAATCTTGATAGTCTGTTGACGCTTTTTCGACTAAAATCATTACGGAAGAAGCTATTAAACTTTTTCTTATCTAATCTCGCCTCAAACTGGTATACCCAGATAAAAAAGCTAGTTTCTGTGAGAATTATAAGGTTATTGCATGAAAGCAGTGCTGCTTGCTGGAGGACTTGGTACTGGGCTAAGTAGAGTGGGTATTTAGTTCTATCGGAAATCATTGACTACATTGCAGATGCATCCACAGCTTGGAGTAAGAGCCAACTTAAACAGTAGCGTTGTTGACTTTAGTATTCACTACAAGCCAGGATATTTTAAAGCTAAGTTTTGCAGTAAATCTGCCTTACAGGAATTGATTTTTATCATAAAAGAGGTTTAAAAGCAAATGAAAATCCCCCGATTTCCCAGTGGTAAACAAACTTCAACTGAGCTAGCTGCTAGTCCTATAAAATTTCCTTATATTAAAGCTTTAAGACCACGCCAGTGGACCAAAAATCTGATTGTTTTTGCAGCACCCTTGTTCGCTTTCAGTATTAATCTGGAATCCTTGCTAGGCTGTTTACTGGCGTTTGTTTTGTTCTGCTTGACTTCGAGTAGTTTCTATCTACTCAATGACATCGCAGATGTAGAATCTGACCGTCAACATCCAGTCAAGAGTAAGCGACCCATTGCCGCAGGTAAGGTCAGCGTGCCAGTGGCGATGGGAATGGCAGTATGTTTGTTGGGTACTGGTTTAATTGTCGGCTGGTGGCGATCGCCCTACTTGGGAGCAACCATCACAGCATACGCACTGCTGCAAATTGCCTATAACCTGCGGCTGAAGCGGACTGTGATTTTGGATATTATTGCGATCGCGATGGGTTTTGTCTTGCGAGCCTACGCAGGTGCTGCCGCCACAAACATTGTTTTATCCCCCTGGTTTCTCCTGTGTACTGCTATGCTGGCTTTGTTTTTGGGTGTGGAAAAGCGCAAAGCAGAACTGCGGCTATTGTCAATTAGAGGTGGCAAGACCCGGTCTGTACTCAAGCGCTACTCCTTGCCTCTACTCAGCCGCATGGAGAATACAGTGACAACTGGCGCAGTCATGACCTACGCCATTTGGAGTTCCGGGCCTCAAGTCCGTGGAGCATCAACACCTTGGATGTTACTCACATTACCCTTTGTTATATACGGGATTTTTCGCTATCAGCTACTGAGCGATCCGCAAGAAATCGCTCGGCGAAGCGATATAGATGAGCAAGGAGGACAGACTGAGCGTCCGGAGGAAATTTTATTAAAAGACTTGCCTATTCTCCTGACGGTGATCGCTTGGATCGTTACAAGCTTTGTCATTCTATTACTGAAACGTCAGGGGCTAATCGAGTAATTTTTTGGGTTGTAAGTCTCTGAACTTGTTGTGGCTGTGAGTGAAGTGACCAAATGTTAAACCGAGTGGCTCTGTTTTTTTCCCGCCCTGTTAAACAGAAATCCAAAAAATCAGTTATCAACGAGGGACTTTACAGTTTTCCGCGAGAAGAGTACAGCTTGGCATCTATAGAGCTTGACTGGCTGAAGCTTTGCGGCATACAAGGTGTTATTCTCGATTTAGACAACACCATTGTTTCTGAAGACGATCGCTACTTGTCTCCCGGTGCCGAAGCTTGGATCGAACAGGCAAAATTACAAGGATTTCAATTTTTCATTCTCTCTAATGGCAAGCGCCGGTATCGGGTAAAGGCTTGGTCACATCGTCTAGATATTCCAGCTATAAATCCAGCCAAGAAACCCTTTCCTTTCGCCTTCCGTAAAGCCATCAAATATATGCGGCTGAAACCAAAACAAGTTGTCGTTATTGGTGATAGCCGCCATACAGATGTGTTAGGGGCATGGCTAAGCGGCTGTGCTAGCATCCAAGTTGCCACGCTCCCTCATCCCTTTCGATGGTGGGAAAAACTCCTGGGAAAACGAGTCCAAACGCCGTGGCCTAACGACCGCGAACTTTGGGATTTTGATTCTTTTTATTAAGCTGATTCTGGCTTAAGCAAGCTGAATATCCAAGAAAGTGTAGTTGTTTATGTTAGCTAATCTTTTGTTTCCTTTTTTAATCGTGCTGACCGTTGGCTTAAATACTCTCGCACAAACATTTTTGAAATTGGGAGCCGGTCAAAATCCCTTAAATGTTTACTTGCTGGGTGGGATTTTAGTTTACGGTCTCAGTACAGTTTTCTATATTTTGGTTTTGGGCAAGTTTAACTTATCAGTTGCTTATCCAGTTGTGATTGGCTTAACGGTGGTGGCAACGACGATTGCCGGAGCAGTTATTCTCAAAGAGAAAGTTTCCCCGGTTGATTGGGTGGGAGTGGGATTGATGCTCAGTGGAATTTGCGCGATCGCTTTTGGCAGATTGTCTTCAATAACATAGTTAGTATTCTATCGGAAGCCCTCTGGGTAACTGCTCTAATCGCAAAATTAGTCAATTTTGCGAGTTTTTTGCCCTTTTATGAGTTTAAAGTCTAAAACTACTAGAGACTCAATTTTTTAAAGTTTTAATAAAGCTCCTATATTTGTTTATCGTATCTTTACAGATATCTCAGTATTTTCCGCTTAGAATATTTACTTAGAGAAAATAGATTTTGCAGATTAATAATACATCCCAATTATACATGAATCTATCTAAAGATATAGATTATTTTTCATAAAAAACGAGGTAATCGCATGAAAGCAGTGATACTGGCTGGAGGGCTTGGAACTCGACTCACGGAAGAAACCACAATCAAACCAAAGCCGATGGTGGAAATTGGTGGACGACCCGTGCTGTGGCATATTATGAAAATTTACTCAGCTCATGGAATAAACGATTTCATTATCTGCTGTGGTTATAAAGGCTACGTAATTAAGGAGTATTTTGCCAACTACTTCTTACATATGTCTGATGTCACATTTGATATGCGGTTTAACCAAATGAATGTGCATTGTGGCTATGCCGAACCCTGGCGAGTCACGTTGGTAGATACCGGAGATCAAACGATGACCGGAGGACGCTTGAAGCGAGTCAGAGAGCATATTGGGAATCAAACCTTTTGCTTTACCTATGGAGATGGCGTAGCGAATGTCAATATTCAAGAGCTAATAGACTTTCATCGAGAGCAAAAGTGTTTGGCAACATTGACTGCAACTCAGCCACCGGGACGATTTGGGGCGATTTCTTTAGAACCCGATCAACATAAAATTACCACTTTTCGGGAAAAGCCGGAAGGGGATGGTGCTTGGATTAATGGGGGTTACTTTGTTCTAGAGCCGGAAGTGATTGATTATATTGACGATGACTCCACAATTTGGGAGCAAGAACCCCTGAAAAAATTATCTCAAAATGAGCAGTTGGCTGCTTACAGACATCCTGGATTTTGGCAACCGATGGATACTTTACGAGATAAAAATTACCTGGAAGAACTTTGGAAGAGTGGGAATGCTCCTTGGAAAGTTTGGTGACAAATTTCAGGAGTAACACTCATCCATTTCAGTTTCAGGGGCAAGAAAATTTATGTATGATTTTGCAATTATCGGCGGCGGAATTATTGGGCTTTCTACGGCAATGGCTTTGGGAAAACGCTATCCCTCTGCCCGTATAGTAGTGCTGGAAAAAGAAAGCCAGTGGGCTTATCATCAAACAGGCAATAATAGTGGCGTGATTCACGCTGGCATTTATTACAAGCCAGGAAGTTTCAAAGCGAAATTTTGCCGGGAAGGAAGTCGCTCAATGGTGGAATTCTGCCGGGAGCATGGCATTGCACATGAAGTCTGCGGCAAAGTAATTGTGGCAACTGAGGAAAAAGAGCTGTCACGATTAGAAAGCCTTTATCAACGCGGCTGGGAAAATGGTTTAAAGACTAGCAAGATTAGTGCAGAGGAAGTCAAAGAAATTGAACCTCATGTCGCCTGTCTAGCCGGAATTCGGGTGTACGGAACTGGGATTGCCGATTACAAGCAGGTGGCTCGAAAATATGCCGAGCTAATTGAAGCACAAGGTGGAGAGCTTCGCCTCAATACCAAAGTTGAGAAAATTGTTGGAACGGGTGAGAATCAGGTACTTGAGACAAATAACGGCACGTTTGAAACGCGCTTTGTCATCAATTGTGCCGGACTGCATAGCGATCGCGTTGCCAAATTAGGAAACGTCGATCCGAAAGCGAAAATTGTCCCATTCCGGGGAGAATACTACGAACTCACGCCAGAAAAACGCTATCTCGTCAAAACCCTGATTTATCCGGTTCCTAATCCAGATTTTCCCTTCTTGGGCGTTCACTTCACCCGGATGATTGATGGAAGCGTTCATGCAGGGCCAAATGCCGTTCTCAGCCTCAAGCGGGAAGGTTACAAAAAGACAGACTTTAATCTACGTGATTTTGCTGAGGTGATGACTTATCCCGGTTTTTGGAAACTAGCAGCAAAACACGCCGACGAAGGCATTCAGGAAATCATTCGTTCCTTCAGTAAAGCCGCCTTTGTGCGTAGCTTGCAAAGGCTGATTCCGGAAGTGCAATCGGACGATCTAATTCCCACTCACGCCGGGGTTCGCGCTCAAGCTTTGATGAATGATGGCAAGTTAGTGGACGACTTTTTAATTGTTAAAGGCAATAACTCCGTCCACGTTTGCAACGCGCCTTCCCCCGCTGCTACATCTTCCCTGGAAATTGGCAAAGCAATCGTAGAGCAAATTCCGGAAAGAACCCTGGCGACTACAAGTCGCGGCTACACAAACAAAACCCGACTACACGGGTTTCAAGATTAATATGTTTTTAGTCCGCGTAGGCGAACTTTATCTGTGTAGTTGCGAATTCTATTCGCCCGGTACTTTCAAACACAAAATTAGTGTATAAAAAGTGAACAAATGAAAGTATTAGTAACAGGAACAGAAGGCTATCTCGGCTCGTTACTCGCCCCCATTTTGATGAAACGCGGACACGAAGTGATTGGGGTGGACACCGGCTTCTACAAAGTGGGTTGGCTGTATAACGCCACCGATTTAACTGCCAAAACCCTCAACAAAGATTTGCGGCACATCACAGCAGAAGACTTAGAGGGTGTCGAGGCAATTGTTCACATGGCAGAACTTTCTAACGATCCCGCCGGACAACTCTCACCCAATATCACCTACGACATTAACCATAAAGGTTCAGTTCGCCTTGCCAATCTAGCTAAGGCAGCGGGTGTGCGGCGCTTCGTTTATATGTCTTCTTGCAGCGTCTACGGCGTAGCAACAAAGGATGATGTGACTGAAGAATCTCCCGTCAATCCTCAAACCGCTTATGCAGAATGTAAAACCTTCGTAGAACGAGATGTCAAGCCACTCGCCGATGACAATTTTTCTCCTACCTTTCTGCGAAATGCCACCGCTTTTGGGGCATCTCCCAGAATGCGTTTTGATATTGTTTTAAATAACTTGGCGGGCTTAGCTTGGACAACGAAAGAAATCAAGATGATCAGCGACGGAACTCCTTGGCGTCCGTTGGTTCACGCCCTTGATATCTGTAAGGCAATTATCTGCACCCTAGAAGCACCCCGCGACATTGTTCACAACCAAATTTTCAACGTAGGGGACACTTCTCATAACTATCGAGTCAAAGAAATTGCTGAAATTATTGCCTCAGTCTTCCAAGGATGTCAGCTAACCTTTGGAGAAAATGGCTCAGACAACCGCAGTTATCGAGTTTCTTTTGAGAAGATTAACAAAACTCTACCGGGATTTAAGTGTGAATGGGATGCCCAGCGGGGTGCCCAGCAGTTATTCGATTTGTTCAAGCAAATTGATATGACTGAAGACATCTTTTTGTTTAGAGGGTTCACTCGTTTGAAGCAGCTAGAGTACCTGATTCGCACCCAACAAATCGATCAAAACTTTTTCTGGAGTAAGGAGTTATAAATCATGGCGATCGCTAAGTGTCGTTTTTGTAGCAAATCCCTTCAGCACACCTTTGCCGATCTAGGGATGTCACCCATTGCAAATGACTACCTAACGCCAGAACAGCTGCGTCGGGCAGAAAAAAGTTACCCACTTCATGCCTATGTTTGCGAAAGTTGTCTTTTAGTGCAGCTAGAAGAGTTTGAATCTCCCGATCATATCTTTGGGGATGGTGACTACGCTTACTTTTCTTCTTACTCAGAAAGTTGGTTGCGTCATGCCAAACTTTACACGGATTTGATGGTAGAAAGGTTTGGGTTTAACAAAAATCATCAAGTCATTGAAATTGCTAGTAATGACGGCTACCTGTTGCAGTATTTCCATGAAAAGGGAATCCCCGTTTTAGGAATAGAACCAGCGGCAAATGTAGCAAAAGTTGCAGAGGAAAAAGGAATTCCCAGCTTAGTTAAGTTCTTTGGGGTTGAAACTGCTAAGGAACTGGCAGCAGCGGAGAAACAAGCCGATCTGTTGTTGGGCAACAACGTCCTCGCTCACGTTCCGGATGTGAATGATTTTGTAGCGGGAATGAAGATAGCCCTGAAGCCAGATGGCATCTTGACAATGGAATTTCCCCATTTGTTACAGCTGATGCAGCAAAATCAGTTTGACACGATTTATCACGAGCATTTTTCCTACTTTTCCTTCTTAACCGTTGAAAAAATCTTTGCGGCTCACGGTTTGACCTTATTTGATGTCGAAGAAATCCCGACTCACGGCGGTTCGCTCCGAATTTACGGCAAGCATGACAATGCGGCTGAGCCAGCCATGAGCGATCGCGTTAATCAGTTAAAATCCCAGGAAATCCAAGCTGGCTTAGATAAGATAGACACTTACCTGACCTTTGGAGAAAAAGTCAAAGAAACCAAGCGCAAGCTACTGAGTTTTTTGATTGAGGCGAAAGAACAGGGGAAAGCGATCGCCGGTTATGGTGCCCCAGCCAAAGGAAACACCCTCCTAAATTATTGTGGAGTTCGCACAGATTTTATCGATTTTACCGTAGATCGCAGTCCTCACAAGCAAGGAACCTTTCTACCAGGAACTCATATCCCCGTCCTCAACCCCGACGAAATCCGCGAAAGACAGCCTGACTACCTGCTAATTTTGCCTTGGAACCTCAAAGAGGAAATTATGCAGCAAATGGCATTTATTCGAGAGTGGGGAGGCAAGTTTGTAGTCCCAATTCCAGAGGTGCAAGTTTATCCATGATCTTTACTGAAACCAAGCTCAAAGGTGCCTTTATTATTGACATAGAGCAACGAGAAGATAATCGAGGATTATTCGCTCGGACTTTCTGTGCCAATGAATTTGCCGAGCGCGGATTAAAGCCAAACGTTGCCCAATGCAACCTATCCGTGAACTACAAAAAAGGGACGTTGCGAGGTATGCATTATCAAGCAACCCCCGCCAGCGAAACAAAATTGGTTCGTTGTACCCGTGGTGCTATCTACGATGTCATCATCGATATGCGTCCTAAATCTCCCACGTATCTGTGCCATATTGGCGTCGAGCTAACCGCTGAAAACCGGCGTGCCCTGTATATCCCTGAAATGTTTGCCCACGGCTTCCAAACCCTAACCGATGACGCCGAAGTGGTATATCAGATGAGTGAGTTCTACACACCAGGGTATGAGCGGGGGCTACACTATGACGACCCTATCCTAGGGATTGAATGGCCCCTACCAGCCAGTGAAATTTCCGAAAAAGATGTATCCTGGCCTTTGTTCAGCTCTTATGTTCTTGTCGGGGCATAATTTTTATCTAGATCGATGAACCAAATACAAAACTGCCCGCTTGATGTGGGGACGATGTAGAGTGCCTGAATCGTTGCAACCCATAAAGAAACAACATGAACACAATCTTTTTCGATTCTGATGTTAACGATGAGGTGAGGCGAAAACATCTCTTCAACGGACAGATTTTCGTCTTTTCACCCCGCCCAAGTGCGATCGCGTTGTGCGAATTAGCTCGCGAACTCACCCAAGAAGCGTTTGGTTCTCTAGATCCAACAGAGGCACAATTTAGCCTCCCCGTCGAGAAGTTTGTGGAGATTGTCGCTCCACTCAAGCCTAGATTTATCCATCACCCCAAGTCAAAGCAGCTGATTCGGGAACTACTAGAGGATCTTGGCTGCGAGATGAACAAAACCTATTTCGACGTTCCGCGTATGAGGATCGTGTGTGATGGCACCTACCTCAACGCAGGGGTTGCTTATCCGCTGCACCCGCATCGTGACACCTGGTACGCGGCTCCCCTCTGCCAGATGAACTGGTGGCTTCCCCTCTACGACTATGAATCCGAGAGTTCGATGGCATTTCAGCCCCGCTACTGGAGCCAGCCGATAAATAATGGCTCTAGCGAGTACAACCACTATGAGTGGAACCGGGAGGGTCGGAAAAACGCCGCCCAGCATATCAAGAAAGATACCCGCAAGCAGCCCCGCCCATTAGAACACGTCGATCTCGATCCGCAGCTCCGAGTCGTTACCAAACCAGGCGGAATCATCCTCTTCTCTGGCGCACAGCTGCATTGGACAGTGCCCAACACCTCCGGACGCACGCGCTTTAGCATCGACTTCAGAACCGTACACCTCGACGATGTCATCTCCAAGGGCGGCGCACCGAATCTCGACTCCGCTCCTCAAGGAACTACACTCAGAGAACTCATGCGGGGCAGCGATCTCGCCCGCATTCCTGATGACATCATTGCCCTCTATGAGAATGAGCCACCACCCAGTGAGGAGGGGCTTTTGTTCCAACCTCCGGCGGAAGTCTTAAACTCTGTTCGTTAGGAATTAACGAGCATTTAACTAACACTTCCATTTGATGCTAGCCGTCAGCAACCCCGTAAAACTTGCCAAAATTTGGTACTAATTTTACGGGTGCTGAAGCTAGTAAGTAGATGGATATAGTTATTTGTAGGATGGGTAGAGCGACTAAGTGTTACCTCATCAAACCCATATCAATGTTGGGTTTCGTTCCTCAACCCAACCTACCTCAGATGCGCGAGTTTAATTATGTCTACCTACTTATTAAGGACGTTCAAGTTGCCCTTGACTTTTTGTAAAAGAGGCTTAAAGCTGTGAACCTCACCGATCTGAAGAGAGTTCTTAACCCTAATGATATTGGCAACGAGATGTACCAGATTATCTCAAAGCTATATCCGATTTGCCGCAGTATTACGGGCAATGGCTTTCGAGAAACTCTCAAGATTATTCAAGAACTCATTCCCTTAGAAATTCACGAGGTACCGACGGGAACGGAAGTGTTCGACTGGACGGTTCCGAAGGAGTGGAATATTAAGGATGCCTACATCAAAAATTCTCAGGGTGAGCGAGTCGTAGACTTCCAAAAATCTAACTTGCACGTTGTCAATTACAGCGTGCCGGTTCGGAAAAAAATGCCTTTTCAGGAACTGAAAGAACACCTATTTACCCTACCAGATACTCCTGAGTGGATTCCTTATCGGACTTCTTATTACAAAGAAACTTGGGGCTTTTGTTTGAGTCACAAGCAATTTTTAGAACTGAAAGATGGCGAATATGAAGTCTGCATTGATTCCTCTTTAGAATCAGGAAGCCTGACTTACGGCGAGTATTACATCAAAGGAGAAAGCCCAGACGAAGTTTTAATCTCTTGCCATGCTTGTCACCCATCTCTGTGTGACGATAATCTATCGGGCATCGCTCTCAGTACCTATTTGGCAAAACATCTCAGCTCGATTTCTCGGAGATACTCTTACCGATTTCTATTTATTCCGGGAACGATTGGTTCCATTACTTGGCTGTGTTTAAATGAAGCCCAAGCCCAGAAAATTAAACACGGATTGGTAGTAACGTGTGTGGGAGATCCAGGCAAAGTTACTTATAAGAGAAGCCGCCAAGGTGATGCAGAAATCGATAGAGCCAGCCTTCACGTTTTAAAGCATTCGGGGCAAGAGCATGAAATTATTGATTTCTTCCCCTATGGCTACGATGAGCGGCAGTATTGCTCTCCGGGGTTCAATCTGGCTGTGGGTTGTTTTATGCGATCGCAGCACGGTGAGTTTCCCGAATACCACACATCGGCAGATAATCTAGATTTTGTGCAACCTGAATATCTGGCTGACTCCTTCTCTAAATGTTTGTCAATTTTCCACGTTTTGGAAGGCGATCGGACTTACTTAAATCAAAATCCTAAATGCGAGCCGAGACTGGGGAAAAGGGGTCTTTATAAAGGAATTGGCGGGCAGAAAGAGGGGGCACTTAATGAAATGGCAATCCTGTGGGTGTTAAATTTGTCGGATGGCAATCATACCCTTCTAGACATTGCCGATAGGTCGGGTTTAGCATTTGATGAGATTAAAAGAGCAGCAGATGCTTTAGTAGAACATGATTTATTGAAAGAGTGTTTGAAATCAGCAACCGTCAGCTAAGATTAATCCAAATCCTTGCAACCAAAATTGAATGTCAGCCTTAAAAGACCAAATTGCAGTTGTAACGGGAGCTAGTAGCGGGATTGGCAAAGCGATCGCGCTCGGTTTGGCAGAGCAAGGAGTCACGCTTTGTCTGGTGGGACGTAATTTAGAAGCGCTAGAGACAGTCGCCGAAACTGCCACCACTGCATCCAAAGTTCTGCTTTATCAAGTTGATCTCACGCTAGACGAAGACATTGAGCAGCTAAAAACTCGTCTTGAGCAAGATGTAGGAAATGTTGATCTGCTCGTTCATAGTGCTGGTGTCATCACCTTAGGGGACATGAAAACCGCCTCCCTGGAAGACTTTGACTGGCAGTACCGCGTCAATGTTCGCGCTCCTTATGCGCTGACACAAGCCTTGTTACCGGCGATCGCACTCCGTCAGGGTCAGATCGCGTTCATCAACTCGACGGTGGGTTTGAATGCTAGAGGCGGTGTGGGACAATATGCTGCAACCAAGCACGCACTGAAGGCGATCGCTGACAGTCTGCGAGAGGAAGTCAACGCAGATGGCGTGCGCGTTCTCAGCATCTATCCCGGACGCACTGCTAGTCCCATGCAAGCATCGGTTCAAGAGATAGAAGGTAAGACATATCATCCAGAACGACTTCTGCAACCAGAAGACGTAGCCGCAGTGGTACTCAATGCCCTCAGTTTGCCCCGAACCGCCGAAGTGACTGACATTAATATTAGACCTTTAAAGAAAACTTAAATTCAGTTGAAGCTTAGATTCTCCAAGCTACATTCAGAAAATGACTAGATGCTCAATAAGCGCACTATCATAAAACTTGATATTTTCACGCTTTGAGCTGTAATCCGTAAGTCTTTAGGTTCATAATTTTTAATAGCATTTTTAGGAGTTGAAGCATATTTTTATGGAAGTTTACTTTTTTTTCATTTGTTTTATTTTAGTGACAGTTGGGCTAAATATCTTAGCTAAAAAATTTCTAAAGCAGCGATGGAATTTATGGTTAGGCTATGGATTGCCTGCCTTGCTGTTCATCTTATTTATGTGGAATGTTTCCGCTCCACACAATCTATTTAGTGACTTTAATAAAGCCTATTATCCGGCTGGTCGTCAAGTGATAGAAAATCCATCCAGCTTGTATGACAAAAATTGTGCTGATAATACTATTTGCTTTGTCAACATTCCAATTATTGCCTATTTGTTTACTCCTTTTTCTCCATTTCCTCTACATAGAGCGCAATATTTACTTGCTGTTTTGAGTGTTTTAGCTGTTGTTGCATCTTGCTATTTTACAGTTAAGCTAACGAAAGTTAGTGGGGACAAACGAATAGCTATAATTGGACTATTTGCAATAAATGGACCTTTGTATTACAGCTTTCGATATGGAAACGCTACTCATTTTGTATTTCTATTGCTGATAGGGGCATTTTTTTGTATTCAGAATAAGCGTGAGGTTTTTCTAGGAATTTTAGTAGCGATCGCGGCTCTAATGAAAATCCCTCTAGTTCTTTTTGGCGTTTATTTCGTATTAAGAAGACGATGGCAAGTGGTAGCGGGTTTTAGTGCAGCACTGTTGGTAATTGGGGGTGCATCTCTACTTTTATTTGGGGTGGATTTACATTTAACTTGGTTTCGGGAATGTATCCAATCTTTTGCTGGTAAACCACTTGCTGCCTACAACGTTCAGTCAGTAGATGGTTTTTTAGCTCGCCTGCTGACCGATGGCAATCTCAAAAACTGGCTACCCCTTGAAGTAGGTTGGGATTTTAAAGTGATGCGGTACGCATTATTATCACTTCTGTTTGGTACAACTTTCTGGGTTTTTTGGCGCTCAAAATCACCCACCACACTAGAAGAAGAAAACTTGGAATTTTCTATTGTTCTTTGTTTAGCACTGGTAACAAGTCCTATTTCTTGGACACATTACTATTTATTTCTACTGCTACCTTTATCCCTCTATGTTGGCAACAAATTAGTAGTTCCTAATCAGCGGCTATGGTTTAGCCTTATGATACCGAGCATCCTGTTAATATCCTTTCCTGTAACATCGATTCTGGTTGACTTTAAACCTCTCACATTTTTTACATCCAAGTTGCTCATCTCCCATTACTTCTTTGGTGGTGTGTTACTACTGGGAGTCTTGTTGGCAGCTCAATGGCATAATTCAAAACGCTTTCAGCAATCTCAAAGTGGTGTTGGTTCTTTGTGACAGTGCTTTGTGATTATGCTTTGTGGCATTAATCCTTAAGGTGTCAGTATGATTGTTTTTGTTGTACCACTCAGAAGTCAGCAATCCTCAAATTCTTGGGATCGCGTTCTTAAGTTATTTGAAAGATGTATCAAGGCAATCTGCAATCAAACTTCACCAGATTTTAGGGTGATTGTTATTTGTCACAAAAACCCACATATTGAGTTTAATCATTCTCACATCACCTACATTGAAGTAGATTTACCACCGCCAGCTCCAGCTTTAAAAACTGCGGCTTTGAAGAAATGGGAAGATCCAGATTTTGCATTTAAGTATCTAGACAAGTTGCAAAAGGTGCTGACGTGATTCATGTATGCTCAACAGCTAAAGCCGTCTTAATATAATGATTGTTGATGTCGATGACTGTGTAAGTAAGCATTTGGCAGAATTTGTCAGTCAGCATTCACAATCTAATGGATGGTATGTGGATAAGGGGTATGTATATCAGGATGGCAATCGATTCATATATTACAAAAAATACGCTTTTAATAGATCGTGCGGAACCTGCCGAATTGTTCGGTACAATTTGTATGACTTGCCTGAAAAGATGGAAGATGCCAATCTAACTTCTCTTATTCATCTTGATTATCATAAATTAACTGAGATAAAGCAAGGAGTAAGACTCAAGCAATTGCCTTTTGAAGGTGCTGTTTATATTATTGGAAATGGAGAAAATATTTATCAGGCAGGTTTCGACACGTTTTTTGGTGCTAAGGTGGGAATCACGTTAAGCATTCGTTCTCGGATAAGAGAAGCCTTTAATTATCGACTTCTAACGAAATCAATTCGTCGTGAATTTGGCTTGTATAACATCAACTAACCATTTGAATTTTGCGACCAAGGCTGGTAAAGCTAGTTTTTGATTGAAGTCAATAGCTGCGCGATCGCGTTATCTCTCCTTGGCATACAGACCAAAAATAGAGAATAATATTTATTAAACCTAAGAACTTGGTTCCATCTTCTAAAATTAATGGAGTTCCTATTCCTTTTAGATCCAATAAGTCCGTCATCCCTGAAACTACAAACAGAGCAATAGCTATTAGTAGCAGAATATAGGGTGTTGACCGGATTCTGCGCCAAAATAAAAAACTATAGCTAACAGCAGCAATCCCGTATATTGAATACATCAGTACTTTGGGAACACCAGCCGATAAGGTTAGCTCCAGGGTAAAGCGAAATATATCATCAACTAGCAAAACTGCCAGTCCAATTGCAGAAAATAGGATAAATAAATCACCTTTGCGCCTAGGGTGAAGACTTTTTAACAAGCCAAAGCTAAACAAACAGATTGCGAATGATATGCACCACAATATTTCAGAAAGCTGAGTAAAAAAGCCTACGTGGAGTTGTCCTTTAAGGAAAGGTGGTTCGGAAAATAAAACTGTTAGTAACCCTACTCTTGCAAAATAGTCTGAGCCGTAGTAACTACCTGCAAGTTTGACATAGACTGCCATTGTAATAAACAGTAGGAGAATCAGACCATTGAGAATAAGAACAAAACGGTCTTTTATTATTTGATTTTTGATATCTTGTAAGATTTTTTTAATCAGATAAGCTGGCATTTTAATTCAAATTTATTTGATCCTAGGAAAAAGCTAGAAAAACAGTCTCATGCGCTACAAAATTTGGACGTTTCTTTCGATTCCGATCCGTTATTTGTCGAGTATAAGTCAGTCTAGCTAAATAAGTCCAGACAACAGGTGAAAATATATATAGCATTCCTAACTGAAGGCGAGATCCCCAACTTCTCTAAGAAGTCGGAGATATAAACTGCTGGCATCTCACAGCAGGCGTCTCGCCTGCGCTAAAACCAAAAAAATATTTCATAACTTCCTATATGACTGCTGTTACCTGCCTGGGCTTTTAGGGAACGCTAAAATATAACCTCATTGAGGTGAGTCTTTTATTTAGATTCTGTTACAGTTCTTATCTTGTATTAAGGCAATGGAGAGAAGGAGTAACTACCTATGGGAACTAGCATCATACAACGTAATAATGTCCAGATGCTGGGTAATGGCAGCCAGACAATTATCTTTGCCCACGGTTTCGGCTCGGATCAGACGGCTTGGCGACATCAGGTAGCAGCCTTCGCACCTGATTTTCGCATTATACTGTTCGACCATGTAGGGGGGGGAAAGTCAGATTTTTCTGCTTATAGTCCGCGCCGCTACAGCAGCTTATACAGCTACGCAGAAGATTTGCTGGATTTATGTGCCGAGTTAAAGTTAACCAAGAGCATCTTGGTGGGTCACTCGGTCAGCGGGATGGTTAGTTTATTGGCAGCATTAGTCGAGCCTGATTGCTTCAGCCAACTAATCTTTCTGGATGCGTCCCCCCGTTATCTCAACGATGTGGGATATGTGGGTGGCTTCGAGCAGTCTGACCTAGATGCGCTCTATGCAGCCATGTCAACCAACTATTATGCTTGGGCCAGCGGTTTTGCTCCCATCGCAATGGCTACTCAGGATAAACCGGAATTGGCAGCCGAGTTTGCCAATACGCTAGCAGCTATCCGTCCGGATATCGCGCAAGCGATCGCTAAAGTGATTTTCCAGTCAGACCATCGAGATGAGTTACCGCGATTGAATGTACCGACTGTGATTTTACAGGCAAGCGATGATATTGCCGTACCGCCTCAGGTCGGTCAGTACATGGCAGAAAAAATTCCTCAAGGTAAGCTGATGAATATCGCCGCTAGAGGGCACTTACCGCATATCAGCGCCCCCGACGTGGTAACGAATGCGATCGCCCAATGTCTCGTCGCCTAAACTTAAACTTAAATCTTCGACCGTCACGGTTGCTCCTTTGTCCTCCTGACCGACTACCGACATTTAGACCCTTCCTACTAGGGCTAACCCTCTTTTTCGGAGGACTGGGCGTGCTGGATGGATGGACGCCTATGCAGATCGTCGCCCCAGTCATCTTGACAATATGTACGCTTTTGCCCCTACCAGCGGTGCAAGTCGCACCCGCCGTAGGGCTTTGCATTCTGTTCTTGGGACTGCTGCATGGCGATTGGCGGCTAACACGCCAGTCACTTGAGCTGGGTAGTGTGGCTGTGTTCGGCACGCTTGTAGGCTCTTTTCTGCGGGGAATCGAGTGGCGGTTGGCGTCTCAATCGGTGCTGAGTACTCTTACCAATGCCGACACCAGAAATTCTCCCAATACACCGATCCGGCAAGCCCTGATCTTACTACGGGACTCGGTTTGTGCCGACGCGGCGATCGCGCTGCGCCAACTTGATGATGTCACCGCTGAAGCCTTGGTGTGCATTCCCCAGCAGGCGCTGCCAGATCAACTGACGACACCCGCCTTGTTTGAGGAAGCGATCGCTCAAAATCGCTGTCTCTACTATCCAAACTACCCCGCTACCCCCGGTGCTTCTCATGTCTTGCTCGCCAAAGGTACTCAATCCCTCGCCATCCTTCCATTTCAGTATCCCGGTAAAGGCACGATGCCAGCACCCCATAGCGGTGCAATTTTGCTGATCTGGCATCGCCAGACAAACATCTCCTCACGTCTGCGCCAATTTATCGAGTCGCTACTTGCCGAATTACGCACCCTTTTACAGTTCTGCGATACCACCCTACGGATGGAGAATCTGCAAGCACGCTTTGGTGCCATGTTAGAGACAATCCATCAGGGAGTGGTATTTGTAGATGAAAGTGGCGAACAAGGCTGGATCAATCAAGCCGCTGCCGAGCAACTGGGACTCACCCCTGGGGCTGTAGAAACCCCCCATGCTGGCTCAGGCGATGGCATTGCTACGCACTAGCGCTGATAATCAACAGGAAATCGTGGCGCAGGCAGCAACGTTTTTTTCCCAACCTCAAGCAGTCATTCGCAACTGGATCTGGGTGTTCAAAGGCGACACGCCAAAAACGCTGAGTATCTCTAGCACGGCGACGCGGGTACACGACGTGCCCGGTCGCCTCTGGATATTCGATGATATTACCGAGCGATATTTCGCGCAATTGGCGCTTGTCGAGCGTACTCAAGAATTATCTCAGACGAATCTGGAACTGGAAAAGGCAAAAGCAACTGCTGAAGCAGCAACTCGCATCAAGAGTCAATTCCTCGCCAATATGAGCCACGAAATCCGCACCCCGATGAATGCGATTATCGGCATGACGGGACTGCTACTCAACACTGAGCTAACCCCCCAGCAGCGGGATTTTGTTGAAACAACCCAAAGTAGTGGCGATGCATTGCTAACGCTGATCAACGACATTCTTGACCTTTCTAAAATTGAGTCAGGCAAGCTGGAGTTAGAAAAGTATTCTTTTAATCTGCGAGTTTGTGTTGAAGAAGCCCTCGATTTATTAGCTTTCAAAGCAGCCGAAAAAAATCTGGAATTAGCATATTTAATTCATCCAGAAACCCCAATAGCGATTGTGGGAGATGCCAATAGGTTGCGCCAAATTTTAGTCAATTTGCTCAGTAATGCGGTCAAGTTCACCCAAGCTGGAGAAGTGATTGTATCGGTAAGTGCAAAAGAGGCGATCGCTCATGAAGAATCGGGAATCGGTGATCAGCAAACCAACCGATTACCGATTACCCATTACCAAATCCAATTTGCTGTTAAAGACACAGGCATTGGGATTGCCCCAAACCGTATAGATCGCCTGTTCAAATCTTTCAGTCAGGTCGATGCTTCTACGACTCGGCAGCATGGGGGAACCGGGTTAGGACTAGCGATTAGCAATCATCTCAGCGAAATGATGGGCGGTCAGATGTGGGTCGAGAGCATGGGAGCGATCGCCCGAAATCCTCCTTCTGACTGGGAACCTACCCTAAAAAAAGATCCGGGCGCAAGCAGCAACCATGAATTTCATTCTCCACTTCCTCCCCCCCTTCAAGAAGGCGAAAGCATTGCGGCGGCAAAGCAGCTAGCGCCTACATCCCGTGCTACGCTCTCGGTAGCTAACAGCCCTCATCCAGACGTAGGCTCTACTTTTTATTTCACCATTGTTGCGGCATCAGCTCCCAATGTATCTGCGATCGCTTCTCAAAATCCTCAACCTCAGTTAGATGAAAAGCGACTCCTGATAGTAGATGATAACGCTACAAATCGCCAAATATTGACGCTGCAAGCCCAATCTTGGGGAATGCTGACTTGGGCAGCTGAATCTGGTTCTGAAGCCCTCGACTGGCTGAACTTAGGGGAACCGTTTGATATCGCCATTCTGGATATGCAGATGCCACACATGGATGGTCTGACTTTAGCGGCTAAAATCCGCCAGCTGCCTAACTACGAAAAATTACCCTTAATCGTGTTGACCTCCATCGACAGACCAGAAAGGAGTCATCATGTCCTAGCAGTATTCGCGGCATTCCTCACCAAACCAGTTAAACAATCCCATCTCTATAATGTCTTGAGCCATGTCCTGGGTGGACCGATCCAGGTGAAGCCTTCGCGCACCGATACACCTCCAATAAATCCGCAACAAGCAGCACAATTCCCCCTGCGGATTCTGTTAGCAGAAGACAATGTGGTGAATCAAAAGGTAGCCTTGTACTTACTATCACAGATGGGCTATCGAGCAGATATCGCCAGTAATGGATTAGAAGTGCTAGAAGCTCTACATCGCCAATCCTATGACGTGGTGCTAATGGATGTGCAAATGCCAGAAATGGATGGATTGACAGCGACTCGCCACATAGTTAGGGAATGGTCGCCAGCTTCTCGTCCCCGCATCATTGCCATGACAGCGAATGCGATGCAAGGAGATCGGGAAGAATGTCTGAATGCAGGCATGGATGACTACCTGAGCAAACCGATCCGCATAGAGGAACTTATCCAAGCTTTGAGCAAGTGTCAGCCCTCCCTCCTCAGTCCTCAGCCCTCCGTCCTCAGTCCTCCTATTGATGCATCCACTCACCCCTCCCTTCCTACTCCCCAACTCAGTCCACCCTTCGGGAAGGCGAAGCGCCTACAGCCCTCAGTCCTCAGTCCTCCTATTGATGCCAAAGTGTTGCAATCATTTCGCAAAATGGTCGGTGAAGATGCCGAGGTGATTTTAGGGGAGATGATCGATTGCTACCTCGAAGATGCGCCAAAACTCATGATCGCGATCGCGATCGCAGTTGCACAAGAAAATCCACCCCAGTTGCAACGCCCCGCTCACACGCTCAAGTCAAGCAGTGCCACCCTGGGTGCCACAACCCTCGCCCAACTCTGTAAAGAGTTAGAAATCATGGCTCGTACTGGAAATATTCAAAATGCATTAGACAAATTGCCGCAGCTTGAAGCTGAGTATGAACGTGTTAAGGCGGATTTGCACTCTCAACGCCAGCCAAATTAGCTATGAACACCACCGACGCTCATCAACATACTCCCCTCATCCTCGTCGTAGATGACGACAAATTCATGCGGCTTCAACTTCGCCGAGCGATGGAACAAGCCGGATACCAGGTAGCAGAAGCAAGCGACGGAGAAGAGGGTTTAGCCGCCTACACGCGGCTAAACCCAGATATTGTGCTGCTGGATGCCATGATGCCAGTGATGGATGGCTTTACCTGCTGTCATCTATTGCGTACACTTCCAGAGGGCGATTCTCATGGAGAGACGTTTGGCGATTCGGCTACAGCGACGCGAACTGCTGAAAAAAATCGCCCCCTAGGAGGATCGCGAAACACACCCGTATTGATGATTACGGCTCTTGAAGATCAAGAATCGGTCGATCAAGCATTTGAGGCGGGTGCCATCGATTACATTACCAAACCGATTCACTGGGCTGTCCTGCGTCAGCGCGTGCGTCGTGTCCTCCAAGCTAGTCAGGCAACAGAGGAATTGCGACAGCAAACTGAGCGGGCGCAACTGAGCGAGGAGCGACTGAGGTTAGCCCTAGAAGCTGCCCACATGGGCACCTGGGACTGGAATATCCAAAGCGGCAGAGTTGTTTTCTGTGGGACTACGGAAGCGAATTTTGGTCTTACTCCAGGCTCCTTTGACGGCACCTATCAAAGCTTTCTCACCAGAATCCATCCTCAAGACCTCGAATTAGTCACTCAAGCTTTGGTACGCACCGTGGAAGAAGGGGCGGACTATGACATCGAATACCGCATTATTTGGCCTGATGGTAGCGTTCATTGGATAGCAAGCAAAGGTCAAGTTTATTACGACCAAACCGGCAAAGCCATCCGTGTGAATGGCATCAACATGGACATCACCGAACGCAAGCACTCGGAACAAAAAATTGGCGAACAAGCTGCCCTACTGGATATCGCCACAGACGCAATTCTGGTTCAAAATCTAGACAATCAAATCTTATTTTGGAACCAAGGTGCGGAACGTCTCTATGGCTGGAAGCAAGAAGAAGCCCTCGGCAAGAACACCGCTCAGCTTTTGCATAAGCAAATTTCACTAAAATTTCAAGCAGCCCAAAAAACTCTCATCGAGGAAGGAGAGTGGTATGGGGAGTTGTATCAAATCACCAAATCCGGTCGGGAAATCATTGTTGAAAGTCGCTGGACGCTAGTGCGCGATGAGGCGGAAAACCCAAAAGCAATTCTGATTGTCAACACAAATATTACCGAAAAAAAACAACTAGAAAGGCAGTTTCTCCGCGCTCAGCGCATGGAGAGCTTAGGAACGCTGGCTAGCGGCATTGCCCACGATTTAAACAATGTGCTAGCGCCTATTTTGATGTCAGTTCAACTTCTGCAAATCAAGATCCAGGATCGTCAGAGTCAACAGCTGCTTTCTATCCTCGAAACCAATGCCAAACGCGGAGCTGATTTGGTTAAACAAGTGCTTTCATTTGCGCGGGGCATGGAAGGCGAACGGACAAATCTCCAAGTCGGGCACCTGATTTTTGAAATTGCGAAGATCGCAAATGAAACTTTTCCTAAATCAATCGAGATTCATACTGATATCCAGACGAGAGAACTTTGGGCTGTTTCTGGCGATGCCACACAACTACATCAGGTACTCATAAATCTTTGCGTCAATGCTCGTGATGCCATGCCAGATGGCGGGACGTTGAAGATTTCTGCCGACAATATAGTAATTGATGAAAACTATGCCAGGATGAACACAGGTGCAAAAGTGGGTTCCCATGTTCTTATTAGTGTCTCTGATACTGGAATGGGGATGTCTCCTGAGATGCTTGATAGAATCTTTGAGCCATTTTTTACCACTAAAGAAATTGGCAAAGGTACGGGTCTGGGTCTTTCAACTGTGCTTGGCATCATCAAAAGCCACGGCGGTTTTTTGAATGTATATAGCGAAGTGGGAAAAGGCACCGAATTTAAGGTTTACTTGCCAGCAGTCCAGGGGAAATCAACACCGCAAGTTATAGAAAATCAATCTAATCTGCTAACTGGGAACGGCGAGTGGATTCTGGTTGTTGATGACGAAGCTTCAATTTCTCAAGTGACTCAAGCATCTCTAGAAACCTATGGTTATAGAGTTTTAACTGCTAGCGATGGGATTGAGGCAGTCGTACTGTATGCCCAGCAGAAAAAAGAAATTAGTGTTGTACTCCTCGATATGATGATGCCGTCTATGGACGGACCAACAACGATTCGCACGCTACAAAAAATTAACCCGCAAGTTAAAATTATTGCGGTTAGCGGACTCTTATCTAACGATAGGGTGAATGAACTGGCTCGCGCTGGGGTCAAAACCTTTTTGTCAAAACCCTACACTACAGAAGAGTTGTTGAAAACTCTACATGAGGTAATTATCTAATGCAAGAGTTACAGCAGCCGCTCAACTCAGGACTCGCCGCACATCACCACATCTGCCACCGCAACTACAGGGGGATTGCCCCTACAAAACGCTATATGTATAAGCTTTGCATAAGTCCTGAACTGATGTCATACTTCATCTGCATGATTTCCTGACGACAAACGTGCCAAAAGTAAAATGCGATATTGAGGATTCCCAATAACTTCGTTCCATCTTTTAGCATTGCCGGAGTACCATGACCCCGGCTACAGTTTAGGTAGAAGCCGTCCTGTAGGTGGCATTTTCTTGGGGAACGGAGGGAGCCTGAGAATTAATTTTTCTGGAATAAGTAACTCTGGCTAAAGAACTCCAGGCGGCAGGTGAAAACATGGCTGGATATGCCATCTTCAGTGCCATTAGGATTTTTCCTTGCTTCAGTCCTACTAAACTCCAATGCAGCTTGAGAAACGCCTTGATTTCCTCAAGTTTCGGAATAGATGAGCGATATTTTTCATGCACTAACGGGTAGATTCTTTCCTTGATTAAGATATTTGTTTCTAACCGTTTTTGCAGTGAAAACTTCTGATTGCATCCACCAGGCCATAATGTCCGGAAGGTAAGATACTGATTAACAAATGCAGCATCCCCATATTGGGCAATTTTCACCCAAGAGTCGATGTCGTCGCAGTTGCCATCTAAAGCCGAATCCCAACCGCCTGACTTGATAAAGGCATCTTTTTTGAAGGCAACTTGAACGGGTGTACCAAAAGGAACCACTTCCATCAACATCCCGTAGTGGATATCCTCTTGTTTCACGTAAAATATTTTGCCAGGACCGCTTGGCTTGGTGCGGGTAACTTCTTCACCGTTGACATCAACTTGAACGGCTTGACACGAACAAATCGCTGCTTGGGGACGTTGAGCGATCGCTTTTACCATTTCCCAGATGCAGTTGGGTGCCAGATAGTCATCATCATCCAGCGGTTTGATCCAGTCTCCCGTTGCCACGGCAACCCCAGCATTTACGGTCGCAGAGTGACCGCTATTGACTGGGTTGCGGTAATAAACCACGCGCTCGTCGCCCAAGCTGCGGACGTATTCTTCTGTACCGTCCGAGGAACAGTCATCTGCTACTACCACTTCGCAGGGCAAAGTTTGCGCTAGCGCCGATTCAATAGCCCGCCGCAGTAGCGGTAAACGATTATAAGTTGTAATTACGATGCTAAATTTCATTATTCAGCGCCTCTCCTGAGTTGTTATAAAGCGATTTGATATTCAGCGATTATTCTACGATGCAGTTTTCTGTCTAAACCATGAGCCTATTCTATAGTTTGTCAATCCGTTGTTCTACTTTTTTCAGTCCTTAGGAAGATGAACCAACTGCTTCTTGCTTACGTATATATACAAGGATCAGTTCGTAGATAGAGGAATTGACGGTAAAATTTTTCCGTGTAAACACTTATCTTAAACATTTTTGTTAAAGAAATCATCAAGCTAAGTTAAAGATAATGTAGAATCCGGAGACTTTTCTTAAAGTTTTCGTGAAGATTCAGAGCAACCATTATAAACTCGGATTTTTGTATCACTTGATACAGTGAAGTTTCCAAAAGAGGCGAGCGATCGGGAACCCGATTCTACAGCATCAACCATGTTTTTACGGACGATAGTCTCGGCAGGTGTCCGGGAACTCAGCCAAGGAAAGAAGTTTCTATTGCTTTAGAGACGCTGCCGCCAGTTAGTCGGAGCGATGTCCCATCATCTGCTTTTCTAGGCAGCTATAGTGGGATGCAAATGCCTACAGCACGCTGCGCTTACCGCGTAGCGATACTTGTAGCGGTTATCGCCGCCTAACCATCATGAGCGAATTCCCAGATTTTTCCGATTTAGGCTATCAAGTCGAAAGGGAGCTAGGGCACAACCCTTGCGGGGGTCGAGTCACTTACCTAGCAAGCCGTACCAATACACAGCAGCGCGTCGTTATCAAGCAATTTCAGTTTGCCCATTCCGGTGCCCGCTGGTCAGACTACCAAGCTTACGAGCAAGAAATTAAGGTGCTACAGCAGCTGAACTCACCCAGCATTCCCCACTACCTCGATTCCTTTGAAACCCCAAGCGGCTTTTGCCTGGTTCAAGAATATAAACCTGCTTCCTCTGTCTCTACATCGCGTCACTTTACCCCAGAGCAAGTTAAGCAAATTGCCGTTGCCTTGTTAGAAGTTTTAGTCTACTTACAACAGCAAAATCCTCCGATTATCCATCGAGATATTAAGCCGGAAAATATCTTAGTGGATGAACAACTGAAAGTTTACCTGGTAGATTTTGGCTTGGCTCGCATCGGAAGTGGGGAAGTCGCCGCCAGCAGCACCATTAAAGGCACGTTGGGATTTATGCCGCCAGAACAGGTATTCAATCGCCAACTGACCCAAGCATCCGACTTATATAGTCTCGGTGCAACGCTGATTTGCTTGCTCACCCAAACCAAATCCACTGAAATTGGCAATTTAGTTGATGAAGCTTATCGGATCAATTTTAAGCAAATGGTGCCGCATCTGAGTCGGCAATTTGTGGACTGGCTCTCAAAAATGACGGCACCCAACTGCAAAAATCGCTATCCCAATGCTGTCACTGCCATAGAAGCACTCAAGCCGATTGATGTTCGCCGCCGCGTCCTGGTGCCAATTGATATTGTCCGCTATGCTACGTCATTCGGAACTCTAGACCGTCCCACAAAAACCAAGATTCTCGCCGCCGGATTAGTGCTAACATCCCTGGGGTTTGCCACGATCAAGGACAGACCCAGTTTAGTCAAAGCGGATCTCGTCAGGCAGTTGTTGGAAACTAACCACTGTGACAGATGCGACTTAAGCAGTGCCAACTTGGGTCGAGCCGATTTGAGTAACGCCTATCTAACGGGTGCCAACCTTCGGGATGCCTATCTCAGGGGTGCCAACCTCATCGGTGCCGACTTGACGGGTGCCGACCTCAGGAATGCTTACCTGGCAGTTGCCGATTTAACCATTGTTGACTTCAGGGGTGCCAATCTCAGAGGTGCTGACCTCCAAGATGCGTACTTGGGGAGTGCCGACCTCAGAGGTGTCAAACTCAGGGATGCCAATTTAGAAGGCGCTGACCTGGAGGGTGCCGACCTAACGGGTGCCGACCTCAGGGGTGCGAACCTCAAAGATGCCAACTTAGAGGGTGTCAATATAACTGGAGCCAAGCTGACAGATACCATCATGCCCGATGGCTCGATTCATCGATAGCTCAATGCAAGTGGGTTTTCCAACTAGCGGTATGGATGCGCTGATAGTAAGAATAGAGCGATCGCATCCGCTACTTTTACAGCCATCTGTTATAAAAAGCTCACCCCCTACATCTATCTATAGGTAGGATTATGGGGAATTTAGCAGACTTTTCCAGCCAAGGCTATCAAGTAGAGCCAGAGCTAGGACAAAACCGCGCCGGGGGTCGAGTCACCTATCTGGCAACGAGTACAAAAACCCAGCAGCACGTTGTGATTAAGCAGTTTCAGTTTGCCCAATCCGGTGCCAGCTGGTCTGATGATGATGCTTCAGGACTTACGCAACTTGCGCGACATCTGGGGGCACCCACAAGGGGATTGCCCCTACAAAACGCTATGTGTATAAGCTTTGCGTAAGTCCTGTGCTTGCGAGCAAGAAATTCAACTACTGCGCTGTCTGAATCATTCCAGCATTCCCCAGTACCTCGATTCCTTTAACTCCATTCTTTTGTAGTTGTAGTTTGAAAACACGCCCTAGCCCTCTTCCTTACGAGGGAAGGGGAATCTTCAAACCCCTCCCGTGGTTGGGGAGGGGTCAGATCGGGACTTGACCAACAGCATCAATAACTAATGACTAATGACCACTAAAAGAATGACTATTCTTCAATTTGCCATAAATCCTTGGTCATGTCTTCATCGACAATTTTCTTCGGACGCAACACTAGGAGGATTTGTCCCAGGATGGGGACGGTAGGAGCATCGGGGAACCAGTGAAGTTGCAGGTGTCCTGACTGGTCAACTACAAAATAGCTGCTGGCATTCCATTCCTGTCGAGACCTATCAATAAGAACCAGAATTTCTTCCGGGTTGTTGGTATGTTGACTGGGCAACTGGCTGCTGTTGCAGAGAATGACGACGGGATCTTGTGCTTTCAAGACGACTTGCCAACCGGGTAGAGACACCCAAGATCCACTCCAAGAAGTCTGTACTAGCCGGAATGGCTCAATTTGTTCCACTGGGGGAACTAATTGTAAGTCTGCGGGTGTCAAGGGCAGGGCACCGGCGACTGGTATCGTGCGAGGTAGTTGTTCTTCCTCGTCCAGTCGGTACAGGGGTAAAGCAGGGGCGCGACGAGGGGTAGCGCCTGCGACTCCTTCGGTTAGCATCTGTTCGATCTGATTTCGGGCAGTTTGGCTGTGAGCAAACATTAAGCCGCGAGCAACAAAACGCGATCGCTCTTGCACATTACTTAATTGTTTTGCCCGTCTCCAATACTGATAAGCAACCGCGTCTCCAGGATGGTCGGTAAATCCCTGCGGCAGAGTCCGCATCCGGGACAATTCTTTCACATCTTTGGCGACTTCACGGGCAACATCGGCGTCGAGGTTTCTGGATCGGATAAAGTCTGCTGTTGCTACCCGTTCTGGCTCAGTGAGAATCCGCAATTCGTATAAAATATCACTACCAGTGCGAGAATAGTGCGATCGCACTTCTTCCGATGCCCCACCATTGACTAGAGATGTGTATACCTGTGCGCCCACAATTACTTGATTCTGATGCACTGGCTCAAAGCCGGTTGCCTCAAAAATCGCTTGGGTATTGTAACCGGCTTTTTGCAATTTGGCACAGGCTTGTCCCCAGTCAACCCAGGTTCCTTGTTTGCGGCGGAGCAAGAACAGTAAATCTTCAACATTCACGTTCGCTGACTCTGGTTGAAGGCTACGATCGGGAGTGTCTGAGGAAGGTGTTTCAGTCATAATGACCCCAAAAAGCTTTTCATCGCTATCAAGCGACCAGGAACGTTTTTAAATGTATCGCGTTCGGGTCACGAATATATTTACATGGCAAGTTTAGTTTGGATGTCTGGTCTGTTTGACGCAAACCGGGAATTCCTGGTTACGTCATTTGTTCCGAAAGTGCTACTGAACAATCGGTCTTAAGATAGATGTTTTTCGCATCTAAATTTGCATTAACAAGTTGACCAAGAGTTTGTTGTATCGTTATGGACAATGCTATTCCAGAGCTTGATAGTATCAGCCGTCAGTTAATGAGTCTAGAACGCCCCAAGAAGCCCAAAATGTTGGTGGTAGACGATGAGCCAGATAATTTAGACTTGCTCTACCGCACTTTTCGACGAGATTTCAATGTGCTGAGAGCCGAAAGCGGTATTCACGCCCTGGAAGTGCTGGCGACAGAAGGGGAAGTAGCCGTGATTATCTCCGATCAGCGGATGCCAGAAATGAAGGGAACGGAATTTTTGAGCAGAACCGTGCCCAAGTTCCCGGATACGGTACGAATCATCCTCACGGGTTTTACCGATGTGGAAGATTTGGTAGAGGCGATTAATTCAGGACAAGTCTACAAGTACATCACCAAGCCTTGGGACCCCAACGAATTGAAGGCGGTAGTCCAGCGGGCAGCAGACACCTATGAATTGCTGAAGCAACGCACGGAGGAACTGCATCGCGCTCAAGCACAAACGGCACTGCTGGCAACGATTGTGCAAGTGGCTCAGGAGTCTCCCAATGTGGAAGCAACCCTGGAACCAATCGCCAGTGCCTTTGGCAATAATTTCTCAGCAGATGGCTGTATTTTGCAGCAGGTAGAGGGCAATCAGCTGGTGGCGGCAAAAGGAACCTATAATGCCGTAGGCGACACGGAAAACTGGCTGGAAAAAGACCCTCTAGTAGAGGATGCGATCGCATCTGGGAAACTTCAGGTTTGGGTGAATACTCCGGGAAATCCTCCTCCCACAGATATCGGACAATACCAAAGTTCCGGTCTCCAGGCGCATCTGATTATCCCCGTCATCTACCGAGGTAACGTGCTGGCGGTGCTGTCGCTCCAGTGGAAACGACCCTGTAAACTGCGCGAAGATGAGTTGAAATTCATTCACTTATCCGCCCAGCAGGTGGCTCTGGTTCTGACCATGACCCGCACTCATCAGTAATCGTTAATGGAAGAATGGTAATTCCCCAATTAGCGATTCTTCCATTAGCCGTTAGCAACTGTAACATCATGACCTCTGAGCATATCCAAGCCATCTTTGACCGCATTGCACCCGTTTACGACCAGCTTAACGATCGCTTAAGTCTCGGACAGCACCGCGTATGGAAGCTGATGACGGTGAAGTGGAGTCATGCGAGTCGGGGAGATATTTGCTTAGATGTCTGCTGTGGTAGTGGTGACATTGCGACTCTACTGGCGCGACAGGTGGGAGAAAAGGGTCAGGTATTTGGGTTAGATTTTTCACCCGCGCAATTAGCGATCGCTCGTCAGCGATGCGAAAATAGGGACAGCCAAAAGGAATGCCCCATCACCTGGATAGAAGGAGATGCCCTGAATCTCCCCTTCCCCGACAACTATTTCGACTGCGCCACAATGGGTTACGGACTTCGCAACGTCACCAATATTCCCCGCTGTCTTGAGGAATTGCACCGCGTCCTCAAGCCGGGTGCCAAAGCCGCTATCCTAGACTTCCATCGTCCCAGCAATCCTCAAATGCGAAGCTTTCAGCAGTGGTATCTCGATACCATCGTCGTCCCAACCGCCAACCAAATGGGATTGACTGAAGAATATGCCTACATTAGCCCCAGCTTAGATAAATTTCCCACGGGCAGCGAACAAATGGATTTAGCCAGGAAAGCGGGATTTACCGCCGCTATCCACTATCAGATTGCGGGTGGGGTCATGGGCGTATTGGTAGTAACCAAAGCCTAAGATGGTAGTAGAGGGTAGCAGATGAGTTTTGAGTTTTGAGTTATGAATTGACCCTAACTCAACACTCAACATTCAACATTCATAACTTCCCTTAAAACGTAACCTCTGCCTAATTGGATCGCCGCCTTGAATTGGTCTAACCTCTGGCTTTACGTCAGTCCCCCGATTGTTGGTGCAATTATTGGCTATTTCACCAACGATATCGCCATTAAAATGTTATTCCGCCCCTATCGGACTCTTTACATCGGTAGGCGGCGCGTCCCTTTCACGCCTGGATTGATTCCCCGAAATCAGGAACGCCTAGCCAACCGGGTTTCCGACACGATCATGGGGTCGCTGCTGACGCCAGAGGAATTGCAAAAGCTGGCGCGACGGCTGCTGCATACAGAACGGGTGCAAGGGGCGATTCTTTGGTTACTGCGACTGGCGCTAGAGCAGGTCAAACCCGATGCCGAGCAGAAAACCGCTAAAATTATGGCGGGAATTCTGCGGGATTTGCTGGGTGAATCGTTTCCCCGCCTGCTGAAAGTTTTAGCCCGCCGCGAGGATTTTCTGGAAGTCCAACTCAACCAAATTTTTGATAAGGTTTTGCTGGAATTTCAGCTGAGTGACGATCAGGCAAAGAAGCTTTCTGACTGGATATTGCAAGTGGTGCTACCACCAGATATGGTGCGGCAAGCTTTGGTGGATTTCCTGACTGACCGCAATATTCAAGTCATTGATGAAGGCTTTCGGGCAAAGACGAGTGGCACTTACTGGGTGGTGGCGAATTTGTTTGGTCTTCGCAACACTCTGACGCGCCTGCGGACGTTTTGCTTGGACGAAAAAGAGGAAACAAATCAACGTTTGACAGAGTTGATTGTCTCGTTAGGAATTCGAGAACGTTTGCAGGAATGGCTGCAAAATCTCTCTTTACAAAATTTGCCGGTTTCGACGGTGCGCCAGTTGCGTAAAACGATGCGCGACAGCGTCCGCAGTTATATTCAAGAGCATGGCGCTGACTTGTTGCAGGGATTGAGTGACTCTGTGGACTGGGAAAATATTGCCAAGTTAATCCTGGCTCGGCTGCGAACATCGCCTGCTGTGAATGCTTCTTTAGAAGTGGTTAGCAAAGAATTGGCTTTAATTTTAGAGCGCTATTTGGAGCGGGATCTGGAAAAAATTGTGGCTCAAGTGATTCCGATTTTGTCGATCGATCAGGTGATTATTGACCGAGTGAAGGGAACATCGGCGGCGGAATTGGAAATGGCAATTCAAGGCATCGTCAAAAATGAGCTGCAAGCAATTGTCAATTTGGGGGGCATCTTAGGGTTTGTCGTGGGTTTGTTGCAGGGGGTTTTGCTGTTGCTGCGTTAAGGTGTGCAAAAATTAACACGGTTCGTCTCGGAGTCGTTGGTAAGCTATGGCTTGGGCAGCTGGGCAGAGGTTATACGGCGATCGCTATATCATCGAAAGACCGCTCGGTCAGGGTGGTGTTGGGATTACCTATCTTGCTAAAGACAGAAAAGGCAATCAAGTTGTCATCAAGACGCTGAAAGAGGATGTCCTCAACAACCCAGAACTCGCTTCGTTCCGGGACAAATTTCAGCGGGATTTTCGAGATGAGGCGCTACGTCTCGCTTTGTGTCGTCACCCTCATATCGTGCAGATTGAAAACGCTTTTCAGGAAGGCTCGCTTCCCTGTATGGCGATGGAATATGTGGAAGGGGAAGATTTATGGAAGCGGGTGAACAAGTGGGGACTCCTGTCGGAAACAGAAGCACTGCGCTACATTCAGCAGATTGGCGAAGCGCTTACCGTCGTTCACGATAAAGGTTTGCTGCATCGGGATGTCAAGCCGCACAACATCATGCTGCGTTCTGGGAAATTAGAGGCGGTTTTGATTGATTTTGGGATTGCACGGGAGTTTATCCGGGATACTACCCAAGCTCATACTCAAGCCTTAACTCACGGTTTTGCACCCATTGAGCAATATGCTGAGGAAGCGAGACGAGGCGAGTATACGGATGTCTACGCCCTAGCCGCAACCCTGTATTATTTACTCACGGGAAAGCGTCCGACTCCGGCTTTTGCCAGGGCTGCGAAAGTTCCCTTAGAGGCACCGAGGCAAATTAATTCTAGTATTAGCGATCGCGTTGAGCTGGCAATTCTCCTGGGGATGGAGTTTGAACCCGAAAATCGCCCTGCTTCAGTGCAAGCTTGGTTGGATTTATGCAATTTCAGCAGCCTGAATCAAGATGCGGCGACGTTACCGATACGAAACGTTGAATCAGTCATCACTATGCCTGATACCACGCTTTCCACGACAATGTTTGTCCCTTTGGACGCTTTCCACAACAATCTGAGTCCGGAGGCGGGGGAAAATTACCGTCAATTGCGAGATTTATTGGCAGCAGGGAAGTGGAGAGAAGCCGATTTGGAAACGGCGGCGATTATGCTGAAGGTAGCCCATCGGGACGAAGAAGAGTGGCTGGATTACGAACACATCGAATCGTTTCCAGGGCAAGATTTACGTACTATCGATACTCTTTGGGTAAATTACAGCAACGGACGCTTTGGCTTGAGTGTCCAGAAGCGCATTTACCAAGAGTGTGGAAATAATTTTGTCACGTTTGGCGATCGCGTGGGTTGGCACATTAACGAAACTTGGTTGTGGTGGAATGACCTCAATTTCACTTCGGATGCTCTCCCCGGACATCTTCCGGGGTGGCGAGTCGGGGGTTCGGGGGGTGTCTGGGGTTGTTTTGTAACGGTTGGCGAGTCGCTGCTGGCGCGTCCCGATTTGTAAGCCGATAAACAAAGAGCGATCGCTTTGTTTTGAAGAAGCTGGCTAGCAATATATCTAGAAATGAATTCTTAAACAAGTTGAGTTTGAAACTTTTCCATTGCTTGTTTTTTCTGAGAATAGACACTCCGCAACCTCCGCAATTGAGCCTCTGACAGCACAGATTTAATGACGCCCAGCAATTCACCCCATCTGTACATTTCTGCCAAGGAAGGGACTGTCTGTAGTTTCTGCTCGTAAAATTTTACCCAAAAGCCGGGGGCTTTATATTGATTCTTTCGCCAACGCTTGCGCCATCTGAGGAAATCTTTGGCAGTGGGTGTCTCGACGTTTAAAATCGGTGGCAGATCCGCATAGCTGACAAACGTACTCACGCCTTTGCCAACAACGTGGATAACATATTGCCAGCAGTCGATCCGATATATCTGTTCGGGGTTGAGATTGAGGAGGAGGGCGATCGCTTCTTTCGTAACAAACCGAGCCAATTGATGAACAACCCTTGATCCTGGCTGTGAGCTTGATATCATAAGAATTAACTCCAATATCATGGAGTTTTTGTGGAATTAGCGATCGCTCTTCAGTTTCCGACGCCAAAGGGCGATCGCTTTTTACTGGATAAAATATTTTAGTCGAAATTTAAACTCTATGTCAAGAACAGAATTAATAAAGTTGCGGATTAGGGAGTTTGCCGCCAAAGAGGGCTGGACGCTGAAGGAAGTTTCCGAACGTTCCGGAGTGTCGTACAGCACAATCAAAACTTATGCAGTGTCGCCGGGAATGGTGATGGCTGACTTAGCTGCTTTACGAAAGTTAGCGCGAACCTTTGATGTGTTGATTGAAGATTTGTTGGAAGTGGTGCAGGAATAAGCGATCGCATCGGCAAGTTAAAAGGATTAAATGCGATCGCTTCTAACTACCAATTGTGGACAATAATGCAATGAATTAACATCAACGACATCATTGCAGCAATCCTAGCGAATCGGGTTCGGATTACAGATCATGCTGATGAAGAAGCAGAGGATGACCAACTCTTATTTGATGAAATCTACTTTTCCGTCCTTTATGGCGAAATCATAGAACACTACCCAAATGATGCTATTAGAAAATTGCCCGGTTTGTAGTGGTATGGTCAAAAAAGAAGTAGAGAAAATACTGCGTGGGGGCAACCACACGGCTGTTTTAAAAGTATCGGCAGAAGTTTGTCTAAGCTGCGGGGAAAGATTGTATTCTGTGGAAACGGTTAGGCGATTTGAAAACATTAGAGCCAAACTGAAGCGTCAAGAGACAGAAGATTTTCAACCGATAGGGCAATCTTTTCGAGTCAGGTAAGGAGGCGAGAAGCCGAATCATCGCGGCATAAGCTTTGCGATCGCTCTCTCCAAATCTAAGTGTTCACAAGCGATCGCTTCTGGCAAGATAAGGAGAAACGTCACATTCACAAAGGTGATCAGATGCTATGCGCTTGAAGCGAATCCTTGGCTTTTTAGTGTTGTGTGTGGGGGTTAGCAGCCTCTTCATCTGGCGAGAAGGGCGATCGCTACCTGTCTCCCAAGCTCAACCTCCACCTCTGCCGGAGGGGGTGCGATCGCAGACTGATGTGCCCTATGTGCCAACGCCTAACCAGGTGGTGACAGCGATGCTGAAGATGGCAGGCGTCACAAAAGATGATGTCGTCTACGATCTGGGTTCTGGCGATGGAAGGCTGGTTATCGCAGCAGCGAAGCAATTCGGCGCGAAGGGTGTCGGTTTCGAGATTAACCCCCGACTGATTCAGGAAAGTAACGAAAAAGCTAGATTAGCAGGTGTGAGCGATCGCGTGAAGTTTGTCGAGCAAGATTTGTTCCAAACTGACCTTAGTGACGCTACCGTAGTGACGCTTTACCTGCTGCCTAAAGTTAACATCCAATTGCGACCGAAACTGCTGCGCGAACTCAAACCGGGAACGCCCGTTGTCTCTCACCAATTCGACATGAAGGAATGGAAACCTGACCGCACTGAAGTGTTGCGGGTCGGTTCTCGCATTCACAGAGTTTTCTACTGGGTGATTCCAGCACAGGTAACAGGAACCTGGCAATGGAATATGCAATCCGTCGGGAGCAAAAATCCCTACACGCTGCAACTACGTCAACAGTTTCAAGAAGTTACGGGAACGGTGAGAATGAGCAATGGGGAAATACCGATTACTGAGGCAAAATTAACAGGCGACCAACTTAGCTTTAAAGTTACACAGCCGAAGCAAGGGAAGCTAGTAACAATGCAGTTTAATGGGCGCATTTCTGACAACACCATTATTGGAAGCGTGGATATTTTAGGCGGTGCGAAAGTAGACAGACGCAACTGGGCAGCCCGACGCTAATGCTAAATTGGTCAAATTCCTTTGGTGCAAGGGTTTTACATTCTACTGTAACCAGAGTAACAAACATCCCGATAATTACCCGAATTAGGGGAGTTAGAAAGATTGTGTCAGTCTAAGTCTAAATAATAGTTAACCTGCTTCGTCTCTCGGTGGGCGCGTACCCTAAGATTGCCTGTAGGGTGTCATCATTATTATTCGTGAGGGCATAACTTTTATTTACCGAGAAACTAATATACTTGATCCTTCACGTCCTGTTCTTCTTTCAGATATCTGTAGTGTTCCACAAGAGGACTCGTAATTAACTGGTTTAATTCTCCCCTATTCCTCACAGATTCAATCATTCTGTAAGCATTTCTAATGTTTTTTCTAAAAATCTCAATTTCACTTTGGTGAACTTCGGAATCATCTATTTTAAAAATATCTTCTAGACCAACGAATGAGCCTACAACGTGAACTGTAATTGCCTCATCCAAATAAAAACTATGTTCATCTGTTAACATAGCGACTTCTAGACCTACAAAATATGCAATTCTTTGCTTCTCCTTAATTGAGAAATTTTCTAATTCAAGTAGTTCTTCGATGACGCCAACAGCTAGTTTGATTTTATAAAAAAGAGTTTCATAACTTTCCAAACGATGGTTAGATAATTTATGATTATTTTTGAATTTATCTTCGTTTGAAATTGGCAATAAAGCTGGTGGGAAAATTTGAGGATATTCAAATTTAATTGCAGGATGCTTTACATCTAGAAGAAGCCTAAGCCATTCAATTCCATATATTTTAAGTTTCCAACTGTATTGATTACAAATATCAGCAATAGCTTTATCTCTTTCACCTGCTGTTGGTTGAGAAGTCGTAATAAAAACAAGCTCATGACAGGTGTGACTATGACCAGCAATTTTTGCAGCATCGGTTGCGAGCTTATACTTCCAATCGTCACGTACACTGTAAGCAAATATTGTGACTTCTTGAGATTTGTTAACGTGTATGGCGTCTCTTCCTTTGTCCTTGAAACCACCAAGCGGCTCAACAGATGAATATCCTTCTAAAAACATCAGGTCGTGACAAAGACGCTCAAACTCAGAATAGTCTGTCAGCTTTTCGAGACAGTAAATAGTTAGGTTAGCAGCCATCCAAGTACTCGTGGTTAAGATACGTTAGTACTAAAATATTTTAGCAACGTTATTGGTAAAGTTGAGAGTATAGCAGTCCTAAATGATTCGTGAAGGCGAGATCCCCGACTTCTCCAAGAAGTCGGGGATCTGAGGCGCTGGCATCTCACGACTCAAATAGGATTGCTATAGTTGCATTGCAGCATGCTAACACGGCAGTGCAGCGGACGGTCGAAAGCCACTGGTGCCTAGTTCGGTATTATCTGCCGCAGCTGGCTTTAGCCGTTAGTGTAAAACTTTGTTTTTGCTCAGATGAAGAACGTTATTTTCTAGCACTCAGAAACTTCATACATAAACTCAGTAGTTACCAGCACTTCTGATTTACAAGTTTATTTTTTGAGGACATCTGTACTGAGCAAAATTTCGTTATTTTCATCGTCAATTAGCGATCGCACTCTGGTGCTAAGTTTAGGGCTGTCTATGACGTACCAAATAAATGTATGAGTGTCCAGCAGTTGCCTCATTACATATAATCCTTGAAGTCTTCTAGCGTCTCGTCAAAGTCATCAGATATTGTAACTAACCCTTTAGCACTCCCAGCTTGGCGGCGACGCTTAACTGGCGACACTGGCACTAATTTGACAACAGGTTGGTTGTCTTTCGAGATCGTGACTTCTTCACCACGAAGTGCCGCCTCGATTAAGTTGGGCAGATATTTAGATGCCTCAGCGAGATCGATTTGTTGCATAACTGTTACCCTCTTTTTTATTCATCTTCCATCTTTTCTGAAAAATCCGTGTCTTGATACACTTGGTCAAGCGCCTGCTGTTGAGTACGACGAGAAGGACGACGGTATTTTTTGGCTTCTAACCTGGGTTCGTATTGACTGTGCCCTTTACCCTTGGTTTTCATTTTCAGGGTGGCGTCGGGATCGGCTTGTTGGTTTAGGTGAGTAGAAAGAGCGATCGCATCTTTCAGAAAATCTAGATAATGCTCGTAACGTTCCCAATCCCCCCGCACCGCACAATTCGGCTCATCCCGATGCAGGCAATCACTAAATTGACATCGGGCAACGGCTAAGCGCTGCCGTGCTTCTGGGAAATAATGCACCAACTCTTCCGGAGTCGCATCCAAGTCTGGTTGGTTGAAGCCTGGGGTATCTGCAATGAATCCGCCTGTCGGTAATTCAAACAGTTCAACGTGTCGCGTAGTATGACGCCCTCGGCTGAGTTTGCCGGAAACTTCCCCGACGCGCAGATTGATACTGGGAATGAGATAGTTGACGATGCTCGATTTCCCAACGCCAGAAAGACCAGCAAAGATAGTAATTTTATGATTCAGCTGATGCTGGAATTCTTCAAGACCTGTGCCTGTGTGGACGCTGATAAATATCGGTTGGTAGCCCCACCCTTGCAAGCGATCGCGCCATTGGTTGAGTTGGTCAGTTGTCACCAAATCGCTTTTATTTAAGCAAAGGCAGACATCTAAGCCAGTAGTCTCTCCCTTTACCAGGAAACGACTCAATTGATAGGCATCCAACGTGGGTTCTTCCAGGGCAAAAACCAGAATAATTTGCTGGGCATTTGCCACTGGAGGACGATCCAGTTCAGTTTTGCGGGGTAAAACTTCGGCGATCGCACCCCGTCCACCTGCCCAGTCGGCTTCCTCAATCAGAACGCGATCGCCTACCATCACCTTCTGACCTATTTTTTTCAGTCTTGCCCGACGAGTACACAACAGAAAGGGAGTTATGGGTGGGGTGTGAACTCCCAACTCCGGACTGCTGAAATCTAGCCGCACTTGGTAGAAATTCGCCTGCACAGCCAGCACCGTCCCAATTAACTCTGAAAATTGCTCCTCCGTCTTCTCTCTCGGCGGCAGCGAAGGGGGTACAGAACTCATAGGGAAGCTGGACGCCGCACCCTCAGGGCAAAAAAGCCTGTGCGGTCTTCAGACGCAATGAATCGCGTCTCTACAATTGTGTAGCCTGCCATCGCTAAACTATCAGGAACCTGCTCAATTGGCTCACCCGGATCTAGCCACACTTCTAATAAGGTGCCGGGTGCCATTTGTTCCAGGCGGAGTTTAGTCCGAACGAAGTTAATCGGGCAAGGCGTCCCCCGCAAGTCCAGCTGAGCGTCCGGCACATCCGTTGCAGTCGCTGGATTGTTTATCACTTGAACAATCCTCCCAAAAATCCTTCTAAACCGCCTTTCCCAGTGCGATCGCCTTTGATTTTAGCCAACTTCTCTAGCAGTTCCCGTTCTTCAGCCGTAATCCGATTGGGAATATCAATTCCTACATTAATCAGGTGATCGCCCCGGCTGACTGGGTTCCCTAGTTTGGGTACGCCATGATTTTCTAGCGTCAGCACCGTATTCGGTTGCGTTCCCGCCGGAATTGTTAACTCTACCGGCCCATCAACTGTATTCACTTCCAGACGGCATCCTAAGATCGCCTGCAAGTAGCTAATCTTAATCTCTGACAGGACGTTAATCCCATCCCGCTGAAACTCTGCGTCTTCCTCGACAAACAAATAGACGTACAAATCTCCCGGAGGGCCACCGCGCAGACCGGCGTCTCCTTCTTTAGAAACGCGCAGGCGGGTTCCATTGTCTACCCCTGGAGGGATAGTAATTTTAAGCTTTTTCGTCTCCTGTTTGCGACCGACGCCTCCGCAAGTTTCACACTTGTCCTCAATTACCTGCCCTTCACCGTTACAGGTGGGACAGACTGAGACTTGGGTAAAGCTACCAAACGGAGTCCGTGTCGCGCGACGCACTTGACCGGAACCACTGCAAGTCGGACAGGCTCGCGGTCGCGTTCCCGGCTTGGCACCCGCACCGTTGCAGGTAGCACAGGTTTCTAGATGGGGAATCCTGATTTCTTTTTCGCCCCCAAACACGGCTTCCCGAAATTCCAACTTTAAATCTAACCGCAGGTCGTCACCGCGAACCGGGCCGCTACGTCGGCGAGCAGCAGTTTGACCCACGCCACCCCCAAACCCACTGAAGAAGCTTTCAAAAATATCGGCAAAGTTCCCGATATCGCCTAAGTCTGGGCCAGCTCCGACACCAGAAGCCACCCCGGCTTCCCCATAGCGATCGTAGCGAGTCCGGGTTTCTGGTTCCGAAAGGACTTCGTAGGCGCGATTAATTTCTTTGAAGCGTTCTTCCGCCCCTGGCTCTTTATTGACATCCGGGTGATATTTCCGGGCCAGACGGCGATAGGCACGCTTCATTTCCTCTTTGTCTGAGTCACGGGAGACCCCGAGAATTTCATAGTAGTCGCGGGCCATAGAACACTGCTTCTTTAGGGGTTAAGGGTTAGGAGAAATGAAAAATTAAAAATTTAGAGATTCTTCAATTTTTCATTTTTAATTATTCATTTTTAATTGATTTAGTCAACTGGCTCGTAGTCAGCCTGAACGGTATTATCGTCATCAAACTTAAAGTCGTCGTCATCGGGTGTGGAGTCAGGCTCACTAAACTCTTGGGATATGCCACTTTCCAGGCTTTCGTAATCATCCTGTGACTCCCGTCCGCTGGCTTGCTGGTACACGGCGGCACCAATCGCAAACAGTGTCTGTTGAAAATCGTCAATCTGTTGTTTGATCTCCTCAACACTGATTGAGGGGTTAGCCAGCGCCGCTCGCACCGCTATAGCCTTCTTATTTGCCTGCGTCTTGAGATCCTCGCCAACCTGAGCCCCGTTGTCATTCAACGTTGATTCATAGCTGTAGAACAAGCTATCAGCTTGATTTTTCAGCTCCACTACTTGTATCCGACGCCGGTCTTCTTCGGCATAGGTTTCAGCTTCGTGCCGCATCCGTTCGACTTCGCTGGCATTCAAGCCGCCGGTATTGCTAATCCGGATACTCTGCTCTCTCCCAGTGCCTTTGTCTTGAGCCAATACTTTGAGAATTCCATCAACGCCGATTTCAAAGGACACTTCAATTTGAGGGACGCCTCTGGGAGCGGGGGGAATTCCTGCTAGTAGGAATTTGCCAAGACTTTTGTTGTCTTTCGCCATCGCCCGCTCACCCTGCAAGACGTGAATTTCCACGCTTGTTTGTCCGTCAGTGGCGGTGGAAAAAACTTGAGATTTCGTGGTGGGAATTGTGGTGTTGCGCTCAATAATTTTTGTGAACACTTCTCCCAAGGTTTCAATGCCCAAGCTCAGGGGAGCAACATCCAATAGCAGCAGATCCTCGACTTCGCCGCTTAAGACGCCACCTTGGATCGCCGCTCCCAGCGCCACTGCTTCATCCGGGTTGATCGACCGATCGGGTGCTTTACCGCCAAAAAACTTCTTAATCGCATCTTGAACGGCAGGAATTCGGGTTGAACCTCCTACCAGGATAATCCGGTCAATCTCATTGGTCGTCAAACCGCTGTCTTTGATCGCCTGAGCCACTGGCTCAATGGTACCTTCCACCAACTGGTTGACGAGTTCTTCAAACTGGGCACGGGAAAGTTCCATCTCCAAATGTTTAGGTCCGGTTTCATCGGCGGTGATGAATGGCAAATTGATGGAGGTGCTGCCCATGTTGGAAAGTTCTATTTTGGCTTTCTCCGCTGCCTCCCGCAGCCGCTGGAGAGCCATTTTGTCGGTTCCCAGGTCGATGGAATCTTGCTGTTTGAAGTTTTCGATCATCCAGCGGACAATGCTGTTGTCAAAGTCATCTCCGCCTAGGTGGTTGTTTCCAGAGGTAGCTTTGACTTCAAAAACGCCGTCACCCAATTGGAGTACGGAAACGTCGAAGGTGCCGCCGCCTAAGTCAAACACCAGAATGCACTGCTCTTCATCTTGTTTATCCAAGCCGTAGGCAAGAGCGGCTGCCGTGGGTTCGTTGATGATCCGTAAAACTTCCAGTCCGGCAATGGTACCGGCGTCTTTTGTCGCCTGCCGTTGGGCGTCTGTGAAGTAGGCAGGTACGGTGATTACTGCCTGGTCTACCTGTTCGCCGAGAAAGTTTTCTGCATCCTGCTTTAGCTTTTGCAGGATCATCGCTGAGATTTCTTGGGGGGTGTAGTTGCGTCCCCGAATTTGGACATCGACGGTATCATCGCGACCTTTGATACAGGTGTAGGGCACGCGCGATCGCTCTATTTCGGTGTCATCCCAGCGGCGACCGATAAAGCGTTTAATGCTGTAAACCGTATTTTCGGCATTGGTGACAGCTTGCCGTTTCGCCAGTTGACCGACCAAGCGATCGCCTCCCTTGCCAAATCCCACGATACTTGGGGTCGTTCTCCCGCCTTCTGTGTTAGAGATGACAATGGGTTGACCCCCCTCTAAAACAGCCACGCAACTATTGGTCGTGCCCAAGTCGATGCCAATGACTTTTCCCATAGCTAGCTGTAGTAAAGGTGTGCAGGATTTGTTGAGTAGCCGTTGAATTGTTTGCCTGGTATGGTTCGGACCAGGCACCAAATTTCCATCAACTTGATTGTAATTTCTGACGCCTCCAACCGTCGATGCAGTGCGTCAAACTCCATTAACTTTCGCCAGAAAGCGGATGACCTTCCTCTGAGGGTACCACGGGCTCCATAGCCGCAGCAACTTTGACTAGGGCGTGGCGCAAGACGCGATCGCCCAAGAAATAGCCCCGCACTAGCTGTTCGCTCACGGTGCCTTCTGGATACTCATTCGTTGGCTCCCGCATTACGGCTTCGTGGAGATTGGGATCGAATTCTTGACCCTCCGGACGCATGGGAGATACTCCAATGCGCTTGAGAGCGTCCGCCAGCTGTTTGTAGACACTCTGGTAGCTTTTGTGGATGCTCCATTCGCTATCAGTTTGCGGCTTGATCTGCGATCGCGCCCGCTCAAAATTATCCACTACGGGCAGTAACTCAGTAATGGTGGCGCACTTGATCTGCACCTCCGAGTCTTCCTTCTCTTTGAGAGTCCGCTTGCGGAAATTTTCAAAATCTGCGGCTATCCTCATGTACTGAGTTTTGAAAGAATCACACTGTTGCGTGCGTTCTTCCACTTGCGCTTTTAAAGCCTCCACTTCCCGCGTCAATGCTTCTATAGCCGCTGAGTTGCTGGCTGCTTCTGCGTTACTTTCTTCTCCTCCGATTGCTCTGGATGTTGCAGCGGCTTCTGATACCGCATCAGTTTGGCTTGTTCCATACACTGACGCATCAGATGAAGGTTCTCCATTCACGGTTCCCGTTTCCGATAATGGTTCATCCCCCATTCCCTGTGCCACCGCCTGGTCATCAACCATTGGAGGTAAAGTATTGTCTTGCTGATTTTCTTCCTCGTTCATTGGGCTCTCATCCCAGTTAAGAGACTGCTCGCGCTCATTTTATTGGTAGTCCTGTCTATGTCGCCAGTACCACCTCCCCTTCTGTATCAGGTTGGTGTCTCACCGCTCCCTAACTTAGGGATGGAGAGAACAGGCGCATCGCCACAAAACTTTCCCCTTTTTAGAATCATAGTGTGCCCAGGCATCCTGCCAATACTATTTACGGCTTTTAGCTTAATTTTATAACCAGGCTTGGGTGGGAAAACCGTATAAACACGCCAACCCTACATTGTGCCAAGCTATGCCATCTGCTAGCATTTGCACAAAATTTTCTTTATAGAAGCGATTGCCTACTTTCAGATTGTAACGTCATCTTCACGAATTTCCGGACACCCCTTGAGCGAGTGGGCGTGCCAGACACCAGAATCCAGACACTAGACTATATATGAATCGCAAAATAAATTAAGACAATCCTGCGCCTAAGACTTGCTTAAGGCTATTATCGTGAATGTTCCATACCATGTTCAGCCTTACACGCTCTTTGTCATTAACCAAGTCATGCCAGAGTCTTCCAATGCTCCGGCAGGTCTTACATCTTATAAACTTACAGCATCGTTGTACGGATATTACTGCTTGCGGCTAGTGAGGAGCAACATTGGCCAGTAGCGTCAGCTTTGCCCCCAAATGCGCCGCAACGACTCAGAATAAATGATGAAACGGTTTGGGGATACGGCGGGGGTGCCAGCCCAAGTCGGTTGTCTAAACCGTAAAAATTTGGTTTTTGGCTGAAGATAGCAATTTTGACTCATGGTTTTGGGAACAATTTGTAAAGAGGTATTCTCACGGATCTATGACTCAATCCTCACCACGAAATCGCGCCCTTGCTGTCCGCAATGAGTTTTCGCCCTTCGGCAACCAGCTGATTCAGGCAGGCTATGTTGACACCGACCAAATGCGGCAGGCTATGGTCGAAAGCCGCAAGTCTGGTAGACCCTTAACCGAGGTTCTAGAAACGATTACTGGGCGATCGCTTCCTCCAGATTTGCTACGTCAGTATAAAAAACAACAGCTTTTTGAACTCAAAATTCTTTACGGAGTTGAATCTCTAGATCCGGAAATCAGCCAAATTCCCACTCCTCAAATTGGGTCTTTGATTGAAACCCTGATTCCGATTGATATCTGTAGTCGCTATAAACTGGTACCCTTAACGAAAAATGACACCCAGCCCCCTTCGGTGCTGGTGGCAATGGTCGATCCGGATAATTTAGCGGCTCAAGACGATCTCAACCGCATCTTGCGACCCCAGGGCATCGCCTTGCAGCGAATGGTGATCACTCTGGAAGACTGTTTGAATCTGATTAACCAATACAAAGATGAGCAAACAAGGAAAGAGGAAGTAGCGCGAATCCAAAAGTCTGTAGATGTCTCAGACGTTCTGGATAATTTGAACGACTTAGGAGATGCGCCTCCGGAAGTTGAAGATGACCTGAATGTAGCGGATGCACAGGGCGCTCCCGTCATCAACCTGGTCAATAGAATCCTCCTCAAGGGGCTGCAAGAGAATGTTTCAGACATTCATATTGAACCCCAAGAAGAATTCTTGCGCGTTCGCTTTCGCAAGGATGGGGTGCTACAACAAGCCTTCGAGCCGTTCCCGAAAAAAATCATCCCAGCCGTCACAGCTCGCTTCAAAATCATGGCTGAGCTAGACATTGCCGAGCGGCGGATGCCTCAAGATGGGAAGATACGGCGGGTGTTTGAAGGGCGCAAGGTTGACTTTCGGGTGAATACCTTACCCAGCCGCTACGGCGAAAAGGTGGTGTTGCGAATTCTCGATAACTCTGCCACCCAGCTAGGTTTGGACAAGTTAATTTCCGATGCAGAATCGCTAGCAATTGTCAGAGAAATGGCAAGCCGTCCCTTTGGCTTGATTTTGGTAACTGGCCCAACCGGGTCTGGTAAATCTACCACCTTATACTCGGTGCTGTCAGAACGGAACGATCCGGGGATTAATATCAGTACGGCAGAAGATCCGATTGAGTATGCCTTACCTGGGATTACTCAGGTGCAGGTGATTCGAGAGAAGGGGATGGATTTTTCCTCGATCTTAAGAGCCTTCATGCGCCAAGACCCGGATGTGATTCTGGTGGGTGAAACGCGGGACAAAGAAACGGCAAAAACCGCAATTGAAGCAGCACTAACCGGACACTTGGTGCTGACAACCCTGCACACCAACGATGCCGCTGGTGCGATCGCCCGTTTAGACGAAATGGGCATTGAGCCATTTATGGTATCGGGTTCGCTGATTGGCGTCCTGGCGCAACGCTTGATGCGGCGTGTTTGTACCGATTGTCGCCTTTCCTATCCACCCACTTCACAAGAACTCGCTCGATTTGGTTTATCGGTTTCTGGAGACGGGGATATTACCTTCTACAAAGCCAATACTTTACAACCCGATGAAGCGAAAGAAGCCAAAAGCAGAAATGCTCTGTGCCAAAAATGTAATGGCATTGGCTATAAGGGACGTGTGGGTGTTTATGAGGTCATGCGCGTGACCGAACGGTTGCAAGGTTTAATCAGCCAAGGTGCCCCCACCGAGCGCATTAAAGAAGCAGCCGTGGAAGAAGGGATGAAGACATTGCTGGCCTACAGCTTAGACCTGGTACGCCAAGGTTATACCACTCTCGAAGAAGTAGAACGGGTGACATTTACAGATTCTGGTCTAGAGGCAGAACTCAAAGCCAAGCGCAAGAGCGGTCTAGAATGTCTAACTTGCACTGCTGAGTTAAAACCAGAGTGGCTAGATTGTCCTTACTGCATGACGCCTCGCTTTTCCGAATAAATGTCAATCGTCATATCGCTAATGGCGAATGGCACGTCCCCTAAGCTACGCCCTTAGTCAAGGAAAAATTAGCAACTGAGAAATCAAGAATCACCCCAGGAGACAGCCTCATGGAATTAATGATTGAAGACTTGATGGAGCAACTCATTGAAATGGGCGGCTCAGATATGCACATTCAAGCAGGAGCGCCGGTTTACTTCCGCATCAGCGGGAAACTCAACCCCATCGGTGACGAACCGCTTCCTCCCCAGGAGTGTCAGAAACTCATCTTCAGTATGCTGAACAATACGCAGCGTAAGGAATTAGAGCAAAACTGGGAACTAGACTGCTCTTATGGAGTTAAGGGATTGGCTCGCTTCCGCGTCAATGTGTACAAAGAGCGGGGTTACTATGCGGCGTGCTTAAGAGCGTTGTCTTCTAAAATTCCGAACTTTGACCAGTTGGGTCTGCCAGATGTCGTGCGGGAATTGACTCACAGACCGAGAGGAATGGTGTTGGTGACTGGACAAACGGGTTCTGGTAAAACTACCACCCTTGCTGCCATGCTCGACTTGATCAACCGGACGCGGGCAGAACACATTCTAACGGTGGAAGACCCGATTGAATATGTTTACCCGAACATCAAGAGCTTGTTTCACCAGCGTCAAAAAGGCGAAGATACCAAGAGCTTTGCAAATGCCTTGAGAGCCGCGCTCCGGGAAGACCCGGATATTATCCTGGTGGGGGAAATGCGCGACCTGGAAACGATTGGTCTGGCGGTGTCAGCGGCTGAAACTGGTCACTTGGTGTTCGGCACCCTGCACACCAGCTCCGCAGCAGGCACTATCGACCGGATCTTGGACGTGTTCCCCCCAGAGCAACAGCCCCAAATCCGCGCTCAGTTGTCTGGTTCGTTATTGGCAGTTTTCAGCCAATGCTTGGTGCCCAAACACAACCCGAAACCCGGTGAATATGGTCGGGTGATGGCTCAGGAAATCATGCTGGTAACGCCAGCGATCGCTAACTTGGTTCGAGAAGGAAAATCTGCTCAAATTTACTCTGCTATCCAGACTGGAGCAAAATTGGGAATGCAGACGATGGAACAGTCTCTAGCTGGCTATGTCAAAGCTGGCTCCATCTCCTTTGAGGCGGCGATGAGCAAATCATCTAGACCTGAAGAATTACAGCGTATCCTGGGAACATCGCCAGCGACGGGGGCAAAAGCTGGCGCTCGGTAGGTTCGAGGCGGTGTAAAACCTATTGCACTAAGCTTGTGTGATGCCGGTTGACAGACCGAAACATATTCGGTCTGTCTGGACTACCTGGCAGCGCTCAGCAGAAATTGTCAAAAACCTCCCCGGAAGACACCCTCCAATTACAAAAAATTTCCTTTGAAAAGCCATTCTTCTTCTTTCATTTAGAGGTGATTGATGCCTACCTATATTGCTGATGTTCGGGACTCTAAAGGAGCCGCTAAGAAAGACAAAATTGTTGCCGACTCCCTTGGCAATGCCCGCGACGCCCTGCGCGAAAAATGGGTTTCTGTTGCAAATATCAAAGAAACTCAAAGCTTTGACCTGAGCAAATTAAACCTAAAAGACTTCCAAACGTCTTTATCGAAGGTTACAGTCAAGGATAAAGCCGTCTTTTCTCGTCAATTTGCCGCGATGGTCAACGCGGGTGTGCCGATTGTTAGATGCTTGGGTGTGCTTTCCGAACAATGTACCAATCCCAAGCTCAAAAAAGCGCTTGTGGAAATTAGCTCTGAGGTTCAACAAGGTGTGAATCTCTCGGATGCTATGCGTAAACATCCGGATTGTTTCGATAATCTCTACGTCAGTATGGTGCAAGCCGGTGAGGTCGGCGGTGTCCTTGATGAGGTACTCAACCGATTAGCCAAAGTCCTAGAGGATATGGCACGCCTGCAAAACCAAGTCAAAGGGGCAATGGCATACCCCGTGGCGGTGGGAATCTTGGCCATCATTGTGTTTATTTGTATGACGGTGTTTTTGATCCCGATCTTTGCTGGCATCTTCAAAGATTTGGGGACAGAATTGCCTGCGCTGACCCTGTTCATGCTGTGGATCAGCGAAATCCTCAGAAGTTGGAAGATCATCATTCCTATCATCACTGTCATCGTTGCCTCTTTTCTTTACAGGCAGTATTACAAGACGCCGGTTGGTCGTGTGACGATGGATCGCTTTTTCTTGAAAATGCCGCTATTGGGTGACTTGAATGAGAAATCATGCATTGCTCGCTTTTGCCGCATTTTTGGAACCTTGACTCGTTCTGGAGTGCCCATTCTCACTTGCATGGATATTGTGAGAGATACGGCGGGGAACCAGGTAATTGCCAACGCGGTGGATGCAGCCAAGCTAGACATTCAACAGGGTGGGATGATGAGCTTAGCTTTGCAAAAAGAGCAAGTTTTCCCAATACTGGCAATTCAGATGATTAGTATTGGGGAAGAGACAGGTCAGTTAGATGGCATGATGATGAAAGTGGCAGATTTCTATGAAGATGAGGTTGAGCAAGCGGTGAAAGCACTCACCAGTGTTCTGGAACCCATCATGATGGTGGTATTAGCGGGGATGGTAGCGGTGATTTTGCTTTCGATGTATCTCCCCATGTTTGCAGTGTTTGACAAACTAGGCTAATCAATTTCAGGTTTTGGATTTTTCTCATTCCTAGTTTTGTCTGGGAATGAGATTTGGGATGGAGGGCTGATGGTACTTAACGATGACCTAATCTCCAATCTAAGATTGAAAATTTAAAATCAAAATATGTTTGTTAAGCAATCCTATTACGAAGCTAGCTTGGCGGAGTACAGTAACCTGTCTGGAGCGATCGCACTGCTCAAGCAGCACCGACCTTATCTGGAGATGATTCCCAGTATGCGCCGGTCTGAGGAGAGCGCGATCGCCATTCCTTTGCCGGTGGTGCGGATTCGCCATGCCATATCTAAAGCAGAAAGCGGTGGCGTTGTCACATCTAGAGGGGAAGCGATTCGCTTGCCCTGTGATGTGGCAATTTTAATGTGTGACCCCGAATGGAAAATCAAAATGGGGGTGGAGATTTTTGTCTTCATCCACCGTCCCCAAGAAGACTTCTCCGAGTTGTTGAGTCGTTGGCGGCAGACGCAGGTGTGGCTGGACAAAGAATATGAGTGGTTGATGCCGCCTCGCCATCAACACATTTTCAGCGAGGGCGCTGACAAGCTATATCCCTTGTTTGTGGGATTTCCAGAGACGCCAGAACGAATTAAGCGAGGCTTAATGGGAGCCTGTCTCCCCTTTGTCATCCAGACACCAATGTTAGATGTTGAGGAGCAGGCACAGGAATCTTTTTTGCCTGAAAGTCCAAACCTTTGAAGGTTGAAGCAGGTTGATGTGAGCTTCAACCTGCCCACTTTCAACCTGTTAACTACTTGACAAACTGCGGCATGACTTCGGCGGCGGTAAACAAACCGTAGATGCCTCGACGATGGAGTGCTACTCCAGCTTTGAGATAACCGAAGGCAGGGCCGCAGACATTGGCTGCCATACTGGTTTCATCGCCAAGCGTGAAGGTATGGGTAGAAATCTTGCCTTCAAAGGTGCGACCCGTCACTTGGACATTTGTGCTGAGTGGTTTTTTGGGATTGCGGGTATCGACGACGCCGCCGACCGTAACGCGATCGCGCGGACAAATCCCAGCCAGCTCCAGCATCACATCATCAGCGTGTTCCATATTCTCCAGAGCCAGGATGCCGTTGGTTTGATCCAGCAATGCTTCCACCTCGGCATCACTCATGGCTCTGGCGCGTTCCACATCGTAGCCTGGTAGATGGGCAATATCTTCCCGAATCGTCGCTCGGTAAGCTTCCCAATTTGCAATTCCTACCCCAAACGTAATCTTGACGCTGTGGATTTCGGCGTAACTTTGGGCGGCAAGAGCTGCTGCTGCTGTCAACAATCCAGGCGTCGCCCCACAGCCAGTCAGATAAGTAATTCCTGCTGCAAGAAGTTCCTCTTGCAGCTCCAGTAGCTGCTCGACAGCGCTGGTACGCTTCAGGGCGTCTACCAGAACACCCTGCCAGCCGGATTGAATAAATTGCCGCGCAATGGACGCCATAAAGGTGTTGGGCAGATTGGGTAGCGCCAGGAAATATCCATCCACCGGCTTTGCTCGTTCCATTAAGTCCTGAATGCTCTGGCTGCTGAGGGTGCCTGTAGGCTCTAAATAGCCAAGCGTTCCTTGTGTCTGGTAAATCGCAATGCTGGCATCTGGATCTAACCCTTGGGCGGCGTAGGCATAACCTTTCTGGTCAGCCGCTGCCACCCAGATCATCTCGCGTTTTGGTGCCAGCACTCTGGCGGCAGCCTGCCCCAGTCCACCGAAGCCTAAGACGCCCACTCGAAGGGGGGTTGGGGAGTTGATTGAACCTGTGATTTGCTCTGCACTCATAGCGTCTTCTTGCAATTGAACAAACTTTAATTATCCTGGCTTCTGGACGCGCCGTTTCGTTCACTTAGATGAGCCAGCGCGATCGCATCTTTGCCAGAAGTATGTTGGCTTTTTTGCCCGATTCCAGACAATTTCTCTATCTTGACGCAGATGGAAAGTTAAGCGACACTGACAAATAATCAAAGTACAACTCGCTTTATTAATTAAGTTTTGTTACCTTTTAACTCGTTGTGACTCAATTGCTCAACACTTAAGCAACATTAATTTATTAATACCCCAGCGAGTCAGTTCTTAGAAAGATGTCTTATACGGCGGCATCAGCAGTACGGTTCGTGCCGTCGCCTAACTTGAGCAATCCCTAACAAATGAGCATGGAAACGCTAGAGTTTATCATTTATCCGGATGGTCGGGTGCAGGAGAAAGTCACCGGAATTACTGGAAAATCCTGTGCCGAAGTGACTGCTGCTATTGAAGCCCAGCTGGGTCTGGTACTAAATCAAGACCCGACTTCTGAATTTTTTGCCTCAGCCTCAGCCATTCATCAGACTGCGGCGGCGACAGCCGGGGCAACATATAGCGAGTGGTAAGTTTTTTTTGAGTCCAGCTTAATTCATTTGAAAAAATCGCCATGTCACACTTTAGCAACATCAAAACTCAAATCCGTAACCTTGTTTCTTTAGAAGCTGCTTTAACAGACCTGGGAATTGACTGGAAATCTGGCCCGCAAACAGTGCGCGGCTATCGCGGTCAAACCCGTACTGCTGAAGTTGCCATTGAGCAAGAAAATGGTTATGACATCGGCTTTAGTTGGAATGGTCAGGAATACGAACTCGTTGCCGACCTACAATATTGGCAGCAAGCGGGTTCTGTAGAGCGTTTTCTGAACCGAGTGACTCAGCGTTATGCTTACCACACGGTTGTCAAGGAATCGGCGATGCAGGGCTTCCAAGTTGCCGAGCAAAAACAAAATGAAGATGGTTCAATCCGCCTAGTTGTACAGCGCTGGAGTGCCTAATGTCTGATTCCCCAACTCCTGGACAGCCAACTCCCGAACGTTCTGGCCTGGAGCCTGAGTTAGGTGGTATTTGGCGGGATGCGCCGGAGCGTTCGGGTCTGGAGCCGGAGTTGGGTGGCACCCTGCGGCAAAAAGGTGTATATGTTGATGAAATAACCTGTATTGGCTGCAAGCACTGTGCCCATGTCGCTCGCAATACTTTTTATATTGAGCCAGATTATGGGCGATCGCGTGTAGTTCGGCAGGATGGAGACTCGCAAGAAGTCATTCAAGAAGCCATTGATACCTGTCCGGTCGATTGTATCCACTGGATCGATTACACGGAGCTGAAAAAGCTCGAACAAGAGCGGCAATATCAGGTGATTCCATTAATCGGATTCCCGACTGACCATGCGATTACTGCTGTGAAGAAGCGGCAACAGAAGTTTAAGAAAAAGCAACAGAAACCCGTAGACTAAAGGTTTGCTGGTATAAAAAAGCCTGTTTGCACGGGCTAAATAAATAAAACCCCCAACAGCACGCAGCTGTTGGGGGTTTTATTTAAAACTCAGTTTCTAACGAGAAACCCCTTGCACGACTGGACGGACGCCAGAGCCAGGGAACGGTTCTGGAGTACCCAACCAGTTAAAGTCATTAATCCGAAAACTGATGGAACCCAGCTCCAAAACCGGGTTGTAACGCAGGACAATGTTGTAGGTGCGGCGGCTGTATTCCAGAAAGTAGTCGGTACTGATGCGTTCGCTAGTATTTAAATTGACCGAAGTTTGAAAACCAAGGCGAAACGGACCATAAATCTGTTGGGTAATCCCAGCGGAAAGGACGCTGGTATCCACGAGGCGGTCAAATAAGAAAGGTGATGTGCCACCACGAGCAACTTGAGAGTAAGTAACATTAAACCCGGTGTAATCTAAAAAAGGTCGGGAGAAATGACCGAATTGCCCTTGCAGCCCAATGTTCCCGCTCAGGGAGTCCTGGCTATCCCCACTGCTGTAACCACTATAAACGCCGGTGACGCCCGTCGTTAATTGCAGGTAGGGAACAACTGGCACGGGTGTGTAGCGCAATCCTTCGGTGGGGGTGGCAGGCAAAGCTTTACCCTGCCAAAGTAAAAAGTTGCGGTTGAGGGAGGCACTCGCTTGATAGCGACTGAGACTGACGCGATTGTTGGTTCGCACGGGATCGAGCAAGTCTAAACGGTCTGTATCTGCATTAATGAACTGGGCACCAGCTTGATAAGTGAGGCTGACGCCAGTATTTCCTAAGGGAATGACCGGAGAAGTCAGAACTGCGCCTAAACTACTCTGAACGGTTTGAAAGCCGAGGGAGCCGTTGAACAGGCGATCGCGGTAGCTATATTCTAAATTCAGAGTGTGGGGGTAACGGGTGCCGATAATCTGGCGCAGCCGCAGGCTCGCTCGTAGCTGGTCTTCTGCGATCTCGTCCGGATCTAGACTGGTGAAAACAGCCGACCCTCTCAGGGTCGTAGTGGGACTGAGGGTGGCATCCAGTCTAGACCTGAGACCAAACACGGAGGGATCGAGGAAACTCCCCTCAGAAACGGCTTTTTGAAGAAAATATTGCGGTGTCACGCGCAATCGCACGCGGTTATTAGAAATCAGTTGAAAGGTGCGTTCCGCAAACACACCACCTCGGTCTTCAGCATCATAGCCGAAGGTGACGAGACCCGGTTCGCTCTCGCTCCGGTCAATCACTCTGCGATCTTGAAAAATGGGGATCGAAAAACCCTGGTCAAAAACGGCGCGAGAGCGAGTGGTGGTAATTTCATCTACCAGGGGCGAAATCCGCCTGAATCTGGCTGTATCTGCCCGTACCTCAAGTTCTGGTGGCGAAAAGGGGTCGTTGGTTAGCCGAACATTGGTGGCAAACGCTCCTTCGGAGTCGAAATCTACCCGATCGGCTTGAAAGCGCAGTCGGTTAATTGCGCCCCCTTGCTGAAAGGACTGCTGGTTTTGGATGTTCCGGTTAGTCCCAAAGACCAGTCCATAGCCGCCGGGACTGGTGATATTCGAGACGGGTTGGTTAGCGGTAATGCGATCGCTTAACGGTCGCACTGAGGCAGCAGCAGCACTGGCATCATTGGGTAAAGGGCTAGAAAAATCTGCCCCCGCTGAAGGCTGGTAAATCTCGCCACTGGCATTTAAGAGGAAGCCGCTATCCTGGGCAAAATAATACTCAAAGCGATCGCCCCGCAGCACTTGTTCGCCTCTCGTCAAGGCGACATTCCCGTCGCCCACCACAATGCGATTCGGCAAGTTCACTTGTAGCCGATCGGCATCTACTACAGCACCCTGGTAGCGCAAGAGAACATCGCCTTCTGCCGTAACGACTTGTCGATCTACGTCGTATTCTTGCTGGTCAGAAGTTAATTCCACAACGCCTCCCGTACCGCCAGAAGTCGTAGGTGGCGTCGTACCGGGTGCGGGTGCTGGTTGATTTTCTGGCGTAGGAGGTGCCGGTGCTGATGCCGGTGCGGGTGCCAATTCCTCTTCAGGCCAAGGCTCACCCTCCGACACGGGCGCTGGAGGAGCAGATTCTATCGGAGTTTCACTCGGCAGAGATTCCGGAGATTCTGGGGGTTCTGGGGGTTCTGGAGGCTGTTGATTGACACTCGGTAGCTGAGATACTGGCAGCTGCTTCTGCAACACAGGAGTTGCCGTGCGTTCTTTTGCTATTGCAGCCTTACTTCCATTGCGATCGCTAGGTTCTGACTCTTGACTTTCTACCGACGAAGCATCAAATTCAGCAACGGTCGGCAAATCCTGGTCTGGGTATGCGTAAGGGCGAAGCCGTTGTGCTGACAATGCAGGGTCATCATTCTGGTCTTTCTGCACAGATGCTTCTTCCCTACCACCCCGATTCCTGACAATCGGATGCCCCACTGAAATTGGGGCACCAAGCGGGGCAGCATTCCTGGTAGGGATAGAAATAACAGAGATAGAAGAAGACTCCGGCGCAAACGTTTCCGGCTGCGTCGGGGCAGCAAGGGTCTCAGGTTGCAGGGTTCGGCTTGAATCCGATGCAATCGTTTGAGCGGAGGCAGCTAGAGGAGTGACATCCTCAGGCGGCAACGTGTTGATAATCGCAGGCGGTGGGGGCGGCGGGACTGGTTGGGGCATCTTCTAGCAACAGGAGTTGAGCGGACAGCACCAATGCCTATCCTCAACTGCACTCTGAGTAGGGTGCCTCGCAGTGGACTGCTGCCCCGACATCGGCTGCGAGGCATAAAGCGATCGCTGTCTATTCGAGATCCCGGCGTTTTGGGTTACGGGAAGGATCGCTGGACAAAAATCCAAACACAAAGAGCAGGCTGAAGAAGGCAACGACTATATAAACAACAATTTTGAGAGTCACCATACCGATATCTACTCCAGACGGGAAAGGCTGAATGTTGCTGCCTTAAAGGCAGAACAACTTTCTCATAATACCGAAATATTGCTTCATTTTTGCCTTGAGCCTGGAGTGATTGTTGACCTCAAGCGGTGAGTTTAGCCGTCGTTTGAGCTGCTTAAACTGCTCTGACGATTGCCAGAGCGCGAAGTTTCCCTCGCGATCGCTTTGTTGTTATACCACGAGATCGCACCCGGTTCATGCCTTTTGACTTTACCTATAGCTCAAAATCGAGTAAATTGCAGAACTTGGAAATACTGGGATATTTTCTAGGGTCTGATCCCAGCTTGCTAAGGTGTTTGGGAAGCGCCAGGAGGATAAACACGCGACGATTCTGCCCAATGAGTTAGTCACAGTCGTGGCGATTCAGAGCATTATGCTACTGGTGGTGCCGAAGGGCAGCTAGCTCGTGAGAAGCTATGTTAACCGCTTTTAGGCGATCGCTCCCGCGCTAGGAGAACTTCTCCAAATAAATCTTCGCAATTTTCCTGAAAAAACCAGGATTCTGTATTAAAAGCGGCAGCTTGCTCAGGACAACCAGACAAAGGGATAAATATTGGCAGTGGTAAAAAAGAGTATAAAGAGCATCCAACTTGCAGCGGAAGTGAGTACACAATAGCTCTATGAAAACTTTAGAGGTCTTTGTCAATGCAGCCGATTCGGACGTTTAACGTTTCCCCCGCCTTGCCGTCAAGACTAGAACCCTTACGAAAACTGGCATACAATCTGCATTGGGATTGGAACTTTGAAACTAAAGAGTTATTTCGCCGCCTAGACCGCGATTTGTGGGAATCCAGCCGCCACAATCCGGTGCTAATGCTGGGAACCATTTCTCAAGCCCGGCTACAAGAAGTTGCTGAAGATGAAGGCTTTGTTGCCCACATGGAACGAGCCAGCCGCCAGCTAGACGACTACCTGCAAGAGCGGACGTGGTATCGCAAACACAGGACTGAGGTGAAAGGACTGAGGAGTGAGAGAAAAGAAGAAAATTCTTCTTCCTCTTCCTCACTCAATCCTCAGTCCTCGGTGAAGGGACTGAGGACTGAGAGAAAAGAAGAAAATTCCTCTTCCTCACTCACTCCTCAGTCCTCCGTCCTCAGCACTAAGGAGTGTTACGCCTATTTCTGCGCGGAATTTGGTCTAACCGACTGCCTACCCATTTACTCTGGTGGCTTGGGCGTTCTCGCTGGAGACCACCTGAAATCAGCCAGTGACTTAGGCTTACCGCTCGTTGCCGTCGGCTTACTCTACCAGGAAGGGTATTTTGCCCAGTACCTCAATGCCGATGGTTGGCAGCAGGAACGCTATCCGACTAACGATTTCTACAATATGCCGTTGCACCCGGAGCGCCATCCTGACGGTTCGGAACTGCGGATTTCTGTAGAGTATCCAGGGCGCACCGTCTATGCACGTGTCTGGCGCGTGCAAGTGGGAACCGTGCCCCTATACCTGCTCGATACCAACATTGAGCCGAACAATCCCTACGACCACGACATCACCGACGAGCTGTATGGTGGTGACTTGGATATGCGGATTCACCAGGAGATGATGTTGGGCATCGGAGGCTTCCGGATGCTGAAGGCGCTGGGATACAAACCCACCGTTTATCACCTGAATGAAGGTCACTCAGCGTTTCTGATTCTGGAACGCATCCGGATGCTGATGCAAGAAGAGAAACTCAGCTTTGCCGACGCCAAACAGGTGGCGCAAGCGAGTCAGGTTTTCACTACTCACACGCCTGTATCCGCTGGGTTCGATTTGTTCCCCCCGGACAAGGCTCTTTATTACGTGGGACACTATGCCGATATTTACGGACTTTCCCACGAAGAATTTCTCGGCTTAGGACGGGAGGACACTGGGGATTTGGCGTCGCCGTTTAGCATGGCAGCACTGGCGATGAAGACATCGAGCTTTGTCAATGGGGTTGCTCAGTTGCACGGGTTAGTGTCGCGGAAGATGTTTCACAGTCTCTGGAAAGATTTTCCACTGGATGAGGTGCCGATTACCGCGATTACGAATGGAGTACACGCCCGCACTTGTGTGGCGAAGTCAACTCAGGAGCTATATGATCGCTACCTTGGCCCCCAGTGGTCTGACGCGCCAGTAGACGATCCGTTGTGGGAGCGGGTGCAGTCGATTCCGGATGAGGAGTTGTGGCGCAATCACGAGCGTCAGCGGTCAGAACTGGTGGTGTTTGTGCGCGATCGCCTAGTGAGAAAGTTGCGCGATCGCGGTGCTTCTCCATCTGAGATTGACCAAGCTCAAGAAGTGTTAGACCCAACGGTGCTGACGATTGGGTTTGCGCGTCGTTTTGCGACTTATAAGCGGGCAACTCTGTTTTTGCGGAACATAGACCGGATCAAGAAAATCTTGCTGGGCGATCCAAATCGGCGGGTGCAGTTCGTGATTGCTGGAAAAGCTCATCCCAAGGATATGCCTGGGAAGGAACTGATCCGCGATATCATTCATTTCTCGCGGGATGAAGGGATGAATGCCAGTGTAGTGTTTATCCCGGACTACGACACTTATGTTGCCCGATTAATGGTGGCAGGTTGTGATGTTTGGCTGAACACCCCCAGGCGTCCGCGAGAGGCATCTGGCACCAGTGGAATGAAGGCGGCGATGAATGGTTTGCCGAATCTGAGCGTGCTGGATGGCTGGTGGGATGAGGCAGATTATGTCCGCACTGGCTGGCCCATCGGTCACGGGGAAGACTATGAAGACATCAATTATCAAGATGATGTGGAAGCGAATGCTTTGTACGACTTGCTAGAACAGGAAGTCGTGCCGCTGTTCTATAACCGGGATGGATCTGGAATTCCCCGCAAGTGGACTGCCAAAATGAAGGATGCGATTCGGTTAAATTGTCCGTTCTTCAATACGTCGCGGATGGTGCGGGAGTATGCGGTGCGGGGATATTTCCCGGCGAGCGATCGCTACTCTACGATGACCGCAGACAACTACGCTCCCGCCAAGGACGTAGCCGCCTGGAAGCAACGGATCTTCGAGCAATGGTACAACATCAAAATCGAAGCAGTTGATGTTTCAGAACCCGCTGGGATTATGGTCAATCAAACGGTTGCTGTCAAAGCGCGGGTCAACCTTGGGCAACTCGGCTCCGATGATGTTCAAGTCGAACTTTATCAGGGTGCAGTTGGTGTCGATGGCGAGATTGTCAACGGCATTCCCGTAGTAATGGATTACGAAGGCAAAGATCAACAAGGGTGTAGTATTTACACCGTTGATATTCTCTATACCTCCAGTGGTTTGCAGGGTTTCTCTTTACGGGTTTTGCCTAAACACGACAATCTATCAAGTCCCTACGAATTGGGACTGATTCTCTGGGCATAACAATTAAAAATGCAAAATTAAAAATTAAAAAACGAAGAGGAAATCTTCAATTTTTAATTTTTAATTTCTGCGTGCGGCTGCCCAGGTATCAACCCAGTTGAGGATATCTTCTATTGTTTTGAGTCTATCTAAATCCAGCAGATACAACTGCCCCTCTTCCCAAGCGAGGCAGCATCAACCGCTGGGTTGCGATCGCCATCATAAATCAATGCCTAAAAATTTCATCATGCTGAAATCTTATAATCTCTAGCAATCCTAAAAAATTTGTGAAACCTCTGCTTTCTCTTTCTTTGCGTCCTATAGCGCTAACGCGCATGGCTTCGCTAAGGCGTCCTTGGCGGTTCGTCAAAAAAATATCTTACAAATGAAAGCGAATTCATCCCCGAAGATGTAAATATTTTAGCTAGCTACGTTGTGCAGCCAGAACCTCTAGATACAGTTCTAGAATTTAGAGAAATAATTTGCAAGTAGATTCATCAGCAAAACAGATGAAAAGCGCGATCGCATTCTGAGCATGGGTGTTTATTTTCCATCCCAGCAGAAAATTGATTATGGGTAAAATTGAGAGTTTAGGTAAGGAATGATGGCAAAAGACGCGATCGCTCCTTTGCCTCTGGACTGTTACAATAACGCCGCGCTGATGCCAGAAAATGTCAAACTAGATAGATAAGTTTTGTTAACGCAGGCATCAAAGCTGCGCTTCTAGATAGCTAAATTGAAATTTATGGTTAAGCAACGCATTCTCTCTGGGGTTCAACCAACTGGTAATCTGCATCTGGGTAACTACTTGGGAGCAATCCGCAACTGGGTAGAAGGGCAGAGTCAGTACGAAAATTTCTTCTGTGTGGTGGATTTGCACGCGATTACCGCGCCCCACGACCCAAGCACGTTAGCTGAAAATACTTATAAAATTGCGGCTTTGTATTTGGCTTGTGGGATCGATTTGCAGTATTCCAGTATTTTCGTGCAATCCCACATCCCGGCACATAGCGAACTGACTTGGCTGCTTAATTGCATCACCCCCCTCAACTGGCTGGAAGATATGATCCAGTTTAAGGAAAAGGCAGTTAAGCAGGGGGAAAATGTCAATACTGGGTTGCTAGACTATCCGGTGTTGATGGCGGCAGATATTTTGCTGTATCAGGCGGATAAAGTGCCGGTGGGAGAAGACCAGAAGCAGCACTTAGAATTGACCCGCGATATTGCGAATCGGTTTAATTACCAATTTTGCCGGGAAAATCCGGTGCTGAAACTGCCAGAGCCGCTGATTCGGGCTGAAGGTGCTAGAGTGATGAGTCTGACCGATGGCACTCGGAAGATGTCGAAATCCGATCCTTCAGACATGAGTCGGATTAACCTGCTCGATACGCCAGATCAAATCCAAAATAAGATTAAACGCTGTAAAACTGACTCAGTGCGCGGTCTAACTTTTGACGATTCGGAACGACCCGAAGCCCGAAATTTGCTGACGCTATACATGGTGCTTTCGGGTAAGACGAAGGAAGAAGTCGCAGCACAGTGTCAGGATATGGGCTGGGGACAATTCAAGCCGTTGCTGACAGAAACCACGATTAACGCCCTGAAACCGATTCAAGAAAAGTATCAAGCGGTGATGGATGACAAAGGCTATTTGGAGTCGGTGTTGCGCGATGGCAGGCAGAAAGCGGAAGCGATCGCTTCGGTAACTCTCGCCCAAGTGAAAGCTGCCCTCGGTTATTCGGTTCCCCTTTAAGCAGATATAAGCTATCAAGGATGGAAGCGATTAGTTATTGATGCTTAAGAATGAGTTATTTAATTCAAAATTCAGCAGGGACGGGGCAACCTCGCCCCTACAAGACCAATTTGCGTGCTGCTGCCGAATCGGGTGAATTTTTAATTACCGCCGAGGTTGCCCCCCCCAAAGGCGGCGATCCCTCCCAGATGCTGAAAATGGCGCAAACCCTCGAAGGTCGGGTTCATGCGGTCAATATTACCGATGGCAGTCGGGCGGTGTTGCGGATGTGTTCGATGGCGGCTTCGGTGATATTGCTACAGCATGGAATCGAGCCGATTTGTCAGATTGCTTGTCGCGATCGCAACCGCATCGGATTGCAAGCTGACTTGATGGGTGCCCATGCCTTGGGAATTCGCAATATCTTAGCTTTGACCGGCGATCCCGTGAAAGCTGGGGATCATGCCGATGCCAAGAGTGTATTTGACCTAGAATCCGTGCGGTTGCTGGGATTAATTAAAAAAATGAATCTCGGCTGCGACTGGAACGACAAACCCTTAGGTGATGGGGCAACGGACTTATTCGTGGGTGCTGCTATCGATCCGCAATTAGCAAGCTGGTCGAGCTTGCAAAGTCGATTTGAGCGAAAATTAGCAGCAGGGGCGCAGTTTTTCCAAAGTCAGCTGATTTGCGATTTTGATCGGCTAGAAAAATTTATGGATCAAATCGCGGCTGGCTGTGGAAAGCCAATTTTGGCGGGAATTTTTCTGCTCAAATCCGCTAAAAATGCTCAATTTATCAATCGATGCGTGCCTGGAGTGAATATTCCCGACCACATCATTGATAGACTCGCCGCTGCTTCAGATCCCCTGCAAGAAGGGATGCTAATTGCCGCAGAACAAGTCAAATTGGCTCGTCAACTCTGCCAAGGGGTTCATATGATGGCAGTGAAACGAGAAGATTTGATTTCGCCAATCCTCGATTTAGCGGGAATTCCACCGCTGACTCAGGTGGTAACAGCAGGAGGAAATAATGAACGCACAAACAACAAAGCAGTTACCGATTCCGCCTCACTTTGATGCCAAGGTCGGGGAAGTCTGGCGGGTGCCGTATCAGCAACGGGCAGCGGATGCGAGGGAGTGGGCGAAAAAGCACCAGATTTCAGCGGCGGCTGAGGATAAAACTCGCATTTGTCTGTTGTTAATCGATGTCCAGAATACGTTTTGCATCCCCGATTTTGAATTATTTGTGGGTGGGAGAACGGGCACGGGTGCGGTAGATGATAATCTGCGGCTGTGTGAATTTATTTATCGGAATTTGGGAGTCATCAGCGCGATCGCTCCCACAATGGATACTCACACGGCAATGCAAATTTTCCATCCCATCTTCTGGATTAACGACGCCGGGGAACATCCCACCGCCGCCGTCACGATGATTACACCGGAGGATGTTCACCAAGGCGTCTGGAAGGTGAATCCAGCCGTTGCTGGGATTGTCGGTGTCGATTACGCCGAACTTGCCTCACACGCTTTGCATTATGTCAAGCATTTGAGTGAAGCTGGTAAATATCCGCTGACGGTGTGGCCTTATCATTCCATGCTGGGTGGAATTGGTCACGCTTTGGTGTCAGCGGTGGAAGAGGCACTATTTTTCCACTGTATTGCCCGGAATAGCCAAACGCAGTTTGAAATTAAAGGCGACAATCCTTTAACTGAAAATTATTCTGTCCTCCGGGCGGAAGTTTTGGAAAGCGTGAATGGACGCCCGATTGCCCAGAAAAATACTAGCTTGATTCAGCAGTTGCTCGCGTTTGATGCGGTCATTATTGCCGGTCAAGCAAAGAGTCACTGCGTCGCCTGGACAATTGACGATTTGTTAACAGAAATAAACCACACAGACGCTAATCTTGCCAAAAAGGTGTATTTGCTGGAAGATTGCACATCAGCTGTTGTCGTTCCTGGAGTGGTGGATTATACGGATCAAGCAGAAGAAGCTTTTGCCAGATTTGCAGCGGCGGGAATGCATCTAATTAAGTCAACTGAACCTCTAGAAACCTGCCCTGACTTTCCTAAAATTGGTAATGGGTAATGAGAGTTATAAGTAGGGGCAGTGCCTTGTGCCTGCCCTGAGTTTTGAGTTTTGAGTTTTGCTTTAGGTCGAGGAGTGTCAAGACAGCAGGCTCTCGTTAGCGCATAGACTATTCAGCGCTACATTGAAGATCCACATCACTAATAAGCTAGCGATTAAAGTCGCCACTCGTCTTCCTCCACCGACTGAAGTACGGTGGCTTCCGACATCTAAGTATTCTGTGAGTGAGAGCATCTTAAGTATGCTTTCTTTACTTGACATCCTCTCTCGAAGGTATTCCAGATAGGTTTTTAGAGCGGTTAAAAATTTGCTCAACACTTCTAAAACACCTCCCAGTATTCCAGCGCTAGGCGCTTCTTCTGTGCTACAAACTACTTTCTACCATGACTGCGGGACCGACTGGCTGCGGGGGTAGGGTAGAGGGTTCTAAGGTGACGGCTAAGGTTGAGGTTGTAGCACCGCAAGCACCGACAGGAATGGAAATTTGCTCTAAAACAGTTCCCCGCTGACTTGCCCCAAAATTTGCACAAGGTATCTTTTTATCGTCAACAATTGCCCAAAGCCGATAAATTTGACCAGATGGGACAGCCGGAAGATTTTGAAAGGCGATTACTGCTTTTTGTTCATCCAGATTGACGAGAATGCTTCCAGAAGCCGTATTTGCTTTTTCTGTACCTGTAAGTGTGTATAAGCGGGTATTCCGCTGTTGTAGGACCTCAAGGGCATCTTTCTGAGCCTGCACAGTTTGCAGTTCCTGCCGCAGACGAGACTGCACTATCTTTAGATTCTGTCGCAGACGATAATTGTCAAAAGCGAAAGCTAGCGCTAACAGTGCTGCCAAACTGGCAAAAAGTTTGCTCCAAGGGAAAGAAAACTGTTTTGGTGTGGGTTCGCGGTTGATTGCGCGTTCGGCAGCTTCCAGAATCGCCGAACGCAGATGTGGAGGAGGGGTGACTTCAGGAAGGGCGTAGGGCAAGAGTTCTAGTGCTTCCTGCAAACGACTCACTTCAGTCGCCTGTTGCGGATTTTTTTCGAGAATTTGCCTAAATTCTTCCGCTTCTTCAGCGCTAAGGTCGCCGAGGACATAACCTGCCATTAATTCTTCTAAGTTTTCCGGATTTAAAGGTTCGGTCATGGTGCAACTATTTTAGAAAATCTTGTAACGTTTGCCTCAATTTCAGTAGTCCCTGACGAGTGCGAGTTTTGACCGTCCCTAAGGGGATATTTAGTTGAGCGGCAATTTCCGATTGAGTGAGACCTTGGTAGTAGGACATTTCTAAGATTTGACGCTGGTTTTCTGAAAGTTGCGCCAAGGCATTCCGAACCTGCTGCGATCGCTCGCCTAATGAAGCCTGTTCAAAAGGGCTTGAACTGATTTCAGTCGTCATTGTTTGACGCCAACGCTCAAGAAATTTGTGGGTGGTGCCACGGGAGCGAAGTTTGTCAATCGCACGCGATCGCGTCATAACACTTAGAAAGCTGCTTAGAGAACCACGAGCGGGATTGTAACTATTGCTACGCCACAGATGCAGAAAAATCTCTTGAGTGAGGTCTTCTGCTTCTTGGGGGTTTTGCAAAATTTTCAATGCTAACCCGTATACCAGAGTGCCATAGCGGTCGTAGAGAGTGCCCAGAGCAGAGGATTGACCGGCTTTAAGTGCTTGAAATAGCTCTGTATCCATCCGGGGCGTTGCGTTTGTTGATTTGCCATCGAGAGAGTCAGGATGCATGCGTTCTGGAGAGTAGGTCTAAGCCAATCACTCTTCAGAGTCAATTGCAGTAGTTGAGTCCTCTGCATCTCTCACAGGAGAGAAATTCCCTTTTTCTTTAATACGATCTAAAACGCGAATTGGATCTTTTTCCATAAAATCGTTAAATGCCTCCGTAATTCTACGGGTGGTGGGAATCCAAAATGTCAGTAAAATCGTAAGATTTAAAAATGCTATTGATTTGTCAATAATATTTCCACTTAATTATGTCGCTGATTAAGCTTCCAGTTTTTGAGGAGCATCGAATGAAACGGTTCTAGACAAGCCCTTTGGTGCTTACTGCGCTCTTGGTGGCGATCGCATCGAAGGATTTCCCAAGAGAAACTGCCTTGGTTTCTGGGCTTTTTTGAGTGGGTGCATCATGTCAGAAAACTAGGCAAAGCCTTACTAGCAGTTTTACTTCAACCTCTTACAGACAGCTATGATGCAGTCGGGTGCATAGCCAGGAGAACAACAGGAGTCTAGCGCTGGTAAAAAGGACTGTCAATTTTTCACGAGCAGGACTTACGCAAAGCTTATACACATAGCGTTTTGTTAGCGTTCTTGTCGGTTCAATCCCCCTGTGGTTGCCCCTAGATGTGGTGATGTTGCGTAAGTCCTAACGAGCTAGCTGCAATTCGGTGCTTCGGGCTTTCCTTGTATCGATTACTGTGTGCTGTCTGCGGTGTTCTTGTCGCCGCGTCGGAGCAGGGTGCGAGTAGCGGCAATAACTTCAGGCGCTGCCAAGAGTTAGGAGCTAATGACTTCAGGACTTACGCAACATCACCACATAGTAAGGGCAACCACAAGGGGATTGAACCGACAAGAACGCTATATGTATAAGCTTTGCGTAAGTCCTGACTTCATTCGGAAGCCGATTTATTTTGATGAATTAATGGCAAGAATCCAAGCATCTTTGCGATTAAAAGGTATCGTTAATTCGGCTCAATAATTTCAAGAATTATACAAGTTAGGGAAAAGACGGATAAAACCGAAATTCAACAAATTGATTCAAGGGTTTTAACTTCTAGGGGTAAGATGACGGTGAAGGTGGAGCCAACTCCAATCTGGGATACCAGCTCTATTTTGCCTTGCATTAGGTTTACCAGTTGTGCGACAATTGTCAAACCTAAGCCAGTGCTACCGGGTATGCGATCGCTACTATTGCCAGCTTGAAAGAAGGGATCAAAAACACGCGCCTGGTCTTCTGCAGCAATCCCAACTCCGGTGTCGCTCACTGCAATAGACCATTGGTTATCAGATAACATCTGACACCTTAAATGGACGATTCCCGATTCTGTGTAGCGAATCGCATTGCTTAGAAGATTTGTGACAATTTGCTGTAATCGCAAAGAATCTGTCAGCACTTTTTCAGGAGCGCGTTTTGGGCGTAGCCCTTCTCGAAGAGTAGCAGAGTTATCGGCGCTAGCTGAATCGCAATCAACCACCATTTGTAGCTCTTTCGCAGCAGCCAAAGGCTCCAACATTTCAACCACATTGTTGATTAAAGAGGCTACATCTATTAGTTCTGGGTGCAGTTCTATTTTCCCTGCCGAATACCGGGAGATTTCCAGTGTATCGTTGATCAGGCGAAGTAAGTGTCTGCCATTGCGTAGCACTCGCTCAATGTGTTCCAGATTGGGAAAGGTGTCCCGAACTTCAACATTCTTTCGTGAAGAGCGTAAAATCAGCTCCGAGTAGCCAATAATCGAATTTAGAGGGTTTTTCAGTTCGTGGGCTAGTTGAGAGAGATTGTCCTGATTCGCTTTTACCAAGCGAGTTAGTTCTTGATTGGTTAGTTCTACCTGACTTTGCACCTGTTGTAGTTCTTGCAATCGCTCCTCTACATAACTTTTGAAGCATTGGGCAATAGCTTCGTCGAGCGTCGCGTCAATCGCATTGTAAGCTCGCATCACTTCCCGAACCGTACCCTCTAATAAATCTGCCTCTAAAGTGGAAAAGATCGTCTGGCGCAGTAGACGATATTCTCGCGCAATTTCTGTGGGAGCAAAACCTTGTTTAGCACGCAGAACGCCATGATACAAACTGTTCTGGACGATGGACTGAATATCGTTTTCCTGCGACTGGGAAATCACAGTTGCCATCGCCTTTAGCACATCGGGAATATGATCCCGTATAGCTGAGCGTGGTAAATCGTCAGTGCTGGAAATCTGCCTATCCAAGCGGACTGCTTCAACCCAGTTTTTGGCAATCGCGTCTATTTTTCCAACAAGCAATTGACTAAAATCCATTGTGACAAGAGGCGTGGAGAGCAGTAGGTCAAAAACCTTCTTGGTATCATTCTACTTGAGCGATCGCGCAGTTTACTTGTCGGTCGAGTGGCAGTACAGTTCGGTTAGAGCGAAAAACACCAAAGTTCGCAAGTTCGCGTAGGGAATGGTTGAGGCAACGTTAGCCAACAAAACATAAGCATTGGTTGGGTTTCGTTTTTGATGCTCAGGACTCGCCGCACATCACCACATAGTAAGGGCTTTTCCCAGGGGGATTGAACCCGAAAAAACGCTATATGTATAAGCTTTGCGTAAGTCCTGTGGGTGTTCTTTTAGCTTCTCCAACAGATATGGAGACACTTGCTTAAATTCTGCCTCTATACCCATATCTGGCTACACTCTAAGAAATTAGCTAGTGATTTTGTACTATATTAACCGATAGCGATCGCTACCAGCAGCGATAAAATTGGCAACACAAAGGGTTGAATCCCATTAGTTTTTGTCATAGTTTTTCCTTAATCGTACATAACAGCGATCGCTACCCTTCAACACCCGCCGAAATACCACCAGTCATCAAATAACCAACTTGTTCCACCGTGGCAGTGGTAGCATCTAAGATATCAACGAATTGTCCTTCGTACATTACAGCAATGCGATCGCTCATTGCCATAATCTCTTCTAATTCAGTTGAAATATATATAATTGCTGCACCTCGTTCTCGTTCAGCTAATAAGCGTTGCTGTACATATTCTGTCGCACCAACATCTAAACCGCGTGTCGGTTGCATTGCCACAATTAAAGTTGGGTTGCCAGAAAGTTCTCGTGCCAATATTACTTTTTGTTGATTACCGCCGGACAATTGGCTAACTTTAATTGATGGATTATCGGCGCGAATATCAAAGTTTTGCATTGCCTCAGCCGCATGATGATTAATCACCTCATTCTGGAGAAACCAGCGGCGGCAAAATGGCAGAAAGTTAAAAACTTTGAGAATCAGATTTCTAGCAATGCTAAATCCCATCACCAAACCCATTTTCTGCCTATCCTCTGGAATATAAGCTGTAATTATTTCTTCCCCTCTTTCCTTTGCATTCTTTGCGTCTTTGCGGTTCATTATTCTACCGGAAGTAATAGTACGCAAACCAGCGATAGCTTCGCTTGCGCCAAAGGCGATCGCATCTGCCAACTCTCGCTGTCCATTGCCATCAACACCCGCAACTCCCAGTATTTCGCCTGCGTGGAGTTGAAAGGATACATCTTTCACAACCGGCAAATTCCGCTGATCCTGCACCTGTAAATTCTGTACTTCTAACACCACTTCACCAGAGGAACGAGCAGATTTACTTAGATGAAATAAGACTTCTCTACCTACCATCAACCGTGCTAATTCTTGAGTGTTAGTATCGGCGGTTGTGGTTGTCGTCACCACCGCACCCCGCCGCAACACAGTGACAGTATTGCAAAGATTCATCACCTCTTCTAGCTTGTGGCTGATAAAAATAATTGTGTGTCCATCTTTAGCAAGTTGGCGCAAGATAGCCGCTAAAATCTTCACCTCTGGCGGCGTCAGCACCGCTGTCGGTTCATCCAATATCAGCAACTTGGCGTTGCGGTAAAGTGCTTTGAGAATCTCTACCCGTTGCTGAACTCCTACAGGTAAATCTCCCACTTTTGCTAATGGATTTACTTCTATATTGTAGTAGCGAGAAATTTGCGCGATCGCCTGCGCTTTCTCTTTTATATCTAACCGTAAATCGAAGCTGGTTCCAAGAATAATATTTTCGGTTACTGACAGTTGCGGCACCAACATAAAATGCTGGTGAATCATGCCAATTCCGTGCGCGATCGCGTCACTCGCTGAAGAAATTTGTACTGGCTTATCTTGCAGGTAAATTTGACCGGAATCTGGCTGATAAAGTCCGCAGAGGATATTCATCAAAGTAGTTTTACCGGCTCCATTTTCGCCCAGCAAAGCATGAATAGAGCCGCAACTAACGCTCAGGTTGATATTGTCATTAGCGAGAAAACTGCCAAAGCGTTTGCTAATGCCTTCAAGACGTAGATAGGTCATTTTTAATAGTTTTTGGTAATTGGCTACCCAGCATCCCGCCGTGAACTTAAGTTCACGGCTAATAAGCTGTTATGCATTTAAACTGTGATAAGAGCATTGCCCTTGTTTTTGAGCTTTCGTTCCCATTTGATAATCAACTCTCCTTCATTTAAAAGCTTATGTAATACATACTCTAGCTCTTCAATTGAT
>NZ_JBHZGO010000116.1:0-79718 GCF_042747725.1 Coleofasciculus sp. H7-2
CTTTTTTAAGGCTGAGTGTAGTTTCTTTAGTTGCTCTGCATTGAGATGATTCTTCGCTGGCATTTCTGCACTCATTTGACTTAATTAAGCTTTCCATTATACCCTATTTAAATGCATAACAGCTTAGCTCAAGTCCACTCAAGTGGACTAAATGTTTCTTGCTAGTCCTCTTAAGAGGACTTCTGCTATTAGCCGGGGAATTGATTCCCCGGCTTAAGTTCACGGCTAATAGCTCAAGTCCATTCAAGTGGACTAAATGTTTCTTGCTAGTCCTCTTGAGAGGACTTCTGCTATTAGCCGGGAATTGATTCCCCGGCTTAAGTTCACTAAATGTTTCTTGCTAGTCCTCTTAAGAGGACTTCTGCTATTAGCCGGGAAATTGATTCCCCGGCAGGTGATAAGCGAAGAAACTAAACAAAATTAAGCTTGCTTCACACAACGAGTATCTTTCCCCCCCTGCTTACACGCCTCAAACATGACTTTTTTAGCTAATATTGCATCCTTCATCTGGAGTGCTTTTTCCTCTACATTTTTTGGCACCATCGCCCCAAATTTACCAAGATACAGAATCTCAGGATTTTCCAACCCAATTGTATAAATCTCACCTTTGAGATTACCCTTCACAGCGAGATCGGCTAAGTATGCGATCGCTAAGTCAATTCGCTTCACCGCACTGGTTAATACCGCCTTTGGCGCAACATCTAGCTGATCTGTTGTATTGCCGAAAGCAAAAACTCCCTTCTCAGCGGCGGTTTGCAGCACCGCAGGAGCAGCATTATCCAGCCACTGATAAACCACATCTACGCCAGAAGAAATCAACGCTTGCGTCGCTTCCTTTGCCTTAGCCGCATCATTCCAATCACCTGTGTAACTTGCAGCTATTTTAATATCCGGCTTAACAGACTTTGCGCCTAACTCTAATCCACGCAATTCTTCATCAGTTGCTTGAAAAGATTGAGCCGCTAGATAAGCCATTTTATTTGATTTTGTCATCAAAGCACCAATGATGCCGCACAGATAACTGGTTTGCAAATGATCGATTCGCAAAGACGCCATATTGTCACCTTTCACCGTACCATTGACGCCGACAAAAAACGTCTTGGGAAATTGCGCTGCCACCTGCCCAATTGCTGCATCAAATTGTCCCCCGTGAGCATACACTAAGTTGTAGCCACGACGCGCAAAGTCGGACAAAGCTTCTGCCTGATCCGCTTGTTCCACCTTCTCAACCTGAGCAATTTCGACTCCCAGCTTTTCCTTAGCAATTGTCACGCCTTCATAGCCAGCCTGGTTCCAAGCTTTATCTGTAATAATCCCTGGCAAAACGATGGCAACTTTGAAATCCTTACCCGTTTTGGCAGAAGTATCCCCGCTAGCTGCTGTTTGTGTTGGGGTAGGGTTGTCATTGCAAGCCTTCAGCAACAGGCTTGTACCCAAGGCAGCTGAACCGTACAAGAGAAATTTGCGCCGACTATAGTTTTCCGCCATGCGATCGCCCTCAGATAGATAGTATTAATGTAGTTACTTATTTTGAGCGATTCGAGTATAGCGTTGCTACGCTGACGCCAGTCTATTTTTCCGACTGTTGACTGAAAACAAAGTAACATCAGACTGAATAAACTGAAGAAGCAGACAAAATTTGTCAGCAGATTCTAATAGTTAGTCTGTATAGGGTGAGATGGAATACATCAAAAAGAACAAGGAACTGTTGCGAGTGATTCTCGCCGTGTGTATCATCGGCGTCGGCATAGCGCACTTTGCCATCCCAACGCCATTTGTCAAACTCGTGCCTTTGCAACTTCCCTATCCTCTGGAACTGGTTTATATTAGCGGCTTTTTTGAAATTCTGGGTGGGATTGGATTATTAGTTCCCCCGGTGAGTCATGCGGCTGCTTGGGGACTGCTTACTCTTTTCATCTTTGTTTTCCCTGCCAACATCAACATGGCAGTGAATAACATCAACCTCGATCCTATACCAAATTCACCTTGGTTCCAAGCGGTAAGACTTCCCTTCCAAGCAGTCTTAATTGCTTGGGCTTGGTGGTATACAAGACCAAGCAAAATACCTGGCGATTGAAATCGCGGCTACACAAACAAAGCCTGCCTCCGCAGGCTGAATTGAGTCCGCGCTTTTCTGACTTGGAATGCAATAGCCACAGACTGGAAGTCTGTGGGTAATTTGCTTTGGGATGCTTCCTTAGGTTTTTCCAGATGAAAATGACCGCTAAAATGATAAAAATACAAACAAGTTTGATATGAATACATCAAAAACAGTGCAACAATTACACGCAGAATTGATAACACCAGAAAATTTTCGGCGTTATGGTCAAGTAATCTCTGCAAGTATTGACGGCAAACTTTATGATTCTGAAGAAGCGCAGTTAAACCTACAAAATGGAATTCCCCGATTTTACATTATGCGGCTGCATCACAAAGGTCGCAAGTTTCACAAAATCACGCGCCACGTCCAATGCACTCAATGTTTAGGTTCTTTAGAAGGAAAAGACTGGTTAATTGCGGTTGCGCCTCCGAATAATAGCGATCAACCAAAATTAGAAGACATTACAGCTTTCCGCATTCCAGGGAATTGCTTTATCAAGTTAGAAGTAGGCACTTGGCACGCTGGGCCATATTTTGAGCATGAATTTATAGATTTCTACAATCTTGAACTCAGCAATACAAATGTAGCCGATCATTTCACTCACAACTTTTTAGAAAGTCATAAGCTAGAGTTTGAGATTGTCTAGGCAAACCAGCGACTACCCAGGCAATTAACCTGAATAGTCGTTTGCCTCAATCCCCGATAGTCAATGCCATTCGGAGTAGATGGATGAGATGAATGGAGGATAGTTTTTATGCGCCTAGATCAGGCTTCCATCGATTTCGGATAGCCTCAACCAGTAGCCCTTCGGGGTTCCGCACTAGCATTCCTCGCTGACGATATGCCTTCAGCACTGCGATCGCATTCCAAACCACTTCAACCCTGGAACTTATAATGAAATCCTCTAGCCAAGGACTAAGTTCTATTCCGACAGCTTCCACCGCCTGCAAAATTTGGTCAGCGTTAGCATTTGCAGGAGATTGTTGACTTTTCGGATGATTTTGAGCAATCTCAGCAAATTTCATCAGATAATCCAGGCGTTCTACGCCATACGTATCAGCAAATTCTTTCGCTACACGCAGCGTTTCCAGAGTTTCACGATTTGAGGTCATAATGGTCATGTAATGAATTACTGCTTCCCGGCTCCCCTCTATGGTTGGAGTCGGGAGTTTTTCTTTGCCCAAAACAGCATTGGCTCCATGACTGCAACCCTAGAAGTGAATCAGTTCGTATTTTTACTGTATCCCTTACCCAGTAAAGTGTCTAGCAGCTCTAATAAGTTGTACGATGCGTACTTAGCTATGTGTCCAGATGCGTATTGATTATGTTGTGTGATGCGTAATTAGCTATGTATACAGATGCGTATTGATTATGTTGTATGATGCGTACTATTAATGTCGTCAGATGCGTACAAAGGAAACTTAATAGTTTAAAAAAGCCTTTTTAAGGGATTCCAGTATAAAGGAATCCCTTGCAAGCTGCTGAGTGCTAAAGGATCTGGCGCAAGTCAAAAAAAAGGATACAAAACTTTACAAAAACAGCCAATCATCTCAGTCTACTGGTGAGTTATCAGATAGCTATGTCACAAAAGCCCCGTCGCCAGAAGCATCCCAAGTCTCCCAAAAATTGGAGACCTCCCCCAGACGACAAAGGAACAATTCTTGTTCGTAGAGAGTTGGATGAATATGGCTTGAATATCTATGAGTTTCGGGTACTAGCTCACGTAGCACGTAGGGAGTCCAAGGCAGAAGGTTGTTATGCCAGTCAAGCACAGATGGCAGAAGTTTGTGGGATAAGCCAGCGCACAGTTTTGCAAGCCCTGAAAACTCTTTGTCAGGCAGGAATTCTGCGGAAGGAAAAAAACGAAAAGGGGCGTACTAATGTCTACAGATTGAACGAAGGCAGCAAATGGAAACACCCAAGCGAACTGGAGAAGATTCGCAAAGCAGAAGAATTGCAAGAGGACGAATTGTTGAATCTTATATAAAAACAGAGAATGGCACTGAGAATAAGAGCTACACGCAAAGAATTTGAGGCGGCGTGTGCTAATGGTTGCGTCTACGGTGAAATTAGAGGTAAGCGCGGTCTTTATGTTTACGCCGAGTTGGGAGCCGAACAAGAGTATATCTCGTCACCGAATGACGATCCGATGACGGAATACAGAATTTTCACAGGCTGTGATGTCTACTTTGCCCAAACCAGAGAGCAACTCGCTAATGGAGAGTTTGAAGCGGAAGACTTGCCTAATGTAACTGCGATCATTTATTGCTAATGGAGGCTCTAGCGCTATTATCTACTGGGGGTCTACGCAGTTTCTTGCGGCGAGGTTCGATGCGATCGCTATTTTCATACAGATAGTCTTCTAAGTTTTCCAGGCTGACCTGTACAGTTTCTCCACCTTTTAAATACACAGTCGGCATAGCATGACTCCTATCGGTTCCGAATCAATTTTATTCATTTTTAGGTAAAGGTTGCCCGAAACCAGTGTGTTATCCCCTACGCTTTGCAACCCAACCCCCAACCAGCAAGGCACTATAAAAGCGTTCCACCATCCCAAAACCAGCGTCTTCAAGCAGCGCCACGATTCGCTCTTCCGGCACCAAATGGATATTTTTGGGAATATTTTCCAGTCTCTGCTGTACCTGCTCTGGAGGAACACCTTTTTGGAGAACGTAATTCTTTAAGGTTTCAAGCATTCGTTCAACTTGAGCCGAATTCGATTCCCCGTATGAATCCACCAGCAGAAAAGTAGCACCTGGCTTGAGCCGTTGAGCGATACTGCGAAGCATCGCCAGCTTGGTTCCGTCATCTGGAAAAAAATGCATGACTAGAATCAACGTGGCGGCGTCATACAAAATATTTTCAGGTAAGTCAGACACAATGCCTTGATGCAGGCTGACGCGCTTCTGGAGTCCGGCTTTCTGAATGCGATCGCTAGCAATGCTCATCATATCCGCAGACGGGTCTACGCCCAACAACTTCCATGAAGAATTTGCTTTTCCCAGAGTCTCAAGTTCTTTACCCGAACCAGCACCAGCAATTAAAAGTGAGGACTCTTCCGGGAGGCGCACTCGCAGAATCGCCTGTAACAGATCGTGCATCAGCTCATATCCAGGCACCCAGAAAGGAATGTATTTATCATAATTTTCGGCGCGTTCTCCCTCAAAAATAAACACTTGCTGATTTGTCATGCCTGCAAATTTATAAACAACTGATAATTGCTAATTGGGGTCAATTGGTAACAGTTAGTAAGTGGTAGATGCATTTTCCCCATTTCCCATTTTACTCCCATTACCTATTAGCATTTAGCCGCCGACTTCTTCAATCAATTTTTTCAGATAAGCGGCTGCTTCTTTGGGTGCTAGCATAACCACCTCATTTTTGCGAAGAATTTCATACTGGTTACTTCGATAACCGTGACCCAAAATCAGCCCTAAACTGACTGCTCTATTGCCAAGTTCATTTAACTCGTTGTAGCTCATCGCTTCAACTTCCATATTCAGCTGTTTAATGATTTCCTCATCCATGTCCTCATGTCTCCGGATTACTATATTTATTTTACATCTTAGATTTTTTACGCACAGCTAATCCCAATTCAAAGTGCTGATGCTACACATCTGGTCTTCCTTTATCCTCTTGGAGGGTTAGGAGGAGCTTGATGTAGCACATCAAAATGGAAATGGTATAACTAAATCGCTGACGCGAGCGATCGCATCTGGGTGAAGCTAGTATTTTACAGCCCCCTTACCCACCCACTCATTCTAGCTTTTGTTTAGTTCCACCTTTTTCGCATCTTTCTGAAGAAATACTTTTTTGCATGACATCTTAAGCTTCTTTTTAGAAAAATCTAACGTTTTTTTAATAAAATTGTTATCAATTCTCAGCTAAAAATCATTTGTTACCCAATTTTTACTGTGAAAATTAGCTTAGTCTTTAAGTGTCAGCTCCCATATCTGTGTCAGTGAGGTAGATTATGGAGAATGAACCAGTACAAAGCCCCTCCAATTCAAAAATAAAACGGATTCTTGGTTTTTTTCTAATTGCTGCTCTTATCGCTGCCCTCATCTTTGCAGCAAAATATTTCAATGTCCAGGAACTGTTGAAGAACGCCTTGGCGTGGATTGACAGTCTGGGATTTTGGGCACCCGTGACTTTTATTGTCATCTACATCCTAGCCACCGTACTCTTCATCCCTGGCTCCATCCTCACCTTGGGTGCGGGTGTGGTTTTTGGCGTGATTTTAGGTTCATTTTACGTCTTCATCGGAGCCACTTTAGGAGCCACTGCTGCGTTCCTAGTGGGACGCTATTTGGCTCGCGGCTGGGTTTCCAAGCAAATAGAAAACAATCCCAAATTTAAAGCCATCGACCAAGCCGTTGCCAAAGAAGGACTCAAAATTGTTCTCTTGACTCGACTTTCACCTGTGTTTCCCTTCAACCTTTTAAACTATTCTTTTGGAATCACACAAGTTTCTCTGAAAGATTATTTTTTAGCCTCTATCGGCATGATTCCAGGAACGGTCATGTACGTTTACATCGGTTCCTTAGCTGGTAGTATTGCCACAATTGGAGCAGCAAATCAGCCCAAAAATTCCGAAACTGAAATAGCCCAATGGGTAATTCGTGTAGTCGGATTTATTGCCACCGTTGCCGTGACGATTTATGTTACGCGCATCGCTCGAAAAGCATTAGAAGAAAGCGTTAATCAGGAGGAATCGTAATGCCACAGCCAGGAGTTGATCGGGTGACTGTGTCGCCAATGGATGTCTATAACCAAACTTTGGTTGCTCACGTACATCCACCCGATTGGGTTAATCCTGAACCTGCGCCGAATTACAATTTGGTTGTAATTGGCGCGGGTACTGCGGGACTGGTGACAGCCGCAGGTGCAGCCGGTTTAGGCGCTAAAGTAGCGTTAATTGAAAAGCATTTGATGGGTGGAGATTGTCTTAATGTGGGTTGCGTTCCCTCGAAATGCATGATTCGCTCTTCTCGTGTTGTTGCAGATATTCGGGATGCAGCGCGATTTGGTGTTCGCGTTCCTGAAGGTACAGAAGTTGATTTTCCTGCCGTAATGGAGCGGATGCGGCGAATTCGTGCCGGGATTAGTCATCACGATTCTGCTGAAAGATTTCAAAATTTGGGCATCGATGTATTTTTGGGAGAGGCTCGGTTTTCTAGTTCTGACACTATCGAAGTTGGGGGCAAAAAATTACGTTTTAAAAAAGCAGTCATCGCTACGGGTGCGCGAGCTGTGAATCCCGGAATTGAAGGGTTACAAGAGGCAGGTTATCTCACCAATGAAACAGTATTTTCTCTTACGGAACGACCAAAACGACTGGCAGTAATTGGTGGTGGCCCTATCGGTTGCGAATTGGCGCAGACATTTCAGTTGCTCGGTTCAGAAGTGGTGTTGCTGCATAAAAATGCTCATATTCTTGACAAAGAGGATGCTGACGCAGCTGAAATTGTGCAGAAAGCTTTTATTCGGGAAGGCATTAAGTTAGTATTGCAATCCAAAATTAAACGGGTTGAGCGAACCAGTGAAGGTAAAGTTATTTATTACGAATCCAATGGAAAAGAAAATTCAGTAACAGTCGATGAAATTTTAGCTGGAGCCGGACGCGCTCCTAACGTTGAAGGCTTAAATCTTGAGGCGGTTGGCGTGCAGTACGATCCCAAAAAAGGGGTGATTGTCAACGATCATCTGCAAACAACAAACCCCCGGATTTATGCCGCTGGTGATATCTGTATGGAATGGAAATTCACCCATGCTGCTGACGCTGCTGCCCGGATTGTGATTCAAAATAGTTTGTTTTTTGGACGGAAAAAACTCACTTCGCTCTTCATGCCTTGGGGTACTTACACCAATCCAGAAATTGCCCATGTGGGGATGTACGAGAAAGACGCTCTAAGTAGAGGAATTGAGTTGGATACTTATTTTATTCCCTTTAGTGAAGTGGATCGAGCAGTTGCTGACGGCGAAGAAGAAGGATTTGCAAAAATTCACGTCAAGAAAGGCACCGATAAAATTTTAGGTGCAACGATTGTGGCGAGACACGCAGGTGACATGATTAGCGAAGTCACCTTGGCGATGGTAGGAAATGTTGGCTTGAAAACTCTAGCCACGGTTATTCACCCCTATCCCACGCAAGCTGAAGCGATTCGCAAAGCAGCAGATGCTTATAACCGCACTCGTTTAACGCCATTTGTGAAGAAGTTATTTTCTAATTGGTTGGCTTGGACGAGATAGCTGTTAATTTCACGTTCAAGTGCAAATTTCCAATATAGGAGTCGATTTAGGTTTCGACAGCAAACGCTTCTGGATCAACGTCCCAGTTTACCCAGCGAATCGCCTCTCTGGCAGAGGTGAGGGTGGGTGGAACGCGCAGCACGTGAAGGTGTCCGGTGCTGGGACAGGTCATTTTCAGCAGATGGATGGGTTCGACATCAATATCTGCATCAATTTTGAGCAGGGTGTATTCGCGCCAGGTATCGATAGCTTGCGTTGCCAACTTGTGACAAATGCGATCGCAACCAATCTGCTGAATCAACACTCGCCGGACTTCCGCATTGGATTCTGTCAACAGCCATTCGGCTTGCCACTGGTTCAGGTGCGTCCAATAGCGCCGAGGAAGGTCAGCATTAAAAGCAGAAACCCTCAGTTCTAGATTGGAATGATTAGCTAATACCGATAAATCTTGAATAGAATTGCCGTTTAGAAAGAGATATTCCAAAGAATGCAGTTGTCCGATTTCTGGAGGCACAGATGCGAGCTGGTTGCCCCTCAAATCGAGATGAGTCAAAGAATGCAGTTGCCCGATTTCTGCTGGTAGGGATGCAAGCTGGTTGCCATCCAGAGCGAGCAATTTCAAAGAATGCAGTTGCCCAATCTCTGTTGGCAGGGATGCAAGCTGGTTGCCATCCAGAGCGAGAAATTGCAAAGAATGCAGTTGCCCAATTTCTGGCGGTAGCGATGCAATACGGTTGTTACCTACATAGAGATTTGTTAAGGAATGCAGGTGCCCGATTTCTGGTGGCAGCGATGTGAGACAGTTGCCGCTTAGATAAAGACTGCCTAAGGAATACAGTTGCCCGATTTCTGGCGGCAAGGATGTGAGCTGGTTGTCGTGCAGAGCGAGAGATTTCAAAGAATGCAGTTGCCCGATTTCTGGCGGCAGCGATGCAAGACTGTTGTTGTTTAGATAGAGATATTCCAAAGAATGCAGTTGTCCGATTTCTGGCGGCAGCGATGGGAGCTGGTTGTCGTGCAGAGCGAGAGATTTCAAAGAATGCAGTTGCTCGATTTCTGGCGGCAGCGATGCAAGACTGTTGTTGTTTAGATAGAGATATTCCAAAGAATGCAGTTGTCCGATTTCTGGCGGCAGCGATGGGAGCTGGTTGTACCTCAGATCGAGTTTTGTCAAGGAATGCAGTTGCCCTATCTCTGATGGCAGAGATGGGAGCTGTTTGTATCTCACACAGAGTTCTGTTTCATCTAGGGAATTTAGAATTTTCTGTCGAACTTCTTCCATCAGCGACATCGTTTCATCCTTTACCTAAGCAAGTTGGGTAGGCTCAATTGGGTCGCCTACCGCTGAAGCTGGGCGAATACTTCAGCATTTCGTGTCTCTATACACCTATCCCCGGCTCAATTCCAGCTAAGTCTCCACGGCAAACGCTTCCCAGAAAAACCTAATTGCTACTTGCCGGTGTCTCACCCGCAATTCGCTTCGCTTCTTCCAAGAGATAATCAAAAAATGTGCGAGCGACAACGGAGAGTTGTTTGCCAGCCGGATAAGCGATATACCAATGACGGCTGATGGGAAAACCCTCCACATCAAGGATAGTGAGTTCGCTGCTGACACCATCCAACCCTAGCGTGTGGCGAGATAAGACAGAGATCCCTAAGCCACCTGCGATCGCTTGCTTGATCGCTTCATTACTCCCCAACTCCAACCTGACTTTCACAGAAACCTCATGCCGCTCGAATAATTGTTGCACCGATGAGCGCGTTCCCGACCCAGCCTCGCGCATAATAAACGGCTCACCCGCAAGACGAGAGAGTGGGATATTTTTTTGCTGAGCCAGTGGATGATTGACAGGTGCCAACACCACCAAGGGGTTTTCTAGAAACGGGTGGCAGCAGACATCCAGATGATCCGGTATTTGGCTAAGAATATACAAATCGTCCAGATTCTCGCTCATGCGGCTCAAGATCCGTTCGTGATTCGTCACCTGGAGGGCGATATCAATTCCCGGATAACGCTGGCAAAATGGCCCTAATAAACGCGGGACAAAATACTTAGTGGTAGTAATCACACTCAGCCGCAACCGTCCCTGTTTCAGCCCTTTCATTTCAGCCAGAGTCATCTCAAATTGGGCTAATCGATCGAAGATTTCCCGGCACGTTACCATCAGTTCGCGTCCGGCATCTGTAAGATAAAGGCGCTTGCCCACTTGCTCAAACAGCGGCGAACCGACTGCTTTGGTGAGTTGCTTCACCTGTATGGAGACGGTAGGCTGGGTAAGAAACAGTTCTTCTGCCGCACGGGTAAAGCTCCCGTGGCGAGCAACCACCTCAAAAACCTTCAACTGGTGCAGCGTTGCCTGCTTCAAACGCTCTTCTCCTGCCAGTTATAGATAAAACTCTATTGTAACTATCGCAAACAATACCTTTTATCCATGAAGATTCAAGGTTATGATTGAATCACTGAACAAAGTAACAGTCTTCCTTCCTAAAGGCGTTGTACATTTACTTGATGCTTGGTTAGGGAAGTTATCATTCATTTTCATCCTGTGGTTTTACAGGCTGATTTCCCTCTAACATCACAGTCATAAATGTGCAACGCTTTCCTTATGAAAGTAATTCTTAGCCTCAGTTCTACATTCACAATTTAAGATTTAAATTATTCTGTAACCTGAATCGGTAACTCAGCTAAATCTGGCAATTCTACCAGCTGTTTTTCCTGTTCCTTGATGGAGACTGGCAACTTCAGGGGTTGGGGTTTCTCCTCTATCCAACAAGCCGCAGCAGGCAGGCATTGCTCCAGATCGTCCAACGGTCGAGGAATTACCATTAAAGAATTAAATTCACCAATCCTCTCGGCTTCTTGCATACCCGCTTCGACAGCCACTGCGACATCTGCCACGGAACCCCGAATAATCGCGGTACATAAACCACCGCCAATCGTTTCGTAGGAAGACAGATACACTTCTGCTGCCTTGAGCATGGCGTCACAGGCTCCAACCATAGCCGGAAATCCCCGCGTTTCCAATAGACCAACAGCTTGATTGCTTAGACGGCTGTAACCGTTGCTATCGATAAGTTGGGATAAGTGTTTGCCAAGCGGAAAAATCACTTCCAAATTTGGCAGGGGGCGAGGAATCACCGAGGAGGAAATATACTGACCAAACTGTTCGGCAGTCTGGGCACCCGCTTCGACGGCTAAACGGACATCGGCAATGCCACCTCGGACAATAGCGGTACAGTAACCACTACCAATTTTCTCAAACCCAATGAGCGTTACCCCAGCGGACTTCAGCATCATATCGGCACAGCCGACGATGGCGGGGAAACTCTGAGTCGAAACCATACCCAAAGCAGTGTCTTTAAAGCTTTTGGATTGACTTTGCCTCTCAAATCGAGCCAATCCTGGCTGTTGTACCTCCACCTATGACCTCCGAGAGAAACTACTGTTGCGCCTAACTTTAGTATGCCCACAGTCACAGATTAGTTGATAATTGTTAGTGCTGATAACTGCCAAAAGTCAAAACTATGAACTTTGAGTGTCTTTGGGGGGGTGGTTGGCGGATTTATAGTGAGGAAACAAAGTCGTCAGCAGCCGATTGAGGTTTGCTTGTCCATAGACTGGAGTACCAGCAGCTGGAGATGGCGGCGTTAGCTCCTTAGGGGTGTCTTCGCTGCTTGATGTGGAGAGAGTAGAAGCGATCGCTTGCCCATTTTGAGTTTCCTCGCCAGTCGATGCTGCGGGGAAGTCCTCTTGGTTCGCTGGCGGATCTGAGACAGCCTCACTGGAAGCGGCAGTTGGTGTGTCCGCAGTTGGGGTGTCGGCAATTTGACGAGTGTTATCTCCTAACAGAGAACCCGGTGGCACGATTTGCCAAGACTCCACGTTACTGTTCAAAATCGTCGTCGTGGCACCGATGCAGGCATTAGCACCAATCTTGCCTTTGCCGACGACGAGGACGCCAGCTCCCAATATTGCCCCTGTTTCCACTTCTATGGTGCCTTGGTGGGCATGAAGAATGGTTCCCATGCCGATGCAGACACCCGCAGCAATGATAATTTTACTGTCTGGAGCTGCTTGCAGGATCGCTCCCGGAGCGATCGCAGCACTGTCATCAATGCTTACATCCCCTTTCACATAAACTTGAGAGTTGCTAAGTGGCGGCAGTAGCGGCAAGTGCATGGGGCTAGAAAGTAAGGAGTGGCGAAATAACTTTTGGCTGAAGGAGCAAGAATTTAATTTTTCTTGATCCTTCATCCTTGCGGAAGGATCAAGAATGAAAAATTTCATCCTTCATCCTTCACATTCTTCATCCTTGCTTTAGCGGCTACCGCTCTTAGCTGGCTGTTGAATCAGCAACGGTTGGTTGACGCGACGCTTGGCTTTGGGGTCAATTCCAAAGAAGCGCACGTACTCCCCGACGTGGCTAGTCATGCAAGCTTCCAAGGCAGCGATCGCTTCTGCTTCCCGATTGGTTTCAATCGGAGAGCAAGTGTGCCAAGAACTGGTGCGGAAGTGGCGCTCATCGGCGTGTTCCGTGCCAATCTTGTAGCCTTGAGCCAATATATTTCGCACCTGCTCAACCGCCTCTGAATTTAACAGAGAACTATTCTCAATTTGCGGGGCGCTGGTGTAACTATTCGCTGGGGCAGTTTTGGCACTCTTGGGAGTGGGTGCGCCGTCGGGACGTTGGATAATTTGCTCTAGCACCCGCCGTTTGGCTTTGGAGTCGATGCCAATCAAGCGCACGTATTCCCCTGGGTGTTCGGCTACGATCGCTTCTAAAGCTGCGATCGCTTGCGACGCCGACCGAGCTTCGATTGCTGTCCCACTCGTCCAGGAACTGGTGCGGAAGCGGCGTTCGTTCGCATATTCGGTACTAATCTTGTAGCCTTGATTCAGCAGGCTTTGCACTTGTTGTGCCAAGTCCCCACCCTGGAAGCTAGCTGTGTTCGCCGGTGATTGGGTGCTACCGTTATTAGATTTAGTGTTAGCAGTTTTAGTTGCTTTGGCTTGTGTGGGTGCCTGCCCGTTGGGACGTTGGATAATTTGCTCTAGCACCCGCCGTTTTGCTTTGGAGTCAATGCCAATTAGGCGCACGTATTCCCCTGGGTGTTCGGCGACGATCGCTTCTAAAGCTGCGATCGCTTGCGACGCCGACCGAGCTTCGATTGCTGTCCCACTCGTCCAGGAACTGGTGCGGAAGCGGCGTTCGTTCGCATATTCGGTACTAATCTTGTAGCCTTGATTCAGCAAGCTTTGCACTTGTTGTGCCAAGTCGCCGCTCATCTGTGAGCTGGCTGTCTGAGCCGGTGATTGGGCGCTACCGTTATTAGATTTAGTGTTAGCAGTTTTAGTTGCTTTGGCTTGTGTGGGTGCCTTCTGGTTGGGACGTTGGATAATTTGCTCTAGAACCCGCCGCTTAGCTTTAGAATCTATGCCAATTAAGCGCACGTATTCCCCTGGGTGTTCGGCAAGTGTCGCTTCCAAAGCAGCGATCGCTTCCGACGCCGACCGAGCTTCGATTGCTGTCCCACTCGTCCAGGAACTGGTGCGGAAGCGGCGTTCGTTCGCATATTCGGTACTAATCTTGTAGCCTTGATTCAGCAGGCTTTGTACTTGTTGAGCCAAGTCGCCGCTGGAAGTGGCACTCGTCGATACTGATGCAGCAGGACGGCGATCGCTGTTGGCTTGGTTAGGTGGATTCAACTCATCCCGAATTGGTGTAATACACGCAACATCTCCAGCACACAAATAGCCAGCTCTTAGCGCCTCATTAATCCCAACTACATGGCGGCTAAACTCGGTATCTTGTGTTTGCACATCCGATAGGCGGTCAGCTTGCTGCTGATTGGTAATCACCGCTCCCGAAGGTACGTACTTTCCTGGAGGAATCTCTACATCCTGAATCAAGGCGTGCATCATCACAATGCAGCCTTTCCCCACCCTAGCGTTAAATACCGTAGAGCGGAAGCCAATAAAGCAATTCTCCCCGACATAAGCTGGGCCGTGAATCAAAGCCAGATGGGTTAAGGAAGCATTCTTCCCTACCCACACCGAGTATTCCTGATTGTCATCCCCAACGACTCGACCTTGTTCCAAACCGTGAATTACCACACCATCTTGGATATTCGTGCCTTCGCCGATGTAAAATGGCGCTCCTTCATCAGCCCGGATCGAAGTTCCTGGTGCCACTAACACATTAGACCCAATCCGCACATCTCCAATAATGTTGGAAAAAGAATGCACGTAAGCGCTGGCATCAATTTTCGGTTCCGCCAAACTTTTTGACCAAGGGGTCGGGGGAGCCGCAAAGTTGCGGGCTGCCATATCTCTAAACCTCACTAACTGAACAAAGTAACTAACGATATTGTTCTTTCTTGCTGTACAGGAGGCGATTTTCTACACTGACCGTGTCAATAATCGCCACCACCATCGCATCAAGAGGACGCTTTTCGCTGCCATCTACAATCCGGGCAGCACTCCCACGGCTTACCAGAACCCACTCATCAAAACCAGCGCCTACCTGATCGCCAGCTACCTCGTATTGTGGTAGGAGCTGTCCCTCTTCATCGATGAATTGCAACAGCAGTAGCTTGACGCCTCGAAGACTAGGCTCTTTGTGGGTACTAACAACCGTGCCACGAACCTTAGCAATTTGCATTTTCGGTAATTGGGAAAAAGGGAAAAAGGTAATTGGGAAGGTCTTTTCCGATTACCGATGACCCATTACCCCTTACCCGTGACCTAATCTTACGGTCTGTTGAAAGGACGAATGCCACTGACACTTTCCCGGAATTGTTCAACAGCTTCGGTGTAACGAATGGGCAGAACGTACTCCAGGTTCTCGTGGGGACGCGCAATAATGTGAGTGGACAATACTTGACCGCCATTCACTCGCTTCACGGAATCAACCCCCGCCGATACAGAAGCTTGCACTTCCGAGACATCTCCCCGCACGATCACGGTGACGCGACCGCTGCCGATTTTTTCATAACCCACTAACGTGACGCGGGCAGCTTTGACCATCGCATCAGCAGCTTCCACAACGGCAGGAAAGCCTAGTGTTTCAATCATTCCAACTGCAATTGCCATGCCTTTCTTCCTTCGCTAAATTTAAGTGTTTTGACTTGAAAGCTTGGTATGTGTGAGAGTTTCGAGTTGAGACGCGACCTAATATAAGGCAAACAACACCGCCACAAGAGCGATGCTGGCGTCTTGACCCTACTTAAGTACGGAACTGTTCGACGAGTTCCGTGTAACGAATCGGTAGCACATACTCAAGGTTCTCATGAGGACGCGCAATGATGTGGGTGGACAGAACTTCTCCGCCATTCACACGCTTGGCTGCATCCACTCCAGCGGACACTGACGCCTGCACCTCAGAGACATCCCCCCGAACAATTACCGTTACCCTGGCACTGCCAATTTTTTCATAGCCTACCAGTGTAACGCGAGCCGCTTTAACCATCGCATCCGCAGCTTCTACAATCGCTGGAAAGCCTTTGGTTTCAATCATTCCAACCGCAATTGGCATCTATTATCTCCTACCTAGAGTGACCTCTACTCGCCTTAATTTGTACTTCCCGTAAAATTTTGACGAGGATACCCATTCTTTCAGATCAAGAACTATCGCTTAGCCTCGCATCATTAAGCATAGAGAAGCGAGGCTTACTTGACAATATAAACTATTATGATATTTTTATATTAAAGAGTTTAAGAAAACTTAACGGTCGTTATTAAAATGGCGTATCTCCTCAATAAAAGCTCATCCGTTTCTGGAATGCTTACTTATGTTTTATAATTTCTTTATTACTTTTGAATACTTTACAGGATATCGCCTGTAAACCTTACTCTGGGGGAGTTTCAAGAAAAATTGAAATATTTTCCAGGGCTGAAGTCCGTGTCAAACCTAGACACCAACAAGCCCAAGCTTTTTAAGGTATAAGTTTTTCAAATTTGCTTTATAAACATAGGTATAGTAGGTAAACATACCGATGTTTTTAACAGCTAGAAGGAGGGATTGAGATGAGTATAAATAATTTTTGGAGTTCCTAAGTGTTAATTTACAGCAAAAAAACGTCATACTGAAAAAAAAATAAACATATTAATCAGACGTTTACAAGACCGCCATAGGTTGCCGCGAGAACCGCTTCCGGGTGCCTCTTGGTGAGCAAGTTGATTGATGTTGAAATAGCAAGGGCTTTCCTAATATGACAGAGTTTCTCACCCAGACAAGTTGGTGGGTGCCTTTCTATGGATTAATGGGGGCAATTCTTACCCTGCCGTGGTCAACTGGATTTATTCGTCGGACAGGCCCGCGACCAGCGGCTTACTTTAACGTGTTGATGACTATCTTGGCGTTTGTACACGGCACGATTGTCTTCAGAAGTACCTGGAATCAAGAGCCTCAGAAGCTTGTATTCCACTGGCTGCAAGTCGCAGATTTAGACCTGACATTTGCTTTGGATATCTCAGCCGTGAGTGTTGGGGCAATGGAGCTAGTGACGGGTTTAAGCCTTTTAGCTCAACTGTTTGCCTTGGGATACATGGAAAAAGACTGGGCATTAGCTCGCTTCTTTGCCCTGATGGGATTTTTTGAAGGGGCGATGAGTGGCTTAGCAATTAGTGACTCTTTGTTTCTCACCTATGCCCTGTTGGAAGTGCTGACCCTTTCCACTTATTTACTGGTAGGGTTCTGGTATGCTCAGCCCCTAGTGGTGACAGCAGCGCGAGATGCCTTCTTAACCAAGCGAGTGGGAGACATCTTGCTGTTGATGGGGGTGGTAGCGCTAGCGACTTTAGCAGGAACCTTAGATTTTCCCGATTTATATGAGTGGGCGGAAACGGCTACCTTATCGCCAGTAACATCCACGTTGTTAGGATTGGCATTGATTGCGGGACCTGTGGGAAAATGTGCCCAATTCCCGCTGCATCTTTGGCTAGATGAGGCGATGGAAGGGCCTAACCCCGCTTCAATCTTGCGAAACTCTGTCGTGGTGGCTTGCGGTGCTTATGTGCTGATTAAACTTCAGCCAATCTTAATACTTTCGCCGGTGGCTTCGGCTACCTTGGTGGCGATTGGCACAATGACGGCGATTGGTGCTTCGTTGGTAGCGATCGCTCAAATTGATATTAAACGAGCTTTATCCCATTCCACCAGCGCTTACTTGGGCTTAGTATTTATCGCCGTCGGGTTGCAATGGACGGGTTTCGCCCTGATGTTGCTGTTTGCTCATGCGATCGCCAAAGCGTTATTGTTCATGAGTATCGGTTCCGTCATCATCACCACCAACAACCAAAACCTTACCGAAATGGGTGGTCTCTGGTCGCGGATGCCAGCTACCACCATCTCCTTTTTGGTCGGTAGTGCTGGATTAGTCGGACTACTGCCCTTGGGAGGCTTTTGGGCGATGCGCTTGGGGATTGATGACTTTTTGACAAACCAACCCTGGCTAGTGGTAGTCTTGCTCTTAGTTAACTGCCTGACCGCCGTAAATTTAACTCGCGTGTTTCGTCTGGTTTTCTTGGGCGAACCCCAGGCAAAAACTCGCAGGGCACCAGAGGTACCTTGGCCTATGGCTGTGCCAATGGTGTCTTTGATCGTAGTAACACTGCTAGTCCCTGTGATGATGCAGCGGTTGACATTGCTGCCTGATTGGGAATACCTCAACAAACAAGCGTTGCTGCTACTGGTTATCTCCGGCTTAATCGGCACGGGTCTAGGAAGCGTTATTTATCTACCCAGAACTTGGTCTAGACCCGTTGGGATTCCCTTTAGATTCCTGCAAGACTTGTTTGCTTATGACTTTTACATTGACCGACTTTACCGCGTAAGTGTCGTTTTTGCAGTTGACCGACTTTCCCGATTAAATGCATGGATTGACCGCTATGTGGTAGATGGATTCGTTAACTTGGTTGGCATTGCCACAATTTTTAGCGGGCAAAGCTTGAAGTACAACGCTACCGGGCAGTCCCAGTTTTATTTACTAACTATCCTCCTGGGGTTAAGCGTTTTAAGCATTCTCATGCTCTGGCCAATTTTAAGTGTTTTGAGTTCCGAGTTGTCCTTCGGTAATTGGTAAGCGGTAAGAGGTAATGGAATCACCAATTATCCATTACCTCTTACCCTTACTACCAACTACAAATTACAAATTACAAATTACCAGTTCCTTAGTATGCTCAGTGCTTTGATTTGGTTGCCGGTATTAGGCGCTGCGATAATCGGGTTTTTGCCCGGAACTATGAACCCCCAAGTCTCCCGGAAAGTGGCTTTGGCAGTTATTGCTGGTGTCTTTATTTGGTCTATTGTCCTAGTGACTCAGTTTCAATATACAGAGGGACTGTTACAGTTTTCGGAGTTCCTCCCTTGGATTGATGTTTTAGGATTGACCTATCATCTCGGTGTGGATGGCTTGTCTTTGCCTTTGCTGGTTTTAAATAGTCTTTTAACAGGAATAGCGCTTTACAGCACAAATGAATCTATTGGGCGACCTCGGTTCTATTACGCTCTAATTTTAGTGTTGAATGGCGCTGTTTCTGGTGCCTTTTTAGCACAGGATTTGCTGTTATTTTTCCTGTTTTATGAGGTGGAACTGATTCCACTGTATCTGTTGATTGCTATCTGGGGAGGTCAACGGCGAGGCTACGCAGCCACCAAGTTTCTCATTTATACGGCAATTTCTGGAATTCTAATTTTGGCATCTTTCTTTGGGTTAGTTTTGCTCAGCGGTGCCTCTACATTTGAATTTGAAAAATTGTATGCCCTGTCCCTACCATTGGGGACACAATTTCTGTTGTTGGCAGGAATTTTGGTGGGTTTTGGCATCAAAATTCCTTTAGTTCCCTTCCACACTTGGTTGCCGGATGCTCACGTAGAAGCCTCAACGCCAGTTTCAGTCCTGTTGGCTGGTGTGTTATTGAAGTTAGGAACCTATGGGTTACTGCGGTTTGGGTTGGGTTTGTTTCCCGAAGCGTGGGCGGTTGTGGCACCTTGGTTGGCGACTTGGGCGGTAGTGAGCGTGTTGTATGGTGCATTCAATGCGATCGCTCAAAAAGATATGAAAAAAATGGTGGCTTATAGCTCCATTGCTCACATGAGTTACATCCTGTTGGCAGCAGCTGCCGCCACCCCTCTGAGTCTGATGGGAGCCGTCTTCCAAATGATCTCTCACGGCTTAATTTCATCGCTGTTGTTTCTGCTGGTAGGCGTCGTTTACAACAAGACAGGCACCCGCGATATAGACGCTCTCAAGGGTTTGCTCAACCCAGAACGCGGCTTGCCCCTGATTGGTAGCTTGATGATAGTAGGGGTAATGGCAAGTTCCGGTATTCCCGGCATGGTAGGTTTTATTGCGGAATTTTTGGTGTTCCGGGGCAGTTTCCCCGTGTATCCGACTCAAACCCTCCTGTGTATGGTAGGGACAGGCTTAACCGCCGTTTACTTTTTGCTTTTGGTGAACCGCGTCTTTTTCGGACGACTGTCTGAAAAAGCTGTAAATCTGCCACCTGTGCAGTGGAGCGATCGCTACCCGGCGATGCTTTTAGCTGTCCTGATTGTCATCCTGGGAATACAGCCTAACTGGATGGTGCGTTGGAGTGAATCCACGATGACAGCAATGCTCGACAGGTCGAGTATGGTCGCGGAAGTTTCTCCTGTCGCTAAATCGGTGGATATCAAAACCGAACCTTAGACCTACACACCCAACTTTCTTCTTATCTCTCCCTAACGATCTTCTAAAAGGAGAAGGAAGCAGAATAAATGTTTTTTACTCTTAAGGAGAAAACTACACCCCTTAAGAGCAAGGGAAGGGGTCGGGGGAGAGTTCAACCACTGGGCAGTTGTGAAAATATTTCCTCTTTTACTTTTTTCATACACATTTTACGGTTACGAATAACTCTCATGCCAAGCACCGCTTTAAAACGTTCAACTCACCCTCTAGCAGCGTATATTAACCGGCTGCAATCTGGAGAAGCTTTACTTGCTGATACGCCAGAAAACTTAGTAGAAGTCGTCGGCATTCTCAAAAGCTATGGAATCGTGCTGGATGCTTATTATAAAAATCTCCTCTACATTGCCGATCGTCAATTCTTAGTGCTGTTTCCCTTCTTTAAGTACTTCAATGGCGAGATTACTTTAAAGAAGTTGCTGCGCCATTGGTGGCACGACCGGATTAATTATGAGTACGCCGAGTACGTGATGAAGGTGATGTTCTGGCACGGCGGCGGTAGTTTGGATGCTTACCTAGATTCGCCGGAGTTTTACCAGCACGCGAGAACCGCAATCGAAGCCAAAATTAAAACAAACTTGCCCATTAGAGGACTGCACAACCTGTTTCCAGAGTTTTTGCTCGAACAAGTCCGTCAGCAAGTTTATTACAGCGCTCTAGGTCAATTCTGGCAGGTGATGAGCGAAATGTTTCTCACTTTATCTGACTGCTATGACCGGGGAGAAATCAAATCAATCCCTGATGTGGTAGAACATATCCTGGCAGGTTTGGTCGCAGCGGCTGCTTTGCCGATTACTTACTCAGTAGAAATTCAAGAAAAAGTTTATGACATCATTCCCAAATCAGCCGGGTTAACCTTTTTGCCCGATGTCGCTGTACCCTATGTGGAAACGATTTTCTTTAGAGGGACGCCTTTTCTAGGAACGGTTTCCTATAATGCCCAGGCTCAGCAAATTTCTCCAGATCAAAGTAGATTTGAATATGGCGCTCTCTATGCCGATCCGTTGCCGATTGGCGGTGCTGGAATTCCACCGACGCAGCTGATGCAAGATATGCGTCATTTTATCCCAGACTATCTGCACGAGTTTTACCGTCGCAGCCGTCGAGGAGAAGATGATTTGCGGGTGCAAATTTGCATCAGTTTCCAAAAGTCGATGTTTTGCGTTACGACTGCCGCAATTTTGGGACTGGCACCCTACCCCATTGACACCACCGATCCATCTGAGCAGTCAGCGAATCAAGCTTATTTAGCGAAGTGGATGGATCGGTTTATCAGCTCGCGCTTAAATGATGTGAATAGTTAAAGAGTCCATTACTGGTTAACATTGATTTGAGAAGTAAGGGCATGGCAGTTTCATGCCCTTATCTGACTGCTGTTGCTAGCAGTGACCCCCTCTTCCCTAAAAGCAGGCTTTAGCTTGGCAAGACTCTGCAAGGTGGTTTCGGGGCGAATTCCCTCATCTTTGTCCACGAGTTGCAATCCTTTTTTGCCCTCGATTTTTATTGGTGCGATCTCCTGCTTGAACCAGTCTTGTTCGGTAGCGATCGCTGCTAAGTTAAACTGTTGCCTGACGACTGAAGTCGTAGCTACACAAACAAAGACCGCCAGCGCGGTCTAAAATACAAAAATCAGGACTTACGCAAAGCTTATACATATAGCGTTCTTGTCGGTTCAATCCCCCCGTGGTTGCCCTTACTATGTGGTGATATTTGCGTAAGTCCTGAAATTATTCTCAGCCTGACGGGAGCAGGCTGAGTTTGTATAGCCCCAGACTTCAGTCTGTGGGAGTCTTGGCGAAGTCCCACAGTTATGACAACAAATCGGATTCAACCTGTACTGCTGCCAATTTTATCGCCGCTGGTAGCGATCGCATCCGCCCTCATCGTCGGCGCTGTTCTTATCTTGCTGGCAAAGGTGAACCCCATCACCGCCTACGGCATTCTATTTAAAGAATCTCTCGCCGACTACTACGGCTTTGCCAATACAATCGCCAAAACCGCACCCTTGCTGTTAGCCAGTTTGGGGGTGCTGGTGCCTTTGAAGGCGGGTTTGTTCAATATTGGCGCAGAAGGGCAAATTTATATGGGGGGACTCGGTAGCGCCTTGGTGGGGTTGTATCTGCAAGGATTATCCCCATTAATTCACCTACCGCTGGCGCTGCTGGGGGGATTTTTACTAGGGGCAATTTGGGGATGGATTCCGGGTTATCTGAAAGCGGTGCGGGGTGTGAATGAAGTGATTACCACGCTGCTACTTAATTATGTGGCGCTGAACTTTGTGGGATATCTGGTGAGTAATCCGATGAAGGAACCGGGTGCGCCGAGTGCCTATTCAGCGCTAATTGCAGAATCTGCCCGATTACCGATTATTTTGCCCCAAACTCAAGCTCATGCAGGGATTTTTATCGGATTATTCGCTACAGGAATATTGTGGGTGTTGCTGACGCGATCGCCTTTAGGATACCAAATCGAAGCCGTAGGACAAAATCCCACAGCCGCCCGTTATGCGGGGATGTCAGTAGAACGTACCATTATCGCTGTAATGGCGTTAGCTGGAGGATTAGCAGGACTGGCGGGTGCTGGTGAAGTTATGGGGCTGAAATATCGACTATTCGACCGCTTTTCACCGGGATATGGATTTGATGCGATCGCGATCGCCCTCCTCAGTCGTGGTAATCTCGCCGGTATCGTCCTCACTTCCCTCTTTTTCGGTATCCTCCGCAGCGGCGCCAACGTCATGCAACGCAGCGCCAACGTCCCCTTCACCGTAGTTTACGCCATCCAGGGTTTAACTGTTTTGTTCATTGCAATTAGTTTTGCAGTTGAACGTCAAATTAAGTTGACACTCCCCGGCTTAAAAGCACGGGGATTCTAAGTTCTTCCTAATTACTTGCTCTAACAGGTTTTCACCAATTAGCGTAGAGGTCACTAGTCCCTTAGCGTTACTTCGGGATTGCCCATCCCTAGCAAGTCTTGCAAGTTTTAGAATATTTAACGCTGCATTTACATCTCTATGCAACTCACATCCACAAACACATTTATGGGTACGGGTTGATAGAGACTTTTTGACGATTACGCCACAGCTACTACACTTTTGGGATGTGTAATGAGGCGGTACAGCAATAGCTATTTTGTCAAACTTAACAGCGAAATATTCCAACCATTGTCGAAACAAATACCAGCTAGCATCACTAATTGATTTTGCTAAACAATGGTTTTTGACCATATTTGACCATATTAGAAACACGCAAATCTTCATAGGCTACTAAGTCGTTAGACTTGACTACGCAACGTGCTATTTTCTTAGCATGTTCTATACGTTGCCTACTTACTTTCAGGTGTTTTTTGGCGTAGACTTTTCTTGCTCTGCGTCTACCCGACGAACTTTTTACCTTTTTGTAAATGCTTCTTTGAGAATGTTTAATAGCTTTCTCAGCCTTTCTCAAAAACTTGGGGTTGGGTTCATGATGCCCGTTGCTGTCAGAATAGAAACTTTCAATTCCGACATCTAATCCGATTTCAGCGCCTGTTTTAGGTTGGATATCTACTACATTAATCCCAATGCAGAATTGAGCGTAATATCCGTCTGCACGACGAATTAATCTGACTCGTTTGATATCTTTGAGATTGTAAGATTGGATATCCCATTTGCCCAAAAGCTTTACTTCGCCAACACCTTTTTTGTCAGTAAAAGTGATGCGTCTTTTAGTTCGATGAAGCTTCCAAACCGAAGTTTTATATTCAGCGCTACGACAATCTTTTTGGAATCTGGGATATCCTTTCTTCCCAGACTTTTTAGACTTGCAATTATCGTAAAAGCGAGATATAGCAAACCACCCGCGTTCTGCGGCTGACTGTACAGCCATTGAGTTTAGTTGAGCAACAAAGGGAAATTCTTTACGTAATTCTGTACTGTACTTGTTAAGGGCAAATTTATCAATCTTCGCTTCTCTTGGCGCATCCATCCAATATCTAATCGCTTTGTTGCGAACAAATTGAGTAGTACGGATAGCATCGTCGATAGCCATATATTGATGTTTTTTACCTTTAACTTTGTATTCCAGGACTAACATTTTATTTTCCTTTTTCGACCTATTTATATGATATCGTGTATAGGACATAAAAACCTAACCCCCTTCCCTCGTAGGGAAGAGGGAAAATTACTCCCCTCCCCTTGCACCTAGTGGGTTGGGGGAAAGGTTCCTGATTCAGCATGGACAATCTCAACTTTTTCACCGATTACCTAATTGCCAGCTTGCGCCTCTCAGTACCCTTAGCATTTGCTGCCCTTGGCGGACTTTTTTCCGAACGTTCAGGAGTGCTAAATATTGGACTAGAAGGAATGTTACTATCCGGGGCATTTGCTAGCGCCGCCGGAGCATTTTTTACCGGCAATGTTTGGCTGGGAATGCTGTTAGCAATCATAGTTGGTGGCTTAGTAGGACTGCTTCATGCCTATCTATGCATTACCTGGCGCGTCGATCAATTAGTATCTGGACTTGCAATCAATCTTACAGCAGCGGGATTGACTTCTTTCTGGTCGCGTGTTTTATTTAATAGCGGTCAGGCGCAGCAACTACCAGGCATTCAAATCATCGGCATTCCCGGATTGCAAAATATTCCGATTATTGGTAATTTCCTCTTCAATCAAGACCCATTAATTTACTTACTATTTCTGTTAATTCCCCTGAGTACATACGTGTTATTTCGCACAAGTTTAGGCTTGTCCTTACGCGCCGTTGGAGAATATCCCCGTGCTGCTGATACTGCCGGAGTTTCTGTCACCAAGGTGCGCTATGTTGCAGTCACTCTCAGCGGTTGTCTCGCCGGTTTAGGAGGAGCTTATCTAACATTAGTTCATGTAAGATTCTTTGTAGAAGATATGAGTGCGGGAAAAGGTTTTATCGCCCTTGCGGCATTAATTTTTGGCAGATGGCATCCCGTCAGCACTGCTTTAGCTTGCCTGTTGTTCGGTGCTACAGAAGCTTTGCAACTGCGAATTCAAGCCTTTAATCTGAATATTCCCTATCAATTTTTGGTAATGTTGCCTTATGTCATTGCCCTGTTGGCGCTAGTAGGATTAGCTGGCAAATCCACACCTCCCGGCGCCCTCGGTGTTCCTTACATTCCCGAAAGTCGCGAACAATGAGTCGATATCAGTTAATTATTTTTGACTTTGATGGCACTTTAGCAATTACGCATCCAGCTATCATATCCTGCGTTATCAAAACCTTTCAGACCTTTAACATCGACCCGCCAGATGAAGAACAGATTCGCTCAGTAATTGGCATCACCCTTGCCGAGGCTTTCCCGATTTTTCATCCAGCGATCGCGCCCAAAGAAATTCATACATGGATTCAAACTTACAGACACTTTTATCAAACAGAAGGTTTATTAAAAATCGATTTATTTTCGGGAGTGAAGCAAGTGATTCAAGCTGCATCCTCCGAGGGTTTGAACTTAGCAATTGTTAGCGTCAAACACACTAAGTTTTTAAAGCTTGCCTTAGAAAAGCTAAAAATTAATACTGACTTCGATCTGGTTATAGGCGATGACGGACAAACGCCAACCAAACCGGATGCAAGCTTATTCCACTCAGTCATCCAGCCGATTTATCCAGACATTCAAAATAAAGAAGTTTTAGTTTTTGGCGACAGTCATGTAGACTTAATGTTTGCTAAAAATGCTGGATTAGATGCTGGTTGGGCTGCTTATGGCTATGGCGATCGCGCAAAATGTTTAGCACTCAACCCAACTTTTGTCGCGAACGATATTTCCGAACTGATTTCAATCATCAAACCCTAAGCGCAAATCGCTACTTTGTCCCGTACAAGCGATCGCCTGCATCCCCAAGTCCTGGGACAATATAACCGTGTTCATCTAATTTTTCGTCAATTGCAGCCGTATAGATAGGCACATCCGGGTGTTCAAGGCGTAAGTGTGCAATCCCCTCTGGTGCTGCCAGCAAGCACAAAAACTTGATTGACATCGGGCTTACTTCCTTAATTCTGTCAATCGCAGCGACGGCTGAATTTCCGGTTGCCAACATTGGATCGACAACCAAAATATCTCGCTGCTCAATATCATTAGGAACCTTAAAATAATACTCAATCGCCACATGAGTTGTAGGGTCGCGATATAAACCAATATGTCCCACTCTTGCGGAAGGAATCAGTTCCAAAATTCCATCTAAAATCCCCTGTCCTGCCCGCATAATTGAGACAATTACCATCTTCTTTTCAGCAGCAAGCATGGGTGCCAACATGGGGGCGATAGGCGTCTTAATTTCTTCATATTTCAGTGGCAAATCTCGCGTCACCTCGTAAGCTAACAACATCCCGATTTCTTTTAGAAGATTGCGGAATTTTCCCGTGCTGGTTTCCGTTTGCCGCATCAGGGTCAATTTATGTTGGATCAAGGGATGTTCGATTACAGTGACTTCAGCATTCATTAATAAATTCCTCTCCAAAGATGCCCATAGACAAAGCCTGCCTACGCAGGCTCAAAAAATGAGCAAAAATTCCTTTTAGCCCGCGTAGGTGGGCTTATTTTGTATAGCCGCAAATTCTATTCGCCAGATAATTTCTATTAAAACACGGTTCCATCACTCTCAATTTTAATTGGGGGAACGCCGCCTTCTCGTAATTGTGCGGCAATTTTTCTCCCCGCACTCCAAGTTCCTCCTTGTAAAACTTTTACCAGTGGTAATTCATCAGCAGTCATATTCAGCTTTTGCCGAATAGTTGTCGCAATTCTATCCAACAAACTAATCGTTAAAGCCCTCCACTCTACAATTACCTCAGAACCAACTGGGTAACGTTCCTGCAAAACTGCTGAATCTTTGACTTGTAACAGTCCAGTATCTAGACATAAACCGCCGTTACGATATTCTGGTAAACCTGTAAGTTCGTCTAGTCCAGTGATTTCCAAATCGAGTTCCTGAAGTGGTTCTAAAAGAGAGTAAGTTAACCACTGAGAGAGTTTGTGAAACGGCACATAATTGTCGCTTTTCTTATCTCCCAGTAAAGCTGAATGAATCCAGACATCGCCTAAGTTTACCCCAGCGATCGCTAGTCTCCCCGACCAAATTTCCCCCAATCCCTCCAAAACCGCATTCAACACCTTACTAGCAGGCAGTTCTCCATGATTGCTCTTATCCAGCAGGTAATTGACTAGATTGCCAAGACGCGGGTTTTCCGTGCCAAAAAACTTGGGATTTTGGCTGAGTACTTGTCCCAAACGCTGTAGCAGCTTAACACGCCCTTCCACCCCTACCAGCGGATTTTTTTCACTCACTTGGAAACCCTGCGCTAAAGCGGGTTCTCTTAACTTTAGGAGTCCATCAGCATCTACCTGTAATAGTGATTTCGGGTTACTAGAAAAAGCACCTTGAAAAAACATTCGGAAGCTAGCCACCGCTAAACCTTCCGAACGCCGAAACACTTGTCCCATTTCTAGTTCGCAATACTGCCAATCTGCACCCGCACCTGCATCCAATAAGACGCTAACGATCGCCAAATCAAACTTAACTTTAGCTTTTTCTAATCGAGTGAGTCCCATTAAAGCTTGTTCGAGTTCCAAAAGACGAGGCACATTTCCGACTTCAAAATGTCGCCAGCGACTGTGAAAAGGAATGTCGAGATCGGGATAATCATCGCGCATCACCCCGATAACATAATCAGCGCATTTGTCTAACTGCGTTAAATCAACTCCAAAGTAACGAAGTTTGTCTTCACAGCCTAAAACAAAGATGCGATCGCATCTTTCCCGAATTGCCGCCAAACTCCTCAAATATGCGATCGCTTCCTGTTCAGAATTGCTCATAAACAATTAAAACGCAAACATTAACTTTGCATACCGAGAGCGTTAAAAATCCTCATCCCCTAAACCCCGTCCCTTAATTTCTGCCAGAGTTGTCGCAGTGGGCACTTCTCCCGACGTATAGTAACCGGCGGCTTGCTTGGCAGCAATTTCCACCCACGCATCTTCTGGAATCCAATCATCAGGAATCGGAATACGTTCGATTACCTCAATGCCAGAATTTGTAATTGCGTTATATTTCATATCGCTCATCGACACCAAGCGGTCAATTCGGGTAATTCCCAGCCAATGCAACACATCCGGCATCAGTTCTTGAAACCGCATATCTTGAAGTCCCGCCACACATTCAGTACGGGCAAAGTAGGCATCCGCGCGATCGCCTCCTTCCTGACGTTTGCGGGCATTATAAACTAAAAATTTAGTAACTTCGCCCAAGGCACGACCTTCTTTGCGGAAATAGACAATCACCCCCGCGCCGCCTGCTTGTGCCGTCTGGATGCAGACTTCAATGCCATGCACCAAATAAGGGCGACAAGTGCAGATATCGGAACCAAACACATCTGAACCGTTGCATTCATCATGTACCCGCACGGCAAGCAGTCGGTTGGGATCTGTAATTGCTGCGACATCGCCAATCAGATAAATCGTCGTGCCGCCAATCGGTGGTAAGAATACGTGTAAATCTGGGCGCGTCACCAATTCTGGGAACATCCCACCCGTTTGCTGGAAGAGAATGCGACGCAAATCGCTTTCTTCAATGTTGAGTCGCTTGGCAATACCGGGCAAATACCAAACTGGATCGATTGCTACCTTTGTTACAACTAAATTGCCGTTACTTTTGATAATTTGACCGTCAACTTGCAAGCGCCCTTTTGCCACAGAATCTTGCAATTCCGGCATATTAATGTGAGCTTTGGTGACAGCAATAGTGGGGCGAATATCGTATCCCTCTTCATAAAATGAAGTGTAAACTTCGCCCACGATTGCTCCAAATGGATCGAGTGAGACAATTTTGTTCGCATCTGCCCAACTGGGGTATGACCCAATGCGAACAACCGGAGAGGTATTAGTTAAATCGGCGCGGTGATTTGCCTGAAGTGCGCCAGATGCGATCGCTAGTGCCCGATAAACGGCATAAGATCCCGAATGCGTGCCAATTGCATTCCGTTGATTTGGGTTAGCTAATGTCCCAATAATTGGCCCTCGTTTAATCGGATCGCTTTCTCCCCAATGGATAGAAACCGATTTTTTACCCGATTTACCCGGATGGGATGTTAAAACAATATGCTTATGGGAAGATACTTTTTTTGGGTTTTCCATAAATAGCTCACAAGATGCACTCAAGATGTCGTCCAGGGCAATCTAAGCAGGGGAGTGGAAATAAGCTCTGATCATAGCAAGGTGATTTTGGCTCTTAGAGTATCCTGCACAGCCAAATCTGTTTGTGGTTGCTACCCTTTCATTTAGTATTATTTGCTACAAATTTGCCCAATTTACTGATTTTTAAATTAACTTAATAGAAATCTAATCCTATCGCTATACTCCCATGAATTCATCCATGCAAACGTTTGTGCTTAACCTTTTCTCCCCTAAGTTTTGTATGGGATTTTCAGTGCTAGTTAGGCTTTATGAGTAAACTTTACCCACGCGATCGCGGCAGATTATCCCCGCACTACAATAACTCAGGACTTAGGCAAATATCACCACATCTGGGGGGCAACCACAGGGGATTGCCCCTACAAAACGCTATATATATAAGCTTTGCGTAAGTCCTGAACTTCAACATTTCCGGCTGGACGGAGTTAATTAATGCTCGTGCTAAATCCGACCCTAATAAAGGTAGCGACGCCAAAATATTTACTTGGGCTTTGAGCTTTGTTTTGCCCGATGTCGGTGGACTCGGTAATCTGCTAAAATTTGCGATCGCTCAACCGTCCAAATCAATTGAAAATGATGTTTCTGGGCGCGAAAATCCAGATCCCTCTTTACATTTAGAAGCGTTTTACAGCTATCAAATTACTGATAATATTGCCGCAAAAATTTTTTCTGATTGCACAATGAACTTTTATTGTTTCCTAACGCCCAATCGCCAGTGGTTGCCGTCTAAAAACAGCATCCCCCGTCTGCACATCAAACCAGTGGATATTCTGAAGTGGCAATGCCAGCGTTACATCTTCGCCACTCCAGTTTTGAGCGGTCGGTAACAAGGTACGAATTGTCGTGGGTTCTGCCTGCGCCTCAACCCGCACGCTAACTAAGTTGTGCATCCCCAAGTTTTCTACCAAATACACCCGACCCCGAACGGTGTTTCTATCTTCTGGTTGTGCAATGCGAACATTTTCCGGACGAATCCCCAACACAATCTGAGGCGGCACTGTAGGAACTTCCGGCAGCGGTATTCTAAAATTACCCAGCATCGCGGAATTTTCTTGGCAAGGCAGCGTTAACAAATTCATCTGGGGACTGCCCACAAACCCAGCCACAAATAGATTTGCCGGATTATTATAAATACGTTCGGGAGGGTCAAGTTGCTGCACGTCGCCCTTATTAAGAACAGCCACTTTGCTAGAAAGAGTCATCGCTTCTGTCTGGTCGTGGGTGACGTAAACAACTGGAACGTGTTGAGCTTCAAATAGTTGCTTAATTTCGGCCCTGACGTTTTCCCGCAACAGCGCATCCAGGTTACTCAGGGGTTCATCTAATAAAAAGACATGAGGGCGGCGTACCAAAGCCCGTGCTAGGGCGACCCGCTGCCGTTGTCCGCCAGACATTTGACCCGGTTTGCGGCTCATTAATTCGTCTAATCCCAATACTCTTGAGGCTTCTGCCACCCGTTGTTTAATTTCTTCAGAGGGTGTTTTTTGCAGTTTGAGAGCAGAACCGATATTTTCGTACACCGTCATGTGAGGATAAAGGGCATAGCTTTGAAATACCATTGCAATGTTGCGATCGCCCGGTCGCAAGTTCGTGACATCTTTATCCCCGATCGAGACCCGACCGCGAGTGGGTTCTTCCAGACCCGCAATCAACCGCAAAATGGTAGATTTACCGCATCCAGAAGGTCCAAGTAAAGTGAGAAACTCACCATCTTCTACGCTCAAGCTAACGTCTTTGACCGGAATAACTTTAGGATTATATGTCTTATTTAAGTTTTGGAGTTCGAGTCTAGCCATAATTTTAAACAGGTTGAAGGTTGAAGGTTGAAGAAAGTTGAAGTTTGAAAGTTTTTACACCTCGTTTTCTGGCTCAGTCTGGTAAAAGTTATGGTTTTTAAGTTTTGAGCGATCCATTCAAAACCCAAAACTCAAAATTCCTAACTCTATCCTTTAACAGCACCCGCCGTTAAACCTTGGACAATCTTACGCTGGAAGAACAACACCAGTAAAACCAGGGGCAAAGTCCCCAAAACGGTAGCCGCAGCAATTGGCCCGTATGGAATTTCAAATAGCGACGCACCGCCTAATTGAGCAGCCCCAACCGGAATCGTCTTCATATCTTCACGAGTAATAAAGGTAAGGGCAAAGATAAACTCGTTCCAGGCAAAAATAAAGGTGAGAATCCCAGTCGTTACCAAAGCTGGAACCGTCATCGGCAGTAAGATTTGCGTCAGCATTTGGAAAGTATTGTAGCCATCGACTTTAGCAGCATCTTCCAAATCTTTTGGCAATTGCTCGAAAAAGCTTCGCAGCACTAAAATGGTCAGCGGTAAATTGATGGCGGTATAGGGAATTATCAGCGCCAAATAGTTGTTACCCAAGTGCAATACCTGGACAATTTCTAACAGTCCCAAAAACAATAAAATTCCAGGGAATAAAGTAACGATCAGGACACCGCCGAGGATAATTTTGCCGCCCCAAAGATGCAATCGTGCGAGAGCGTAAGCAGCGGGTGCCCCAATTGCTAAAGCCAGAGCGGTGGAAGTAATCGAGACGAAGGCACTATTTAAAATGTAGCGCCCAAACGGACGACGAGCGAATAACTCAATGTAGTGACTGAACGTGTATCGAGTGGGAAAATAGACCGTGGGAACGGCGGCAATATCTTCATTGACCTTGAATGAAGTCAGCAGTTGCCATAAAACTGGCGCTAGGGAGAAGATCAAGACTAAGGCAACTGCTACCGGCATTAAGATTTTTTTCCAGGGAATTTTTTTTTCCCTGGTTGGGGTTGGAGTGGTTGGGCGTTCTTGTGGAATTATAGTCATAACTTAAGCGGCTCCTGAAGTTTTGGCACGAGACCGACTGAGCAACAAACTAGCGATCGCTACCGCTACAATCAGCAACATAAATGTCACTACCACCAGCGCCGCACCATAACCAAAGTCTAAGTAGCGCATCACGGTGGAGTAGATGTACAGCGAGACTACTTCCGTCGCACCTCCAGGCCCGCCACCCGTCATCACCGTAATCAAGTCGAAAATTCCGAAAGATTGGGCAAACCGAAACAGCAGTGCAATCAAGATTTGCGGCATCAGTAGCGGCAGCGTAATCCTAGTGAAGTTTTGCCAAGGGGTTGCTCCATCAATCGAATGGGCTTCGTAGAGGTCTGGCGAAATCGACTGCAACCCAGCCAACAGCAGAATACTGATAAACGGCGTTGTTTTCCAAACATCGGCAAAAATCACCGCCATCAATGCCAGCGTCGGCTCTCCCAGCCAGTTAATCCCACCTTCAATTAGACCGACTCGCCTAAGGATATCGTTGACAACTCCAAACTGGTCGTTAAAAATCCAAACCCAGGCAAGACCAATCAGAGCAGTCGGCAACGCCCACGGTAAGATAGCCGTAGTTCGCACCAAGCTTCTTCCCCGAAATTTCTGATTCAGAACCAGAGCGATTCCCAGCCCTAGCAATAGCTCGATAATTACGGCTGAGGTAGTGAATACTGTCGTCGTCCAGAAACTCTGCCAGAAACGACCATCCCCCGCCATCCGCCCGTAATTATCCAGACCCGTGAAGACAGGTTGCAGCTTTGTTCCCAGGTTCTTAGTAAACAAACTCAACCAGAATGCCCGGACAATCGGGTAGCCATAGACAAATAAAAGCACAAGCAAGGCGGGCAGTATTAAGATCCAGCCCGTGCGTTGTTCCCGACCTCGGATTGTATGCAGGTTCATCATGAAGTCAAAAGTAAAAATTAAAAATGCTAACTCCTGAAAGACTATCCAAATCTCGGATGTGTAGGCTCCCTTTGAGGCAACGAAACCCAGCACTGGTGCAGTTTGTTGGGTTTCGTTTACACTCTACCCAACCTACGATTTTTCAGTGCAGGACTTACGCAAAGCTTATACATATAGCGTTCTTGTCGGTTCAATCCCCCTGTGGTTGCCCTTACTATGTGGTGATGTTGCGTAAGTCCTATTTAATTTACTTTTGCCTTTTACAGGGTTGCCTTGTTATGCCGACGGTTTCGCTTGACCCGCGTTGAGGAGTCGGCGCGTTTCATTAGCGGCAGCTTGCATTGCTCTTTCAGGACTCGTCCGGTTTGTGAGCGCGGCGCTAAGGTAGCGTTGCAAAATATCAGAGGCTTGGGCATATTGTGCAATCTGCGGACGTAAGACGGCTCTTTGCACCACCTCCAAAATCTGCGGGAAGTGGGGGTATTTAGCTACAATCTCTGGGTCTGTAAATAATTCCCGTCGGCTGGGCAGATAGCCTTCTTGCAAAATAAATCGCCGCTGTGTTTCTTTACTGGTAAAGTATTGAATCGCTTTCCAGGCTGCCTCTGGATGTCGAGAGGATTTAGAAATTCCAAAACCCCAGCCGCCTAGGCAAGCCGCCCCATTTTGACCGGGGACGTGAACCATCGGTTTAATCCCAATTTTTCCCTTGATTGGCGAAGTCTCTTCATTCGCTAAAGGCCAGACATAAGGCCAACTTCTTAAAAATGCTGCCTGACCGTTTTGGAAGAAGCGTCGGGTATCTTCTTCGTGGTAGGTTGTCACCCCAGGCGGGGCAATACCCTCCTGAACAGTGTCGCGCAAAAACTCGATGGCTCTTAAAGTTTCGGGTCGATCTAACCCAACTTCCAGCGTGTCGGGATTCACCCAGAAGCCACCAGCGCCTTCGAGGACTTCCATAAACATTGCCACCAATCCTTCGTATTGGCGACCCTGCCAGACGTAGCCCCAATTTACCTTTCCTGCCTTCTGCAAGGCAATGGACGCTGCTATCAAGTCTTGAAATGTTTCTGGCGGCTGCAATCCTGCTTCTGCTAGCAAGTCTTTCCGGTAGTAGAGCATCCCAGCATCAGAACGAATTGGCAGCCGGTACAGCTTGCCTTCGTAACGTCCCCCTGCTACATCATTGGGTGAAAATGCTGCCAATTCTTCTTGGGAAATTCGGTCGCTGAGGTCTAGCAGCCAACCAGCCGCCGCAAATTTTGGCGTCCAGATGATATCCATGACCACCAGGTCATAAGGAGATTCTCCCAAGATGAAAGCAGATGTATAGAGGTCTTCAACCAAGTTGGCGGCATTAGGACCTTCAACGATGTTGATGCGAATGCCTGGATTGTCTGCCTCGAAGTCTTTGATCATCCGCTGCAAGGGTGGGGCATCAGGGGCAGGCAGCAACAGGTTGAGGGTGACTGGCTGCTGAGCCATCACTATCCAGCTAAACAGTACGATGCCCAAGAAAAGAGCCAGCCATACCCCAAAGTGACGCAAATATCGGAGGTTTGGTAGGAATTTTCGCAGTTGGTTTACCGATTGGCGATACAACATTGTTGCTCGATCAAGCAGAGGTTTAATTAGTTGATTAAGAAACTAAAACACTTAAACTTTCTCAACCGTCTCATTTAATGGTTGGCTTGCTAACTTTGCTTAAGATTGCTTAATATTCTGATGAAGTAACCTAAAAAATTAGCGGGTGCTATAGACAAAGTTTCAATTTGTCAGCTAGGCAGATGATTCTGTTGAGAAAGCCCGAAGTTTACAGAAGCATATCCTAGGCTGAACTGAGATTTTATCTGGTTTTGCTAGCAGTACGAACTGTTTATTTCCAATAGATAAAAATGCTGCGATCTCAGTAAATTAATTTCTTATTAATCAGAGAGCAACTTTCCAAAGATATAGCAAGTTGTAAACAAATAACTTTCTGAGGAGGTATAATTTGCAGACATAAAAGTGGTAGACTTTAATCTAGAAATTTAATTTTAATAAAATTAAAAGAAAGTTTGATTAACCCTGGAAGCTTTGAGAGTAGCGATCGCTGCTAAAAACTACCCAATTGTGCAAACCACTATTTTTACCTATACTCATCCATGAGAATTAGCAGTTAAACAAAGCGACTGGGTGGGTATTCACGACCGAACCGCTGTACGAATAAGTAGACGGACTTAATTATTTGTAGGATGGGTAGAGCGGGAGCGAAATCCATCAAACTCTTGTCAATGTTGGGTTGAGTAGCGATCGCCCAACCTACAAAATGACTTGTACCATAATTACTTGTCAATGTAATGTTGGGTTTCGTACCTCAACCCAACCTACAAAATGACTTGTACCATAATTCCTCAGTCCTCAGTCCTCAGTCCTCACTCCTCACTCCTCACTCCTCAGTCCTCAGTCCTCAGTCCTCAGTCCTCAGTCCTCAGTCCTCAGTCCTCAGTCCTCACTCCTCACTCCTCACTCCTCACTCCTCACTCCTCACTCCTCACTCCTCAGTCCTCAGTCCTCAGTCCTCAGTCCTCAGTCCCGTAAAGATTGAGAGTTATCGGTTTGAAGTGCCTACAGCCAGCTTTGCCACCACGTTCGCCAATTCAGATGGCTCAACTGGCTTCGCCAAATGCATCTGGAAGCCTGCCGAGAGAGCCTGTATGCGGTCTTCTTCCCTCGCATACGCAGTCAGCGCCACAGCCGGAGTCTCTCCCCCTTGGGTGGCATCCAGTCCCCGCACTTTGCCAAGCAAAGAATAACCATCCTCGTGGGGCATCCCAATGTCACTCACCAGAACATCGGGTCTTACTTGAGGAATTAGCTCAAACGCTTCCTGTGCCGATGCCGCCGCGATCGCTTCAGCGCCATACTGTTCCATCATGAAGGTCAGAAATTCCCGCGTGTCAGTATCATCATCAACGACAAGTACCCGCACGCCATCGAGTAAAGTGCTGGGGACGGAGGATTGAGAACTGAATAAGACATCTTCTTGCATTGTTAGTTTTTTCCCCTCACTCTTGATAAGTGGCAGCATCACCGTGAAAGTTGCCCCCTGTCCTTCTCCCAGACTTTCTGCATATACAGTCCCACCGTGCAGTTCTACCAAATGACGCACGATTGCCAAACCAAGTCCCAGTCCACCGTACTTCCGAGTCGTTGAACCATCCGCTTGTCGGAAGGAATCAAAGACATAGGGCAAAAAGTCAGCACGGATGCCTTTACCTGTGTCGAGGACTTGAATTTGGGCATAGTTGTGATTAGTCCTGAGTCCTTGGTCATTTGTCATTGGTTCGGGTTCGTTGGCGAATGACTTTTGAGCGCTGACCATTGACAGTTTCACCTCAACACGACCCCCTTCTGGAGTGAATTTAATCGCGTTTGAGAGCAGATTCCAAACAACTTGTTGTAAGCGGCTGGAATCGCCCGAAACCAGCCCTACAGTTGGATCGAGCCAAGACTGAATCTGAATAGATTTAGCGTCAGCCGCCAGACGCACCGTGTCGATTGCTGCCTCAAGGGTGGATACTAGGTTGATTTGGGAGATATTTAGACCGACTTTTCCTCGGATGATGCGCGAGACATCCAGCAAATCATCAATTAGCTGTGTCTGCAACTTAGCATTGCGCTCGATAGTTTCAATGGCACGAGTGGTGGTAGCTTGGTCAAACTTTCGGGTGCGGAGTAGTTGCGTCCAACCGAGTATTGGGTTGAGGGGCGATCGCAACTCGTGAGAGAGTATCGCCAGGAACTCATCCTTCATGCGATTCGCTTGCTGAGATTCTTGGTAAAGCTGTGCATTGTCAATCGCCGCCGATGCCATCTGAGCCATTTGTACCAGGATGGCTTCATCTTCTTCGGTAAATTCACCCTCGTATTTGTCGGAAAGTTGGATCAGACCAATGTTTTTTCCATTGCGACCGATCAGCGGTACAGCTAGCCAACCCCGCATGGGTGGGTGCTTTTCTGCCTCCTTCCCAAAACCTCGCCAAGCTGGATGTGCTTCTAGCTCGTCCTGGGTCATCCGCATGGGGCGTTTCATGCCACAGACAGCCGCATAGATACCAGAACCATCGGTTTTTTCACTGTAATCTCGCCACTGCGCGTACTTATCTGACAGAGAGACAGTGTTAATTGCCTGTGCCCAGTTGTCGTCTACTGTCATGCTAGTGACTGACTGATGTGCCCCGATAATGTCGCGAGACTGCTCTGTAATTAGCCATAGCATCTCTTCGAGAGATAGGGTTGAATTGATGGCAACGGATGCCTCCGCGAGCCTTTGCAAACGGCTGGTATATTGCCGTTGGCGGGTTAGCATTTGGGCGCGTTCGATAGCGATCGCTACCTGATCGCAAACAACCTTCATCAATTCAATTTCATCCGCCTCGAAGCGGTTGCGATTGCGGGTACCAAAAGAAAGCGTTCCGATGATCTGACCGTGGGCAAGTAACGGGTGACAAGCATAGGCTGTCATTCCCAGCGATCGCGCCATTTCTATCTTCGGGTCTGTGGATTGCTGAATGTTCTCTCCGACGAAGTGGTGATGCTCCAAAGCGACACGTCCGCACACAGTTTCACCCAACTCCAACCACTCCCTTTCTTTGGCAACTTGCTCGGAAACTCCACCACAGGAGTTTAAATGCAGAAGTTGTCTTTCTCGATCGACCAAGTAGTTGAAATAAACCTCAAGTCCTAGATGAGAAAAAAGTTCTTCCAATAGATTGTCGATCAGTTCTTGCGGTCGATCGTTCAACAGTAACTTGCTAGCCGTTTCCGAGAGAAGCTTGAGTCGCTCATGGCTTTTGTGGAGGTCTTGTTCGGCAGCTATGCGATCGCTACGTTCCTGGCTTTCTCGCAACGCCCGTTTTACTGATGGAACCAGTCGCTCTAGCCGTTGCTTCAGCACGTAGTCTGTTGCTCCATTTTTCAGGGTTTCAATCGCTAATTCCTCGCCAATCGTCGCCGAGACAAAAATAAATGGCACCTCAGAACAAAGGGTGCCAGCGATTTTCAGAGCCGAGATGCCATCAAACGACGGCAGCGAATAGTCTGAGAGAATCAAGTCAAAAGAGTCTGTTTCTAGTGCTGTAACAAAGTCAGTGCGCGTCTCTACTTGCACCAACTCGCAGTCTATCCCGCCATCGGTTAAATTCGCATAGATGAGTTCTGTATCTAGCAGACTGTCTTCGAGCAAGAGGATATGCAGGACTTTCACGAGACTCAAACCTTTTTATGATTATTCAGCACAACGGTGGAAATCAACGTATAGCGTTTCTCATTTGGATGAAGTACAGCAATTAAGGTTGTGAGTGAGATGTGTAGGCTCCCGCCTGAGTTCACGTTACCCAACACTGGTGAAGTTTGTTGGGTAACGCTATCGCTCTATCTAACCTACAATTTTGCTTGGGTTAACCGATTTATCTGCAAGAATGCGTTTGCCCTTACAGGTGTACCTCACCCAATTGCCAACCGCTATAACTCTTTAAAGCTGAGAATGGAGAATGAGAGTTTTGAATCTGAGTTAAAGAAAGTTCTTTAATTCAAGATTCAATATAATTCTTTTTTCGCTTACCAATTCCCTTTCTTCGCATTAATAACCTCCACTAGAAATGCTTAATTACCTCTATCTTAGACAGCACAGACAAGGGGAAAGGAACCGGGTGGTGGCTGATTGACCACTGCCCAGAAAAGCCCGATTCCCTTAATAGCGTTGACAAATTCATGAAAATCAACCGGCTTCACAACATAAGCATTCACGCCTAAATCGTAACTTCTAATCAGATCCTGCTCCTCCCGTGAAGAAGTCAGCATGACGACTGGGATTAGTTTCATAGTAGGGTCAGATTTCAACTGTGCTAGCACTTCCAGCCCATCCACTTTGGGTAATTTCAGATCCAGCAGTACCACAACCGGATTTCCTTCAATCCGCAGCTTAAAAATCCCCCGTCGATAAATATAATCTAGCGCTTCCTCCCCGTCGCGCACGACTACCACTTCGTTCGCTAGATGGTTTTCCTCTAGCGCTGCTAGTGTTAATTCGACATCGTTCGGACTGTCTTCAACTAGCAGAATTCGTTTTAATTCCTTCATTCATCCCCCTATATCAATTAAAAATTAAAAATTAAAAATGTTAGATAACTTTTGACTTTTAATTTTTGATTTTTAATTTTCATGGTTTTTCTGCAAACTTTGGCAATGAGAAGTAGAAAGTTGCTCCACCCTCTACCGCTCCCTCTGCCCAGGTTCGACCGCCATGACGATGGATAATTCGCTGGACGTTCGCTAATCCAATGCCAGTCCCCTCGAACTGTTGCTCGCTGTGCAAGCGTTGAAATACGCCAAAAAGTTTGTGTACGTACTGCATATCGAATCCTACGCCATTATCACGGACAAAAAAGACAACCTCAGACTCATTGTCAGTGCTGCCAATTTCAATTTCGGCATGGGTGCGTGTCTGCGTGTACTTAACAGCATTCGCCATCAGATTCTGGAGTACCAGCCGTAACATGGAAGGGTCGCCCTGTACTTCAGGTAAGTTGTCAATTTGCCAATTCATGGCGCGTCCATTGATTTCCTGCTCCAGATTGCGTTGGACTTCTCGAACCAGCCGATCCATATTAATCGATGTATAGCGCATCTCAGTGCGCCCCATGCGGGAGAAAGCTAGCAATTCATCGACTAGCATTCCGGCTTGTTTAGCGGTCTGGGTGATAGTTTTGAGATAACGCAGACTGGTTGCATCCAGGGTTGTTGACCCAAGTCGTTTCTGGAGCAAGTCAACGAAACCGCTAATATGGCGAAGTGGTGCCCGCAGATCGTGGGAGACAGAGTAGGAGAAAGATTCAAGTTCTTTATTGGCGGCTTCTAGTTGGGTAGTGCGTTCTTTGACCCGTTGTTCCAAGTTTTGGTTGAGTTGTCGAATTGATGCTTCAGCTTCTTTGCGATCGCTAATATCGATACACGAGCCGATATAACCCAGAAAACTGTCATCTGGTGTAAATCGGGGAATCCCCATATCTAGAAGCCATCGGTACTCCCCATCAAAGCGTCTGAGGCGATATTCCATTTTGAAATCTTGACGAGCATCAAACGCATTTACATAAGTATCTAAACAAAACTGGAAATCGTCGGGATGGACTCCTTGTGCCCAACCATTGCCCATCTCTTGTTCCGTTGTCCGTCCGGTAAAGTTTAGCCAGGGTTTATTGAAGTAGTAACAGAGCTTGTCAAGACCAGACATCCAAATCAAGACGGGAGCCGTATCTGCCATTTGGCGAAAGCGTTCCTCACTTTCGCGTAATGCGGCTTCAGCAGATTTGCGATCGCTAATGTTGCGGAAGTATAGCGCCAACCCCCCCATTTCCGTCGGATAGGCGCGGACGACAAACCAAGCGTCGAAGGGTGGATAATAGTCTTCTAGTTCCATCGGTACTTGCTCGGCAACTGTCCGCCGGTAAAGCTGACCGAAGTTGGTGCCTTCTAGCTCCGGAAACTCTTCCCACAAGTTCTTGTCCAGAAGTTCTTCAGGAGAACGACCCAAAGTTTTGGCTCCCTCGTGGTTGAGGTAGGTGAAACGCCACTCGTGGTCGAAGGCGAGAAAGCCGTCGGTGACACTTTCGAGAATCAGAGAGATTTCCTCTCTGGCGGCTTCTGCTTCTGCACGGGCAATTTGCTCCAGGGACAACAGCAAGGCGCGTTCTGCCTCCACTTGTTTGCGATCGCTAATATCCAGTACGAAGGCGACGCCGTCTTGCTGGGAGTCGTTGAGCAAGGCAATCCCCAGAACGATCGGCACTCGCTTGCCATCCCGTTGGACGTACTCTTTCTCATAGATATTGGAAACTCCAGTTGCTAGAACCTCTGCGATCGCTCGATCGTCTAGGTGCTTGTACTCTGGGGGCGTCAAGTGTCTCCAACTGATTTTTCCCAATTCGGTAAATTCTTCGCGAGTATAACCAACCAGGCGAAGATAGGCGTCGTTGGCGTCGGTGATGAAGCCATCCACGTTCCAGAAGGCAACGCTGCTCAGGTTGGAGTCGAACAGCCGTCGGAAGCGATCTTCCGAGCGACGCAGCGCCTCCTCAGCCGCTTTGCTAGAGCTAATATCGCTAACTAAGCCGACAAATCCTTCGACTTCCCCAGAGCTGTCAAACTGGGGAATGTAACTAGCACTGATGTAGCGGGTGCCGCCATCTTTATACGGTAGTTTGGTTTCGTAAGTAACTTGTTTTCCTGACAAGACTGCTTCGATATACGGACGAGTCGCTGCATAAGCTGCTTCGCCCAGAACCTCCCAGACGTGCTTTCCATATACTTGTGCGGCGGAATGCCCGAACCATTCTTCATAGGCTTTGTTATGAAAGCGATAGCGCTGTTCTGAATCGATGTAGGCAATCAGGACTGGCAAGGCATTTGTAATCAGGCGGAGTTCATTTTCTCTTTTTTGCAGCGCCTCCTGCGCTTGCTTGCGCTCGGTGATGTCCCGGAAATAAATGCCCAGACCGTCTTCGGAAGGATAAGCATGGATCTCAAACCAGATGCTTAACGGCTCGTAGAACTCCTCGAAATGGACAGCCACCTGCTCGGCGATCGCCCGTCGATATTCTCTCTCAATTTTTGTCCCTACTGACCAAGGCCATTGCTCCCAGTGAGTTTTGCCAACGATTTCCTCTGGCTTTTGGCTGTTGAGCCTCGCCGCCTCTTGGTTTACATAGGCGATCAGCCACTGGCGATCCAAGGCGACAAACGCATCAGTCATGCTCTCCAGGATGTTAGTAACGCGACGGGTAGACTCCTGTAGCACCGACTCTGCTTGCTTGCGATCGCTCACATCGGTAATCATGGCAAGGGTGCCGACGAACTCTCCCGTGTCGATGAGAATTGGATTGGTGGAAACAATCGTCCAGAGAGCCGAGCCATCTTTGCGGCGGAATTGCCAGTCATCTTGAGCGGTGACGTCTGGGTTGGGTTGCTGCATTTTTTGCAGTGCTTCCCGGCGCGACGCTTCATCCACAAACTCGAAAATGGAGCGCTCAAGCATTTCCTCGACGCTGTATCCCAGCATTTGCGCCATCCGCTGGTTGACATAGTCTGTCCGTCCTTGGCTATCGATTGTCCAGATGCCTTCGTTGGCAGTATCGATGAGGCGACGATAGCGCTTCTCACTTGCCTGTAGCTTCAGCAGACTCATCTCTAGCCGCTGTTTGGCAGTATGTAGTTCCGAGTTCAGCGAGCTGATCAGGAACGTCACCAGAAGGAATACACCCAATCGCACCACGAGGCTCGTGCTGGTGACGCCTAAAGAATAGAGCGGTTCTAAGAAGAAGAAATTGGTAACTAAAGTCGATAAAATGGCAGCTAGCAGCCCCGGAACCATGCCACCATACCAGGCACTAATCGCCACTGCTGCATAAAAGAAGGGGAAAACGAGTGGTCCCATCAGTGGCTGTAACAGGAGTGTCAGCAGCAGTGCTACCACCACGGTCAAGACAGCCACGCCATAGCCTAGTAGTTGGGAGCGTGTTACTTTCAGCATGAACCTTTCAAGATTGGAATCCAGAGCGCACCTTCACCAAGGCTTTTTTTACCCTAAGGTAGATGAAAAATTTTTTGCATTCACCCTACGGATTATTTGTTGAGCTATTTGCATCAGCAATGATTAGCCGCGATCGCCCTCGAAGAATGCGACTCGCCACTTTTTCCCAGTATCTTTGCGTTCTGGTGTCCAAGTTCACGCTAATCTCGTTCATTCAGCGCGATCGCTCTCGAAATTAGTTAATAAAATACTAAATAAATCAGTTGAGAAAAATGACATGAAAACAGAAAAAATACCTGGCGAATAGAATTCCCGTCTAAACAAACTTAGGCACGTTCATGCCGTAAGGCTTTAGCCTTCAAGGGAGGGTAGTCCGTCATCGGACTAATCTGCAATCTGCCAAAGTGATATGCACCATTCTTCCATTATCTCAATGACCGCTGACGAAATCGCTGAAGAATATGTCAATTTAATGGCAAAATTGATTGACTTGCCACTCGCTCCAGAACACCATCCAGGTGTGGTGGAAAATCTGAGCAGAATTGCCGCGATCGCTCAACTCGTCAATGAGTTTCCTCTGCCGGATGAAATCGAAGCCGCACCTGTGTTTCAGCCATGAGCCAAGCCTATCCTGATGCCACTCAAATTGCCTGTGCCGTGCGGAATTTTGAAGTTTCAGCAAAAGCTGTCGTTGCAGTTACATTGGCAAGAATTGCCGACCAGAATCAGACGCTGAACTGTTTTACTGCTGTCACTGCTGAGATGGCAATGGCAGACGCCGAAAGAATCGATCGGGCGATCGCGCAAGGCAACGATCCGGGTGTTTTAGCAGGCGTGCCCTTTGCCGTGAAAAATCTCTTCGATATCGCCGGTTTAACTACCCTCGAAGGTGCAAAAATTAACGCCGAAAATCCTCCAGCTACCCAAGACGCCACCGCCGTCGCCAAACTCAAACAAGCGGGTGCCGTGCTAGTCGGGGCGCTGAATATGGATGAGTACGCCTATGGCTTTGTCACCGAAAACAGCCACTACGGTACATCAGCAAACCCCCACGATCTGACTCGCGTTAGCGGAGGTTCCTCTGGAGGTTCTGCGGCTGCTGTGGCATCTGGGTTAGTGCCGCTGACGCTGGGTTCAGATACGAATGGCTCAATCCGTGTTCCTGCCGCATTTTGCGGAATTTTCGGCTTTAAGCCGACTTATGGGCGTTTGTCAAGAGCAGGCGCGGGATTGTTTTCCAGTAGCTTCGATCATATTGGACCTTTTGCACGTTCTGTGCGCGACCTAGCTGCCGTTTTTGATGTCTTGCAAGGGGCAGATGCCAAAGATCCGGTTTGTACGAATCGCCCTCCAGAACTGTGCTTGCCACACCTCAAACGGAGCATTGAGGGTTTGCGAATTGCTGTCGCGGATGTTTATTTTGCCCAAGGTGCAGAACCAGAAGCGTTGGCAGCGGTTGCTAATGTAGCGCGGGCGTTAGGCGTGCAAGAAACTGTCACCATCCCCGAACCCCATCGGGCAAGGGCAGCGGCGTATGTGATTACAGCGAGTGAAGGGGCGAATCTGCATTTAGCTTCCTTGCGATCGCGTCCTGGTGATTTCGATCCGGCAACCCGCGATCGCTTTCTAGCGGGTGCCCTAATTCCGGCAAGCTGGTACATTCAGGCACAGAGATTTCGGCAATGGTACCGCGATCGCGTTCGGGAAATCTTCAGCGAGGTTGATATCATTCTCGCCCCAACGACTCCCTGCGTTGCCCCTCGGATTGGACAAGAAAAAATGGCGATTGCTGGAGAAGAGGTGCTAGTCCGTCCCCACCTAGGACTGTTCACGCAACCGCTATCTTTTATTGGTTTGCCCGTTCTATCTGTCCCGATTCATCGCCCCGATGCCATGCCTTTAGGAGTGCAAATCATCGCCGCACCTTATCACGAGACGCTAATTCTCCGGGTGGCGGCGGTACTGGAGGCACAGGGTATCATTTCAGCGCCGATTGCTAATGGCGATCGCTTCTAACTTGCTTGTGGAGACGTTCGCGCGATCGCGTTTGGGTGATGACTAAGTAGGCGGGATTAATTATTTGTAGTAGTGGTTAGCGATAGCATTAACCCATGCAACTGAGAAAAGGTTATAGTCTGTTAAAACTCACATCTTGCACCTATCGCATTAACCCGCCAGCCAGGGGTTCAAACCCCTGGCTAATAGCGAAAGTCCACTAAAGTGGACTGGGGAAGAACTTCAGTCCACTTTAGTGGACTTTCGCTATTAGCCCGGAACTTGAGTTCCGGGCTGGATTGGCGGCTTGTTGAGAATGGTGCAAGATGTCAGTTTTAACGGAATGCCAGCTATTAGTCCGGAACTTGAGTTCTGGGCGGTTTATGTCTAGAACTAAATAGCTCTGCTAGATGACTGTTAGCTCAAAAGAAAAAACCTCGGTTGTATACGCCGAGGTTAATGTCTAGAGAAGAGATATTCGGTTTAGGAAGGTGTTTTAACAGTGTTGAGCAAGCAGTGTTGAGCTTTTTCAAACCCCCGATCTGGCTATGGGTGTCAATCGCTCTAACAATCGCTCTGGAACACCTCCAGAATTCTTTAATTTTTGAAGTTTCTGCAACCGAAAAGCTATAAATCGGTTGCCTAGCTAACAGCAAAAGTACATTAGCAGGGATCGGTTTATGTGCGATCGCTTGCGTTGAGTGCTACTGCTTTCTTCGGTTTTTTGCCTGCTTTTAGCTCTTGTTTTTCGTTGAAATGCATCTCTAGTGGTTCGCCGACATACACATCAGCCTCCATAAAGAAGCTGTCGGCAGTCATACACTCATCAAGGGTTAGGGTATTCCCTTCTTTATTGGTGTATCGCATGGATGTGTAACCTCGTGTAAACCTATGTAAATTAATATAACATCTTTTTGCATTTTCTTGACAGAATTTTGATTTCATAATAAAAAAGCCTGCTTTGAGGGGAGCATCCCGCTTCTCGGATAAGGCAAACCTAGCCCCCTACCCGGAATCGGGAAGGGGGTAGAACTCTTCGCCCCTCTCCGATTCCGGAGAGGGGTTGGGGGAGAGGTATCCCTTGAAGTATTGTCGCGTATTCAGCCCACCTAGTCGTCGGGCATTTTGGCTGTCATTGGGCACGCTTCATGGAATTCATTAATTAATTGTGCAAGACACACCAAGTCATTTTCCGGTAAAGATTCAGACACTGGCAGGTAAAGAACATACTGGATCAGGCGTTGTGCATTCACAGATCCTTTCGTTGGTTTGTCACCTGACGAAGCGTTATCTATAAAGGTCAAACTGGTATTTCCTTGAGTGGCGTCAAAACCATATTCTCTAAGTTTTGCCATCACAGATGGGGGATTTGAAACCAGTATGGGAACAACCCAAAACGAGTTGTACTCAGTTTTGCTTCCGGGACAAGTAATTTCGGGTTTGAGAAGGGAAAGAAATTTTCGGGCATTTTTTGACCGCCTTTCAAACCATTGGGGATTGCAGTTTCTTAATCTCCGCCTCAAAAGAACTAGCATCTGAGTTGGAGGACGATACCTAATTTTTGCAAGAATATCTCCTTGAGAAAACCCCCGTGTCATTGAGTTAATCACCGAGTCGAGATTCTTTCCTAAGTATTTAAGAAAAACAAGTAGGTGGTAATACAACCAAGGAATAGAAAAAAGCTTTAAGCAAAAATATTTAAGAATGCGTTTAAAAAACCAAGATTCGCTCTTGCAGGGATATTGTCGATCGATATCTCTCATTTGTTGAGCTAGCGATCGCTCACGAATGACAGCGATCGCTCCTCCAAGAGCCGTACAGGACTTGATCGGGCCAAAACTAAATAAACTTACATCCGCATCCTTAGAACCGTGATATTTGTCACCAGCAAAAGCTTGGGCACAGTCCTCAACTAGGAAAATTTGATATTTCTTGCACAGTTTGGTATAAGGCTTGAGATTAATAATCGAGCCGAATAAATGTGCCACAATCAAAACTTTACTTTTTTCCGAAATCAAAGATTCCAGTAACTTGAGATCGGGTGCAAGCGTATCTAAAGAAATATCAACAGGTATCGGCACTAACCCGTGCCGTTTCACCACTTCAACCATATCCCGGATATTGACAGCACTCATCAAAACTTCCGATCCGGCAGGAAGCTTTAATGACTGTAGCAGCAGATCGAGCGCTGTTCTGACTGAAAGCGTGACTAGAACCTCGCTACAATCATCAATTGGCTTGTCCCATCCACTCTTAAACCCAGGCTTAGGGAGAAGTTTTTTGACGTTATTGTATTGAGGTTCTAAACCTTCTCGATTTCCCTGCCAATCAAGTTGAATGTCTCGGATGAGTTGCTCTCTGTTTGGGAAGTAAAGAAAGGAGTACAGACTAGCTGCGAGATCGGCAAAGCTAATATGTAGACGCAATCTAGGATAAACTTTCAGCCTTGTTAAAGGCGACTTTAAGCTCGAATTCGCTAGCGATAAGTCGGTTGTCACATCTTGCACCAGTCGCATTACCCGCCTGAGGTTTAAACCCCTTGCTAACAGCTATAGCCATTTTCAATCGGGTGAGGTACGCAGACGAAACCTAACCCCCTAACCCCCTTCCCGACGCGGTTGTGGGTGAATAATTCAAAGCCTCTCTCCTTCTAGGAGAGAGGAATGGAAGCGAGGTCAAAACTGTACCGCACCCAACCGAGAACCGCTATAAAGTCTTCTAAGAGAAGACTGAGTAAGAATTTTAGTCCATTTCAATGGACTTGAGCTATGAGCCTTGAACTTGAGTTCAAGGCAGACTTTAGGCTACACAAAGAGCGCACTCCAACAACTTCAGTTACTTTCCCAAACAATACCGCTACTTGGTCGCCACACCTGCGATTTGAGGACTAACAATTGGGAGATCAAGCTCAAACTTTTCGTAATTGAGACGGTCAAAACCAGCATTTTCTAATGCTACCCAAGTTTCTCGGTCTGGGTTGCAACCATCGGCAAGAAATTTCCACACTGGACGCACTCCCTTCTGTACCCGTCGCAAGAAAGTGTCTTGGGGTGCGGCGACGTGTTCGATAAACAAGAAGCGTCCACCGGGTTTGAGGACTCGCAAGATTTCATTGAAAGTTGCTGTTAAATCCGGTACCGAACACAAGACAAGGGTACTAACGACCGCATCTATACTGTTATCTTCAGCTTCCAGTCGTTGGGCGCTAATACTGCGAATATCGAGATTGTTTAAGCCATTCCGTTCTGCTTCTTTTCGGAGATAAGGATGCATATACGGGTTCGGTTCGATGCCAATCCAGTGAATGTCTTTGGGATAATAAGGGAAGTTCGCACCCGTTCCAGGGCCAATTTCCAACACATCGCCGTGCAAGTCAGAAAATAGATTGCGCTTGCGATCGCTTACCAGTTTTTCATAGCCAGCGTTGCCTTTGTATAGCAACCAGGCAAATAAGCGCTTATTCCAGCAACAGGGACTTTGCATTTGCAACTCTATAGAAATTTGCTTATTATCTACGACAGATGTCTTCAAACTTAGACTAGCTGCTGACCTGGTGCTGAGTAGCTGTACAACCGCTTGGGGCATGGCATTGCCATGCCCCTACTTGTAGCAATCCTTAGCGAATCGTTAACTTAAATGTGTATCTGGAACTGGTCAGCTTGTAAGGCTGTGCAACCACAACCCGGTAATCGCCTGTTGATGTTGCCTCGAAATAACCATCTTGTGGGTCTTGGAACACTTCTCCGTTAGGCCACACGAAGGAGAAACCGGACAATCCTTGGTCGTCGTTATCGCCACCAACCCGATCTCCTTCCCACACTACTTCTGTAATGATGGTTTGACCTTTCCGTGCCCTAAAAATATAGGTGTCTTTTTTGCCCAGCGGCACCGCTCCCTTAATCGTAGTAGAGCTTCTCCCCCGTGCAAACTGTACGCGCCGATTCACGCCGGTTCGTGGTTCGGCTGCAATTTGTAGGGTAGTATCGCCTACGTTACTCTTAGAAAGATTAACACCGGAGGCGTTTTTAGTGGGTGCTGTCGCCCATGCTTGGGAGTTCAACAATAAAAATGCGCCTGCACTTAGTAGCGCCAGCGTCGAGGCATATTTGCAATTAAATTTACGGAAACCGAATGCCATGTGTTAACCTTCCTTTGAACTGAAGACGAGTTGTCGGCATCTGCACTTAGCACCCTTCAATTGCCTGCTTTGGTGGTTCTTCAAATCGACGAAAAGCATTTCCAGAAATCAGGCAAAAACCAAGGCTCGTTAGGGTTACAGAGCTTTACAGAGCGTGTGTGCGCGGGGAAGGAAAATAGTCATTAGACGCAGGAATGACCAATGGCAATGATGAAAACTTACGACTGGATTGTTGTCGGCGGCGGCATTACAGGCGCGGCGCTGGCTTACGAACTGGCAATCAAAGGCTTCTCGGTTCTTTTATTAGAGCAACACGCCTCACTGCAAGGTGCCACCCGCTATAGTTATGGTGGAATTGCCTACTGGTCAGGGACGACTGAGTTGACGCGACAGTTATGTGCTGAGGGAATTGAGCGTCACCGCATCTTATCTGAGGAATTAGACACCGATACCCAGTTCCGCGAATTGGATTTAATTTTGACGATTGGTACTGATGATGATCCGGAGAAAGTTGTTGCCAACTACGCTGATTTTGCAATTCCGCCTCGGTTACTGGGCGTTGCAGAAGCTTGCGAGATGGAACCGCTACTAAATCCAGATGCGATCGCAGCTGCTTTAACTGTCCGTCACGGTCACATTGAACCAGAAAAAATAACTCAAGGCTACACTCAAGCTTTTCGCCGCGCTGGGGGTGAGGTGCAAATCGATCGGGTGGTGGAACTACTCGGCAAAGGCGCAAAGATTCAGGGAGTCAAAACCGCAACTGCAACCTACCACGCTGCCAAAACCGTTATTTGTGCCGGTGCCATGAGTCGGATGCTACTCAAAGCTGCGGGGATTCCCATCCGCTTGTATTTCACCCATACCGAACTCATCGAAATGCCACCCGTTGATGTGCAGTTGCAGACAACGGTGATGCCAGCAGAAATAAAACGCTTTCAACTAGAAGCAGAAGCAAGTATACCTGAGCGCGATCGCTTATGGGATGAACCCGATTATGAACCTGTTGCACCTATTCTAGATGCCGGTGCGATTCAGTTCAAAGACGGCAGTTTACGCATCGGTCAAATTAGCCGAGCGATCGCAAACCCCAACGCTAAAATTGATGCGGTGGAAAGTGAAGCGAATCTCCGTGCTGCGGTGGGTAAAATCTTACCGGCACTAGAGAATCTACCCGGAAAGTGGCATCACTGCTTGGTTGCGTTTAGTAGCGATCGCCTTCCCTTAGTTGGCGCACTCAATAACGTGGACGGCGCTTATCTCTTCTCCGGATTCTCAAATCCCTTGGTATTTGTACCATCTTTAGCCAAGCATTTTGCGAGTTGGGCAGCAGGTCAAGAAGACGAAGTTCTAAACAAATTATCGCCCCTACAGTTGTATTGAAAGTAACACTTTTAGCGTACTCTTGTGGACAGATGAATTGTCCTCGTAGTGTGAGTCAATGCAATTTATCTGCATCAATGCGGTTAATTATTGCTGAAGTTATTGGGATTGCCGATAAGATTAAACGCTGGAATAATCGCCATATTATTATTGAGCAGATATCCGCTACAAGCTTCAGCCTATAGCGATACAATCCCTATTAGCCTGCTCTCGTCAGGCTTTGTTTGTATAGCCGCGAATGCGAGTCGTCAGGCGTTTTTACTACCTCAATCAACTTTTCTAAAAGCGCTTCAGCTATGACAACCACCAGTTTATTGATTTTTGCGATCGCTGGACTCTTTGCCGGAATTCTCGCGGGATTTTTAGGCATTGGCGGCGGTACGGTTCTTGTCCCGTTATTAGTCGCTTTGAAATACACACCCGTGCAAGCCGTTGGCACCAGTAGCCTAGCAATTTTAATCACGGCAATTTCTGGCAGCGTCCAAAACTGGCGGATGGGGTTATTCAGCTTCCAAAGAGTGATTGCCATTGGATTTCCGGCTGTAGTCACTGCACAAATTGGTGCTTATTTAGCCACCCAAATTCGTCCCTATTTACTACTAGCAGCTTTCGGCTGCTTACTACTTTTAAATGTTTACTTAGTTGAACTACGCAAGCAGCTAACAGCCAAGAAGAAGCAGGAAGAAGAACAACTAAAAACTCAAGGCAGCCACGAATCTAGCATCCCTAAAAATTCAAATATCTTCTTCAATCCAAATTTTGCCAGAATTGCGACTGGCAGTGCCGCTGGGATACTAGCAGGTTTATTTGGTGTAGGTGGCGGTGTAATTATGGTGCCGCTGCAAATTTTACTTTTAGGAGAAACCATCAAAGTCGCCATTCAAACCAGTTTAGGTGTCATCGTTATTACAGCAATATCAGCTAGTATAGGACACGCTTTCAGAGGCAATGTTTTGTTATTTGAAGGACTTCTTTTGGGTTGTGGTGGCTTTTTGGGAGCGCAAATAAGTACGCGGTTTCTACCCAAATTACCCGATAAAATCGTCAGCTTAGCCTTTCGCAGCCTGTTAGGTATTTTATCAATTTATGTTTTTTGGCAAGCATGGCAAAACTATAACAACTTTAAAATTTAAACTTGCCTAAAAACTCTTTTTAGAGAAGTTTAAACTTTACTAAAAATAAGTATATTTCTATATTTTTTAAACTTATTTTTATTAATTTATATATAAGCAAGCCGGATTTTTTAAAACGATTTGCAACGGTAACGGATAAGATTAAATTGAAGATTTTCGTAGGGAATGGTTGACGCAGGAAACCCAACATCTGCATGGGTTACGCTATCGCTAACCCATGCTAAAAATAATTCAGGACTTACGCAAATAGCACCACATAGTGTGGGCAACCACAGGGGGATTGCCCCTACAAAACGCTATATGTATAAGCTTTGCTTAAGCCCTGAATTAATCCCACTTACTAAGCAACCAAAATTTATATATCGTCAGATTTTGGTAGGGAATGGTTGACGCAGGAAACCCAACATCTGCATGGGTTACGCTATCGCTAACCACTACTACAAATAATTAATCCCGCTTACTAAGCAACCAGAATTTATATATCGTCAGTGGTCAGTGGTTATTGGTCAATTGCAATTGGCTAATAACTACTGACTCATGACTCCTGACTAATAACTAAGCATAGAAACCGTTTCTTTCTCTCGAACCTTTAGCAGGCGACAAGCGCATCTGAACGATTCAGAACTCTTAAATCCTCCTCATCCAACTCGACGGGGACGCCGCTGCGAATTAGTTCCACAAAATCCTCGTTGGGAACCATAAAGCACAGCGTATACAAGCGATCGCCACCTGTATTTTCAATTTTATGAATCCCCGTCGGCGGTACTAATAAGCTGTCTCCAGGGCGCATGGGGACGGTTTTGCCGTCGCAAGTCGCCAGTCCTTGCCCCTTGAGGACAAAAAACATCTCCACAGCCATCTGGTGACGATTGGGAGGAGTTTTCCCACCAACATCAAAAATTTCTACACAAAAAGTTAATGAAACGTTAGCGCTTGCCGGATCGAAGACAATCGCTAACCGATTGCTATCCTCAGGACTGATGCGAAAGGCTTGATAGTCTCTAGGAGACTTGACGACCGGAATCATGCAACGAGACGAGTCCATCGGGCATTTCTCCTCTAAAAGAGATCGGTTTGGCTAATGACTAATTGTTCGTTACCATTGGCGATTAGCATTAGCGATTAGCCAACTTAATTGTTTCTACGATAGCTTGAGAATCTGCCACGAAACCAAAACACTGTTTTACGTTATAAAGAGTGGCTTGCCAGCAATACTCTGGGGATGTGGTAGCAGTACCATCCTTCACCAAAATACAGTCATAGCCGAGAAAGTTAGCATCTTGCAGAGTTGCCATCACGCACTGATCTGCATTGACTCCGGCAAAGAACAAAGTCGTTTTGCCCAGGTTCCGCAAGATGCTGTCGAGAGGTGTATCCCAAAAACCGCTCATCCGGTACTTATCGACGCGGATATCTTCCGGTTTTTGTTCCAATTCATCCACCACCGCCGCCGCCCAACTGCCCACCATCAGCACTGGCGCACCATTAGCTGGCAGCGGATCTCCTAAACCCACGCCATCGCCGGTGGGATTATAAACATGGCGTATACTGGCGCTGATATTCAGTAAGTCGGGACGGTTCCCCCAGTTAACCCAAATAACCGGAACGTTTACCGTTCGCAATTCTGGCAGCAGCGTTTTGAGAGGATTGATGGGAGTTCGGGCGGGTGTCACGTCTACGCCAATGTGGGCTAGCCAGCCATCTGGATGACAGAAATCATTCTGCATATCAATCACCAAAATCGCCGCTTTTGCCAAATCCAGGCGTAACGTCTTGGTTTCTGTGGCTAGGGTGACAAGTTGCGGTTTTAAAGGAGGGCGCGTGATATCGGCAATTTCTGCATCAACTGCCCAAGCATTCGGCGGTACGCCCAAGGTACGGAGGGGTCGATTCATAGGGAGAGTGCAAGGGGGCAATCTTGAGGAATACTACTTTTTCTGCCCAGGACTCTTAAATTTTTCTATTTCTTAACTTCAAGGGATAAATGCGCGAGTTCTACACTACAGAAGGTTTGGAGATATTCCCAGACCTAACCCCCAGTCCCTTCCCTACAAGGGAAGGGAAGCCATTTTCAAAGCCCCTCTCCGTATCGGAGAGGGGTTTGGGGAGAGGTCTGCCGACTTGTATGTACAACACGGTAGCGCTGTTCACGGGGAGGGTTGGGGAGAGGTTGCGGAACAAGAATGAAACAATCTTGTTGCTTAAACCACCATCGGTAACTCTTGAAAGCTACTTTTTAGTAAAGTTTTATCTTCCTCGGCGCGGAGGAGTCCCATTACCCGATCCTTATAATCCTGAAACAGAGGATTGCACTTAATGTCATAAGTGCGATCGCTTGGCAGTTTTATACTTAATTCTTCTTTAACCGTACCTGGACGCGAACTCAGCACATAGATGCGTTGAGATAGAAAAACTGCTTCCTCAACATCATGAGTAATCATAAATATTGTTGTCCGCGTGCGTTGCCAGACTTGCAGTAAAAATTGCTGCATCGCTTCTTTCGTCTGGACATCCAACGCCCCAAACGGTTCATCCATCAGTAAAATTTTAGGTTGCGAGGCTAAAGCGCGGGCGATCGCTACCCGTTGCTTCATCCCACCTGAGAGTTCCTTCGGAAGTGCTTTTGCAAACCCAGACAATCCCACCACATCTAGATAATAAGCCACCCGTCGCCGTCGTTCTACCGAGGAGACACCTTGCAGCTTTAAGCCAAATCCCACGTTATCTGCAACACTCATCCACGGATACAGCGTATAGCTCTGGAACACCATACCACGGTCAGATCCCGGTCCCATCACCCGCACCCCATCGACCAAAACTTCCCCCGCCGTGGGAGTATCCAATCCAGCAATCAAGCGCAGCAACGTTGACTTGCCAGAACCCGAAGCACCCACCGCACAGATACATTCTCCCTCTTCAATATGCAAATTGATATCTTTGAGAGCAACGAGCGAACCGCGTCTGGTTTTGAATTGTTTATGGAGTTGAGAAACTTGCAAATGCATAATCAGTGACAATTTTAAGTTTTAGATTGAATTGCCCGATGTAATCGTCATTGGTCAGTAACACCGAACTAATCATTCAAAACCAATGACTATTGACCATCTATTTTCTTAATCATTAGCCCACTTACAAGACACGCGCAGTAACAATCGAAACAAAAGATCGATAGTCAGACCAATCAAGCCAATCACAATCAGCCCCGCAAAAATTTCATCGGTTTTGAGAAATCTTTGGGCAACGCTAATGCGGCGACCCAAGCCTTCTGTCGCTGCCACTAACTCGGAAACGATGACTAAGTTCCAAGAAGCTGCCATATTGACGCGACCCGCATCAATGATACTCGGCAGAATAAAGGGAAAAATTACTTGCAATAAAACTTGCTTTCGCTGACCGCCCAAGGTGTAGGAAGTTTCCAATAACTCTTTCGGTACAAACTTCACCGCATCCATCACCATGAGCGTATTAAAAAATAGCGTTCCGATAAAAATTAGCAGAATCTTGGGTTCTTCTCCCAGACCAAAATACAAAATTAGTAAGGGAATAAAAGCCGGTGCTGGCATATAACGCACAATGCCAATTATCGGTTCCATCAACGCTCGAATGCTGGGAAAAGTTCCCATCAATGTCCCTAAAGGAATTGAAATCAGCGCCGCCAGAAAAAAGCCACTCAGAACGCGAAACAAGCTATAGGCAATATCTTTTTGCAAATCGCCAGTTGCTAAAAGCCTCTGAAAAGCGCCCCAAACTTGAGCTGGAGTCGGCAAAAATAAAGGCGCGACTATCCCAGAGTTGGATACTATCCACCAAAGAGCAACCGGGATGCAAATTGACAGAACCATTAAAGTCCATGCCAAATTTTTAGGAATCTCCTCACCAATGCGCCAGAAGACGCTAGGCGATAACATTTTGCGAGGACGAGCGGAATTAGTTTCCGGCAAATCTTCAGCGTAGCGGTTCATGATTTTTGCTTTGCCGCGTAGGCTTTGATAAACTGATCGTCAAATATTTGGCTGAGATTCGGAGTTTGTTTAGTTAACTTAGCCTTGATTAGAAATTTGCTAATTTCTTGAGCGGCGTAACCCAAAGATGCCATGTCATTACCGGGACTAAATGCTTTCAAGTTGTTTTCAATGCTAAAGATTTTAGTCCCGGCTTCGTATTTCTTGTATTCGTCAACCGCGACACCAGCGCGTTTTGCCATCGTGGCGTAAGCTTTGTCAGGATTGCTGCGGATAAACGCCAACGTGTCGAACCAAGTATTGACCAAAGCTTGCACGTCTTGAGGACGTTCGTTAATCAGTTTTCGACTAACAGTTAAATGATCGGGAATTGCTCCTGGAAAGTCTTTAGAACTGAATAATTCTTTACTTCCAGCCCGTTCTAGCGCCTTGCTCGTGAACGGTGCAAAAACTCCAACTGCATCCACTTGACCCGCAACAAAAGCAGCTGCGGCTGCGCCTGTTTCTAAGGGTTGAAAAGTAATATCAGCTTGGGTTAAACCCGCTTTTTTCAGTCCTAAAAGTAGCAAGAAATGATCGACGGTTCCTTCTTCAGCAGCAATTTTTTTCCCTTTGAGGTCGGCAATACTATTGATACCTTCCCGAACAATAATTTTGTCGTTCCCGGTTGAATTGTCATTGACTAATATAATCACTTGATCGGAACCAGCAGCCACTGAGCTAATCGTGTCATTCAAGGTTTGGGTATTAGCACTTAGCTGACCAGCATTGAGGGCGTTAATGGAATCTAAATAGCCATCGAACCACTTCAAATTCACATTAACTTTGTTCGCCTCAAACAGTTTTTCTTCTTGAGCCACCTGCCAGGGCAACCACCCAGGCCAGACACTGAAACCCATTTGAATTGTTTCAGTTTTTGAGGATGTAGTGGTTTGCTGAGGGTTAGCACAACTAACGGTAATGACGAGGCTGAGCAAAAAGACCGAGAATAGAGAAAGTAACTGGCGGGTCTTCATTGAGTCTCACTTTTTACTAGCAGGCTCATTAGGCGGGTAGCATTTCGGTTGCCGTAGCAGATGGGTGTTGATTTAAAACTTGCGATTTTACCCAATCAAACCAGTTTTCTAATCCCTCACCCGTCTTGGCAGAAACCGCAATAATTGTGACATGAGGGTTCATCTGACGAACGTTGGCGGCAATACGATTAATATCAATATCGAGATAAGGAGCCAAATCAATCTTGGTAATTAACAAACAATCTGCTTCTTGAAACATTACCGGATACTTGAGCGGCTTATCTTCTCCTTCAGTCACGCTCAACAAAGCAACTTTAACGTGTTCTCCCACTTCAAACTCAGCAGGACAAACTAAATTACCGACATTTTCAACCAGCACTAAATCAAAATCAGAAGGATTATACTGGTGTTCTAGTTGATGAATTCCTCCAGCTACCATCTTGGAATCCAAGTGGCAGGAACGCCCCGTATTAATTGCAATGACAGGGACTCCATATTGACGCAAACGGTCGGCATCCAACTCCGTCGTCATATCCCCCTCAATTACGGCGATTTTCAACTCATCTGTCAAAACAGCAAGCGATCGCTCTAACAGTGCCGTTTTACCCGCCCCAGGGCTACTCATAATATTGAAACAAGTAATCCCCCACTCATCGAAATGCGCTCGGTTACGATCGGCTCCTTTCTGATTAGCATGGAGCAAGTTAATTCCTAATGCAGCGTCAAATGTTTGATGCATAAGCGTTTTTATTTACCTCGTCAAAACTATACTCAATCCGGTCAATTTTCAGTTCTCTACCTGAGCGAATATCCTCCATCGGTGAGTGACACTCAGGGCAGCCGTATTGCAACCCAACTTGTGGTGCATATTCTTGTTTGCAGCGATGACAAAAGGCAATCAGCGGTGTTTCCTGAATAACCAGTTCTACCCCTTCCAAAAAGGTGTTGTAAGTCTGTACCTCAAAAGCAAATTGTAGACTGACAGGTTCCACACAAGTGAACTTACCAACAATTAAGTGAATCTGGGAAATATGGGGGCGATCGCTCTGAGATTCCCACCAATCTTTTACTGTTAAAATGAGCGCCTTTGTCATGTCAGTTTCGTGCAAGGCTCAACTCCACTCTGCAACTAATTCTGGTTGGGCGTAGGGGTGAATGTATGCGGCTTTTTCTTTTCGCGGTAACTGTCCTGACAGCACCAGATGCGCCATCGTGTCGCAAATCACTCGCGTCGCCATCAAAGATGTCATGTCACTGATGTCATAAGGGGGCGACACTTCCACCACCTCAAGTCCGCAAACGGGTGCTTTCTGAACAATTTTGCCCAGCATATAAAGAGCCTCGCGGGGCAATAATCCGCCCGGTTCAGGCCAACCAGTTCCAGGGACAAAACCGGCATCAATGCAGTCAATATCAAAGCTGATATAAACGCAGTCTGTTCCGTCTAAAGCCCTTTCTAGAGCGAAGTTTACCGCTGCATCCAAACCCATTTCTGTGATGTCTGTAACTGTCAGAATATTTGTGGCTCGTTCTCGACAGACTTTTACACCCTGACGCGGCACTTGCCAGCCACCTATCCCTAATTGCACAAGGTTTTTTGGATTGGCATTTTTGATGTTTGTGGCATGGAACCAAGGGCAGGTGTGCATGCGCTCATCGAGGTCTGTTTCCTGGGTATCGACGTGGCGATCGAAGTGAATAATCCCCAGTTTTTTATCGCCTAAATGGCGGCAAACTCCCCGCACTGTTGGATAACCAATTGAATGATCGCCTCCCAAAATTATTGGAAAAGCACCGGAACTAAAGATGTGAGCAATTCCTTTAGAAATTTGGTCAAATGACTTTTCGTTATTTCCCGGAATTGTGAAAATATCTCCAACATCACACAGGGTAATTTGCTCTCGCAAATCAACGCCTAGTTCAAAGTTATAGGGGGTATACAAAGCAGAAATCCGCCGAATTCCTTGGGGACCAAAACGGGTTCCAGGTCGGTAGGTGGTGCCAGAATCGTGCGGTACGCCTACAATTGCAACATCGTATTCACCCACTTTTCGCACATCTTCTATATAAGGTGCTTTCAGGAAGGTGTTAATGCCTGCGTAGTGGGGAAGTTCGCCGCGAGAGAAAGTGGAAATAGAGCGATCGCGTATACTTTCTGCTGCCTCTAATCCAAACTCTAACCCTTTTGCCACCTCCTGTTGCCAGCCTGTCATTGGCAGATGGGTTTCTTTTTCAAGGGCGCGACTCGCTTCAGTAGACGGCGGTTGCAAATCCGAATTCGAGTTTTGAGAATTAATTTCAGTCATGTTTGAAAAAATGGGATGTTCGTCAATCTAAAAGCTCTATTTTTTATCCCAAGTCCAAAAAAAGACTTGCAAAAACTATAGCCCGGGTAAGCCATAACAGATAAGCCTCTGCTATGTACCTCCCGGGCTTTTCTCCCGCCGTGTAACCAGTCCGTGTTTCAATTTATAAAAACACTCCATGACTGGTTCGCTTCTCTCGGACCAGTCGTTTAAATCTTGAGACTTAAACCGGAACCCTAGAAGCTATTAATTTGTTTTTACCCGATAGCTAGCAATAGTTTGTTGGGATGAACTTTGAAAGCTTAAATGTATAGATATCAATAAATTTTGAGGATGAATGTAGTCAAAGCTACAATTTTGCGGATTTTCCCCTAGAGGTAAACCAGAGTCTAGATAGCGATCGCATCCTACAGCCGGGATTTCGCCACCGAGAAGGCTCAAATCGCACTGGATGCTACAGCCAAACCTGGATGAAAACTACTCCAGGTTTGGCGCATATCAGCGCCCAGATTTTAGGACAAACTTGCCCCTGCATTTGACTCCAGCCTTTCCCCCAGATAGGCTCCACATTGATAGGAAGATACCAAGCCGGAGATGTCTTGTGTAGCCGTAGCCGCGCCTACCCCGCGAGAGCGACTCTCGCCCGGAAAGCTTTAGTCTTCGTGATCTTCAAACGGATCGTTCAATTCCTTGGAAGGAGGTCCGAAAGCAGTGTAGATGGTGAAGCCAGTGATGGCGACGAGAAAGGCAGCGATACAAATGCTAAGAACTGTTGCGGGTTCCATAGGTGAGATAATTTATGAGAGCAGTTCCTATACAATATTACAAAACGTTAAAAACTTCTGTCGAGAGTGATCCTAGGAAAGCTATGGCACAACGGACTTGGTTAGGAGATGTCCTCAAACCCCTGAACTCTGAATATGGGAAAGTATCTCCGGGTTGGGGCACTACGCCATTGATGGGCGTCTTTATGGTGCTATTTTTGGTCTTTTTACTGATTATTCTGCAACTTTACAACTCCTCACTCCTCGTTGAGGGTGTTGATGTCGATTGGAAAAGCCTAGGCCGTTAATCGACTGCAATCTGGCGCGAAGCCCTTGAGCTTTACTTAAAACGCCACGATTAAAAAACACTTATGCTTTCCCGGCTAGACCGGGTTTTTTTGTCAGTTCTATACTAAAGTTAACGTTTGCACGAAAAATCCTATGAATATCTTTGGCATCGGTCTGCCGGAAATGGCGCTAATTATGGTTGTGGCTCTTTTGATTTTCGGTCCCAAAAAGTTGCCAGAAATTGGTCGCAGTATGGGCAAGGCAATTCGCGGCTTCCAGGAAGCATCTAGAGAATTTGAAACCGAGTTCAAGCATGAAGCAGAGCAGATAGAACAAGCTGTCAAGACACTTCCCCAGTCTGACTCAGAGAAAGTGGCAAACGGGAAGTCAGAGAATCACGCAACTAGCTCATCGCAACACAGCTAAAACTGGCAATTCTCGTTCCGACTATAGCGGTTCTCACTTGAGTGCAATATATAGGAACCTCACCCCCAACCCCTCGATTTTCACCCAGAGTGGGGAATATTGAACCCCTCTCCGTTCACGGGGAGGGGCAGGGGTGGGGTTAAACCTTACTGCATCCAATAGAGAATTGCTATAGGGATGGAAAGGGGGTAGACGTTAATTGGCAGCGACTGGTAGAAAGCCATACTTCTGCAATATCTGCTGCCCTCTGTTACTGGTAACGAAGTTGATGAATTCTTTTGCCTGCTGGGAATTTTGACTTTGCTTGACAACCGCTATCCAATAGCGGATAGGTTGAGTTGATTCAGGGGAAATTCTGCTTATCACCTTCACTTTTTTAGATATAGCCGCATCCGTCGCGTAGACAAGGGCGGCGTCAACATTCCCCTGCTCCACATAAGTCAAAACTTGACGCACATTGTCACCAAAAACCAACTTTTTTTCTTTTTCCAGTTTGGTATAAAGATTTTCTTTTTCCAGAACTATTTTTGCGTACTCTCCCGCTGGCACTGTAGCTGGATTACCAATTGCTAAGCGTTTCAGACGACCATCCCTTAAGTCAGATAGTTTCTTCAGCCAAGGGGTTTGAGCGGTAGTTGCCACCACGACTAATTGATTACGGGCAAACGTTTTGCGAGTTTGGGGAAGCAACAAATTCTGCGTTTCTAAAGCATCCATCGGTCGAGCTGCTGCACTCGCAAATACATCAATTGGGGCACCCTGTTCGATTTGCTTTTGCAAGAAACCAGAAGCGGCAAAATTGAAGTTAACTGTAAAGGTAGGAAGCTGAGCTTGAAAGGCTGTGGCAATCTCTGTAAAAGCTTCGGTCAACGAAGCAGCAGCAGCAACAGTCAGCCTGGTAGATGTAGATTCAGACTTCTTTGGGGAGAGAGCTGGGGCAGTGCAAGCCCCCAGCAGAAGACTCACAACCAGACTCAGCAGGATTAGAGAGGGTAGCACAGCGAACCTATTGGCATTCTCCGGGCACTTGCGTGGCATCAAAGAATAACTCAAGCGTTTTCTCCCTAGCAAAAACTATGATTTGTGGCTTTGATGTTCTTGAAGCATATCGCTTCAGCGCTCCGCTTTGCCATTGAGTTCGGGTTTACCAGGAACTTCAAACTTGTAACCGACGCCCCGAACCGTTTGAATTAATTCAGGCTGAGTAGAGTCGATTTCTATCTTCTTGCGAATCTGCCCGATATGAACGTCAACTACACGTGGATCTCCTATGTACTCAGAAGCCCAAACTTCTTTGATTAGCTCGGCTCGACGCCAAACGCGACCGGGATGACTCGCTAGGAAATGCAACAAATTAAATTCTAAAGCGGTTAGGGGTACTGGTTGGTCGCCTAGATTTACCTCTCGACGCACTGGATCGATCACCAGCTTGTCAAAGATGAGGCGTTGCTGTTCGGCGACTTTGAGGGGTCGATGGCGCTTTAAAAGTGCCCCCACGCGGACGCCCAACTCCCCTAAGCTAAAAGGCTTGGTAATGTAGTCATCCGCACCTTGGGAGAAGCCGTGGATTTTATCATTTTCGTCGGCGCGACTCGTTAGCAGCAGCACTAATACGTCGGTACGGCTTTGCAATTCTTTGCAGAGTTGATAGCCATTCGCGTCAGGCAAATTCACGTCCAGAATCACCAGGTTTGGGTTGAATTGATCAAACACGGCGCGGGCGGTCTTGCCGTCTTCAGCAGACTCCATTTGATAGTTTTGCTGACTTAAGAAGCGATAGATGAGATTCCGGATGGCAGGATCGTCATCCACGACAAGAATCTTGTGAGTTGCGGAAGCCATGACCATAACTTTCCACTAAGAACTGGATTATGATTAACGGACAGAGATATTTTAAGCAAACAGGTCGAGTCGGGGAAACAAGCGCTTGTGTTCGGCGAAAAATCGCTTCCTCACCTTATTAATGTTCCCAAGCTTAATGGCGTAATGAGCATTTTAGACAATTATCGTCGCTCTCCCCAGTTAGTGAAAATATCTCGTAATCGTCAATTTTCCACGAGCGGCAGTCTGGCGGTTTGTTTTAAGTCTTTTTTGTCTAAAAAAATTAAATTTGCCGAGCGAATCCGGATAAATCATCTGACGGTTAGCTGGTAAACGAATAAAGGTGTCTTTCGGGAGAAGCGCTTGTGTTCAAGGATCAAGCTAAACTAACTTGGAGGATAGGATGAATGTAGGCACTCAAGGCTCAGGGTTAACTGCGATTGGGCAGCGATTTCAGGGACTTGAACGGCTTAGAACAAAGAACCAGTATGACAAAACTTCACGGAAAATGTATAGATACTTTGTCAAATGTAGTAATTTATGACCATTCCATTCTTCAAGAGCCGTAGCACGTTCTCCAATCAGTATGGAAGTATTCCAATCGCGCTCTCATGCGGTCGGCGATACTCTTTTAGCAACGGAAATTAGGGAGTTTTAGGTCACGTAGGTTAGAACGGCTGGCTAACGATACTTTCTTCTAGCCTGAGGAACTGGCAGTGTAGATATGGAGCTAGATTGCCAGAAACGATTGAGTCGATGAAGACTGCTGAAAATAATAGATATCTGGGAGGTTTTGGATGAGCGAGCAAAATCCCTACGAAAAGCTTGGACTGTCAGAAGACGCAACTTTTGAGGAAATTCAGGAGGCGCGATCGCGCCTCGTGCAAGAGCATCATGGCGAGAAGGAGCTTCTGGAAGCGATGGAGACTGCCTACGATGCGATTTTAATGGAACGTCTGAGGATGCGCCAAGAGGGAAAAATTAAGGTTCCGGAACGGATTCGGTTCCCAGAGCGGGCGATCGCGCCTCCTCCCACTTTTGCGCCGACGCCGGTCAACCGCTCCCCAGCTTGGTTGCAAAATCTGATTGATACCCCCAGCTTACAGGAGGTGGCGTGGCCTAGCGGTTTGTTCTTGGCATTGAGCGGCATCACGGTCTATCCAGCTACCAATGATTCTATGCTGCCGTTGAATATGGCGTTAGGGGCTGGATTAACTTTATTTTTGGTCAATCGTAAAGAGCGGAAATTTGGTCGCGCTTTGCTGCTGACGCTGTTTGGGTTGTTCGTTGGGATTGGATTGGGAACGCTGCTCAATAATGTGCTGATGACGCCAATTTCTAATATCGGATTGACACCGGATAAATTCGTCACGCTGGTGACGTTTATTATCCTCTGGCTGGTTAGTAGCTTTCTGCGCTAAAGCTAAGAATTAATCATGAAAAATTAAGAGTTAATCAGAGAATTTTTAATTTTTCATTTTTTATGTTTAATTCTTCAGGCAGCAGCTGACTCAATACGAAATCCACGGCTTCACCGAGATTGTTTACGATCGAGTCTGGCTGGTATTGCTCAAGTTGAGCGCGATCGCGTATCCCGCACAAAACCCCGATGACCTTGACGCCGTGGTTTTTTCCTGCCATCATATCAGCCTCGGTATCCCCGATCATCCATACATCAGAGGCGGAAGGCAGTTCGGCGATCGCTCGTTCCATCAGCAGCGGTTTGTCGTCGATGTCACGAGTCTTCACGTAGTCGTTAGCCAGGTGGTAGCAGCGATTTTTCGGGAAAAATCGCTCTAAGTCGTAGCGACCGAAAGCGTAATCTAACTCCCGTTGACGACGCATGGTCAGTACAACCAAATCGACACCTGCTTGCTGTACTTTTTCCAGGGCGTCAACGGCTCCGGGTGCCAGGGCGTCATAAACTAGATAAGGCATCGTATGCACGGTTTGACGCCGCAGTGCAGCAAATGCTTGGGCTTGATCTTCATCTAGACCGGAAAGCATCCCGATTTGTCGTTCTGGGACGCGCGATCGCTTCAAAACCCAAAACTCATCCTTAGACATCTGACGCACTGACTGATCTTGCCGTCGCGTCTGTTCCAAACAAAACTGGTAAACTTGGTAATATCGCTCCGAAACGTCCATAATTGGGCCGTCGAAGTCACTAATAATTCTTAACATTTTTAGAAGTAGGGCAGTCTGTATTATTAAGATTAATCACAGATTACCCTATTTTTACCAGCCTGCCGATAATTTCCTCAATACAGGCTACCCCGCTTCATCTGCTCTCGCTCAATCGCTTCAAAAAGAGCGCGAAAGTTGCCTTCCCCAAAACCCCGTGCCTGTAAGCGGCGCTCAATTAACTCAAAGAAGAAAGTGGGTTGTTCAAAAATCGGTTGAGTGAAGATTTGTAGTAGCAACGCTTCTGGGGAGTTTTCCTCCCAATCCACCAAAATTTGTTGAGCCGCGATTTTCTGAATTTCAGCCTCCGATAGCTGAAGTCCTTGCCGCTGAAGCAGTTGGGTGTAGTAGGTGCGGGGGACTTGCAAGAAGGGTAGACCGCGTTGACGGAGTAGTGCGATCGCACTCACAATATTGGGCGTTTGTAAAGCAATATGCTGAACTCCTGGCCCCCGATTCACATCCAAAAATTCCTGAATTTGGGAATTAGCCGATGCGGGTTGATTAATCGGTAACTTGACCCAACCATCCGGATGAAGCATCACCTTACTGTCCAGCCCCGATCGTTCGGTTTGAATCGCAAACGACTGCTGGGGTATAAATGCCAGCGTCTTTTCATACCAGGCAACTGCCCGATCCAAATCCCCAGCAGCAACATTCAGCACTACATGATCGATACCGCCAAACGTGACACCGTTGTTGCTACTGCCATCTAACCGCTCGGAATCATCGTCCAATAAGACTTTCCCGCCATCCCAGTCAAGCTGAGGAAAATTGGAAATAAAGTCTCTATTTTGCCGCTCAACAAGCCTAGGCTGCCTTTCTATCAAGGTATGACTCAAAGAACCCCAGGCGGCAATCTTGCCCCACTTCAGCAACACCTTACCCTGTTGTTCCTGGATGGGTTGCAACACCTTAGCGCCCCCATTGACAGCCTTCGTCATCACCCCTTCCACGTCTGGAACGCTAAAAGCGATGTCAGCAACGCCGGGAGGATGTTGGTGTAGAAACTGGGCAACGGAACTAGCGGATGTCAGGGGTGAAGACAGGAAAAAATAGACTGAGCCGCTTTTGACCACTTCCGTGCGAGTGTGGTTGCTTACCCCAGCGGCTACTGCTTGAAACCCCAGCAGTAGCACAAACCAGTCGCGCGACGCTTTGGCATCTTCAACATAGAAGTGAACGTGGTCAATTTTCATGGTTTATTCCAGTCTGAGCAGCTCTACCTGAGTGTAAATTTTGCCCTCTTCCTGGCATTTGCAGGTCATTCTTGAGAAAGAATCCCTCCTTTGATAAAGTGCTGAGTGCTGTAGGCGTTGGGAAACCCAGCCCCTGTTGAGGACTGAGTGGGAGATGGGGAGAGTGGCGAGAGAGTCAGTAAAAGACAGCAGATTTTATACGTGGTGTACTCAGTTGACGATGACTATTTAGAAAAACAGGTGGCTTTCTGGTTGAATATTAATTTCCATCGGCACCGCTTGCGGATCGGCGCTGAGCGCGAACAGAATCGCATCAGCAGCAGTTTCAGGGCTGAGCATCTTTTTTCGATCGACTTTTAGGCTGACATTATCCCAAAAAGGAGAATCAACGCCGCCAAAGTAGAACAGGGTGAACTTGATGCCGAAGCGCTTCAGCTCATCTGCCATACATTTGCTGAAACCCACAACGCCAAACTTCGAGGCACAGTAAGCCGCTGCCATCGCCATTGAGTGCTTGCCCAGAATCCCCACCACATTGCAGATATGACCGCTTTTATGCTCCTTCATTGCCTCCGCTGCTGCCTGACAGGTGTAGAAGCTGCCTTTTAAGTTCACATCGAGCATGGCGTCTAAATCTGCGGGTTCTAACTGGTTGTACTGCTTCATGACGCCAGCGCCCGCCGCATTGACTAAAACATCAATTTGACCAAAGTGGGCGATCGCTTTTTCCATTAGCGTCTCCACCTGCTGCGGTTTAGTAATATCTGTAGGTACGGTTAAGACTTGGGGGAGTCCAGATGCCAAGTTCGTCAACCGGCTGCTATCTCTTGCCGCCAGTACCAACCGCGCCCCCATCGGTGCTAGTTTGCGAGTTAAGGCGGAACCAATCCCGCCAGTGGCACCGACGACGACAACGACTTTATCTTGCATATTCCTTTATATTTCTTTACATCTTCTCCCATCATACTGACCGCGATTCATTCTGCTCAAACCAGTTATTTCTCGTCTCCAGGGTGAGGAAACCTCGCCTAAGAACGCTCTCAGGAGGCTCTGGCTTCGCGCAATCACCGCCAAAGTCTAGGAAGAGGGTGGGGAAAGCCTAGCAGCGCCTAAGCGCGGCAGTAGCCCACACAGTAGGCATTTCCTGGTAGAGCCTCTCAAAGCAGAAACCGAGACAATGAGCAGATTTCCCAGTTTCAAACCTTGACATTTCGTAAAAATCGAGGCTGTGATGGACAAAGTGCGTGATAGTTCCTGCTTCAGGTTGAGTAAATCATGGATTGGATAGTCAAAGCGGCACAGGAAATATTTGCTGGCTTATCCCAGCTATTTACAACTCCGCTTTTTGAAATCGGCAACACCCGTCTTTCCCTCGGTTCGATTGTCCAACTGATCATGTTAGCGATCGCTGTCTTTATCGCTTCTCGCGCTATCAGCGAGTGGATTAAGCGAAAAATTCTAGTGCGAGTGAAATTGGATCGAGGAACGCAAGAAGCGATCGCAGCGGTCATCGGCTACCTTTTAGCAGGTTTCGGATTTATGATTGTCCTGCAAACGGCAGGCATCAACCTGAGTTCTCTAACGGTATTCGCTGGAGTGATTGGGATTGGGTTGGGATTCGGGTTACAGAATTTATCCAGCAACTTTATCAGTGGATTGACGCTACTTTTTGAACAACCAATTAGAGCCGGAGACTTTATTGAAGTTGATGGTCTTTTAGGAACCGTAGAAAATATTTCTATTCGTTCTACGATTGTTCGTACACTGGATGGCGTTTTTGTCATCGTTCCCAATGTTCGATTTGTTGAAAATCATATTATTAACTGGACTTATAAAGACCCGAAGTGTCGCATCCATATCCCGATTGGAGTTTCTTATGGGAGCGAGCCTATTTTAGTCACAGAGGCACTCTTAGCTGCTGCTCGAATGGAACCAGGCGTTTTATCTTCTCCTGCTCCTAAAGTTTGGTTTAAAGGTTTTGGGGAAAGTTCTTTAGATTTTGAACTATTAGTTTGGATCGATCGACCGCAGGGTAGCGATCCCATTAAAAGTTCTTTAAACTTTTCGATTGAGCATGAATTCCGCGACCGAGGAATCGAAATTCCTTTTCCCCAGCAAGATATACACATTCGCAACTTAGAAGAAATAACGCATCGGTTTCATAAAACCAGTGCCACAGATGTTCCTAATGGCAAAGTCAGTTCGCACAATAGCACCATCACACCCAACACCAAAGTTCTTGCCAAATCCCCCGATAACTGGACGCTGCGCGATTTGTTGCGGAGAGTCACTTTCTTTGAGGCGTGTACGGATTTAGAACTGCGGCAATTGATTGAGTACGGATATCGACAACTTTTTCCGAACGGACAGATTGTCTGTCAAGAAAATGACCCTGGCGATTCATTTTATATTATTCTGACTGGCTCAGTAGAAGTCTTTTCTCAAAAAGCAGAGAAATATATTGCCACGCTTCACAAAGGCGAGTTTTTCGGAGAAATTTCTTTGTTACTGGGAACTCCTCGTTCGGCAACAGTTCGCACTTTGGAAGATTCGATTTTGTTTGTAGTAGACCGCAACGATTTACAGAAGCTTTTAGTCACGCATCAGGAGTTAGCGGATCAGATTGCCCAAAAATTATCAGAACGACAACAGGCGTTACGAGATTTGGGGGTACTGACAGAAGAAGTCTCCGAACAGACTCCTTTAATCCGAATCCGCCAACGGATTCAAAGCCTTTTTGGCATCTAATACCATTTCACTTTATGCTTGCAACCGATACGCCTGTTGTCCCCTTGTTAAAGTGGGTTGGGGGGATCGTAAATGTGGCATCAAAAAAACGAATTGGTATAAGCTCAATTCGCTTGATGCGGGCAAATTTTCTCTCCTGTTTTGTAAGCTCTGTAGAGAAAGTAAAACTTGTATTTTGCTTTGCCTACAGCAATTTTCAGGTAGCTATAACGGCTGAATTAACAAACCTTAATCCATTAATAACTTTTTTTTCATTGTTTTTTAAACTAAAAATAATCTTTGACTATAAAACCTTAACCCTGATCAGGTATTCTGTCTTTGGTTAGATTCTGATGCAATTGAGCATCATGGAGCAAATAAGATGGTGGTGAAGGGAATGAAGTTAAAGCTGAACCCTTGGGCATTGTTGGGAGCAAGCGCACTGGCAACCGCTACAGTCGGTTTATCAGTGGCTACAGTTCAGTCGCAAAGTCCTAGCACAATTAAGATTGATGGTTCCAGCACCGTCTTCCCGATTACTGAGGCAGTAGCGGAAGAGTTCCAAAAGACCAAAAGAGGGGCGGTCAGAGTTACGGTGGGAGTTTCTGGCACTGGGGGCGGTTTCCAAAAGTTCTGCCGGGGTGAAATAGACGTTGCTGATGCCTCACGACCGATCGTCGTCAAAGAAATGCAGGCTTGCAAAGCGGCTGGTATTCAGTACATAGAACTGCCAGTGGCTTATGATGCCTTAACCGTCGTGGTCAATCCCCAAAACACCTGGGTGAAAAGCCTAAAAGTTGCGGAACTGAAAAAAATGTGGGAGCCTGCCGCACAGGGAAAAATCAAAAATTGGAGTCAAGTGCGTCAGGGATTTCCGAATGCACCTCTGAAGCTGTTTGGGCCTGGTGCCAATTCCGGAACCTTCGACTACTTTACCGAAGCTGTTGTCGGCAAAGCCAAGTCCAGCCGGGGTGATTTCACTGCTAGTGAGGATGACAACGTACTGGTGCAGGGCGTTAGCCGGGATAAAAATGCTCTAGGCTACTTCGGCTATGCCTATTACGCAGAAAACAAAGGCAAATTGAAAGCAGTACCGATTGATAGCGGCAGAGGTCCTGTATTGCCCTCTGCTCAAACGGTTCAGAATGGCACTTATAGTCGTCTGTCTCGCCCTCTATTTATCTATGTCAGCGCTAAATCTGCAAATAAGCCAGAGGTGAAGCAGTTTGTAGAATTTTACATGAGCAATGCGGGTCGGTTTGCTAGGGAAGTAAAGTACGTCGCCTTACCAAATCAGGCATATACGATCGGCATGAATCACTTCAAGAATAAAAAGATAGGCACCGTGTTTGCCGGTGATGCACCTGTCGGGCTGCGAATTGAAGAATTGCTGCGACGCGAAGCCAGACAGTGAAAAGAGTTTTGAGTTTTGAGTGATGAATCATCAGTTTTAATGAAATTCAAAATTCAAAATTATACAAAGGGAGGTGTTGTACCTCTCTTTGTTTATTGACATCTTCCACTTGCAATAACCTGCCAGAGATTTTAATCTATGGCTAATAGCAAAAGTCCTCTTGCATAGGACTCATATGCCGACTAGATAAAAATTTAAGTCCATTTTAATGGAGGAGCGCTATTAGCCAAGAAATAAATTTATTGGCGGGTTTTGAGGCTGACCCTTGAATGGTGCAAGATGTCAGTTTATTGACATTTATAAAATATTTACTGCTTGTGTTGGGCACGGATGAGAATGACTGAAAAATCACTGCAATCCAAACAAGCTCAACTATCCCCAAAGCTAGTACGCGATTTGCGCGAACGGGCAATTGAGTTTGGATTATTTCTGGCGGCGCTTTCCTCAGTAGCGATAACAATTGCGATTCTTGCCGTCTTGGTAACAGAGTCCTTGGCTTTCTTCAAGGAAGTTTCCCTGGTGGAATTTCTCACAGACACTCAGTGGACACCCTTGTTTGATGACAAGCACTTCGGGATCTTGCCGCTGGTTTCAGGAACCTTAGTTACCACAGCAGTTGCCTTGCTGGTAGCGATACCTCTGGGGACTATCGCTGCGATTTATCTGAGCGAATTTGCGCGTCCCCTAGTGCGTGAGGTCGTTAAGCCAGCCTTAGAATTGCTGGCAGGCGTTCCTACAGTCGTTTACGGCTATTTTGCACTCTTGTTCGTCACTCCGTTGTTGCAGAAGCTTTTCCCGGAACTGCCCGGTTTTAATATGTTGAGCGCTGGGCTAGTCATCGGCATTATGATTATCCCCTACGTTAGCTCTCTGAGCGAGGATGCCATGCGTTCGGTGCCCGTGCATCTGCGCGAGGGTTCTTATGCAATGGGGGCGACTCGCTTGCAGACAGCTTTGCGAGTGGTATTACCGGCTGCTATTTCCGGAATTTCGGCAGCTTACATTCTGGGAATTTCTCGTGCAGTGGGAGAAACGATGGTGGTAGCGATCGCTGCTGGCGGACAACCGAATCTTACCTGGAACCCAATGGAACCCGCCGCCACGATCACCGCCTACATCGTATCGGTGAGTCTCGGCGATTTGCCTCACGGTAGCTTAGAGTACCAAACCATCTTTGCAGCTGGACTTACCTTAGTGCTGATTACCTTAGTTCTCAACATTGCCGGACATTTCTTGAGGAAGCACTATCGAGAATTTTACTGAAATGTTTTGAGTTATTCGGCATTAGTTAATACCTAATTACTAATTGTCAATCGCCTATCTTCTTATTAACCCTAGCAAAAGACAAAAACCTCTGACTAATGACTAATAACGAATGACCAATGACTAATGACTAATTTACAACAAATCCGCAGTATTATCGCCCGCAACAAGCGCTGGGACGTTATTTTTACAATCATCGGCGTGTTGTCAATGCTAGTTGGAATTGTCACCTTGCTGGCGTTGGTAATTGACCTGATGATTGACGGTTTACCGCGCCTGGATTGGCAATTTTTGACTTCCTTTCCTGGTCGCAAGGCTGAAGAAGCAGGCATCCTATCAGCTTGGGTAGGAACCAGCTTGGTAATGTTAGTAACTGCCGTAGCAGCGATTCCAGTGGGCGTGGCAGCTGGCATTTACCTGGAAGAGTATTCTCGGAAAAACTGGCTTGCCGATTTAATCGAGATCAATGTCACCAACTTGGCAGGTATTCCCTCAATCATCTACGGGCTTTTAGCCTTGGGCTTCTTCGTGTACGCATTGAAACTGGGCGAGAGCGTTCTCACCGCCGGGTTAACGCTGGCACTGTTGGTTTTGCCCATCGTGATTGTCACCACGAGAGAGGCTCTCCGCGCCATTCCCAATAATATCCGCGAAGCCGCCTATGCAGTTGGGGCAAGTAAGTGGCAAACCATCTGGGATCATGTTTTGCCTTACTCAACTGGCACAATTTTGACTGGCATTATTGTTGGTTTAGCACGCGCCATTGGCGAAACTGCGCCTTTAATTACGATTGGCGCGCTTACTTTCATTGCCTTCTTACCAGATTCCCCGATTCAGGGAGAATTTCCCTTCATCTCTTTTAAATGGTTGCAGGCTCCCTTTACGGTCATGCCGATCCAAATGTTTGATTGGGTGTCTCGTCCGCAGGAAGAATTTCAGGTGAATGCGGCGGCGGCAGGTATCGTACTAATCGCCATGACGCTAACGATGAATGCGATCGCAATTTATCTGCGTTATCGTTTACGCAAACATATCAAATGGTAAAAAAAACACAGTCCAATTCATCTCACTCCACCCCAGCCAGAGCCATCAAAGCTAAGGTCAATCACTTAAATTTCTACTACGGTTCGCTCCAAGCACTCAAGGATATTAACTTGAAAGTGGGTGAAAAACAGGTGACAGCGCTGATTGGACCTTCGGGGTGTGGCAAAACCACGTTGTTGCGATGTTTTAATCGGATGCACGACCTCTACCCTGGCAATCGCTACGAAGGGGAGATTCTGCTAGATACCGATGGCATCAATATTCTCAGTCGTAAAGTTGACCCGATAGAAGTCCGGATGCGGATTACGATGGTGTTTCAGCGACCCAATCCTTTTCCGAAATCGATTTATGAAAATGTGGCGTATGGTCTGCGAGTGCGCGGTCAATCAAAGCGTAGCGCGATTGATCACAAGGTGGAGCAAGCTTTAAGAAGTGCTGCGCTGTGGGAGGAAGTGAAGGATCGGTTGAATGACTTGGCTTTCAATCTTTCTGGGGGTCAACAGCAGCGCTTGTGTATTGCTCGTGCCTTGGCGACTGAACCTGAGATTATTCTCTTCGATGAGCCGACTTCTGCTTTAGACCCCATCGCTACCGGCAGTATAGAAGAATTGATTAGTCAGCTCAAGAAGCAGGTGACGATTCTGATTGTGACTCATAATATGCAGCAGGCAGCTCGTGTTTCTAACTATACAGCTTTTATGTACTTGGGTGAGATTGTGGAGTTTGACGAAACTCAGAAAATCTTTTCTCAACCTTCTCAAAAGAAGACAGAAGACTATGTGAAAGGACGTTTTGGATAGGTTAAAGGGTAAGATTAGCGATCGCGCTTTGATTTAGGAGTTCTGCGCGATCGCTACTTGATACCCTTTATTTATTTTTTCTACCTTGAAGAAACTACAAGAATTTAAAAATTGAGTAAAGCTACCTTCCAATTTTAAGTGTTTGAGAATTTCAGTGATTGGTTGATTGTATTGCTTATGAAATTCTACTCCTAAAGTTTCTAGGGGGATATAACTTTTGGAGGATTCGGCAGTTAAAATAGTCAAAATCTTTAATAACACTTGTTCCAGCTCAAAGCGGGAGTTAATTTTAGATAAAGAAGCGGAAGCGATCGCTACCTGATAACCCTGCCCATTTTTCTCCACTTTCAATGTAGAGCATGACTGTAAAAATTGGGTAAAATTAGTACCCGCTTTTAATTTTTTCACCAGTGCAGTCGGGGATTGACCATATACTTTACTGAATTCTCCACCCAACGCCCCTATTAATATTTGAGCATCTAGAGACTGGACTTGCATTGCCTTAATAATATTTAAAACTGCATTTTCTAGTTCTGCTAGAGAATTGATACTAGATAAAGACTGAGGTTTCTCCTCTGATTGTCGAGCGTATTTAGGGTTTTCTGGTACTTTTTGGAGTTGCACAAAAGTCGGTTGTCCGAGTTGACTATTATCAGTTTGTAAGTCAGAATCTTGTTTGGTTGTTTTAGTCAGTTGACCGATTTTAAACAGCGTAATATATACCTCAGATGTTTCCGGTAGTTGATGCACTACAAAATCTGAGGGTCTATCTATAAAAATGTCTTTATCATTCTTTTCAGGACTATAACTATCAACAACTTGATTGATATTAATTTCGTACTTTTCGTAAAATAGCTGAGATAATGCAGATAACTTTATCCACTGAATTTTAGCCCGCTCTTGTTCTTCTAAAATCAGCATTTTTAAATAACTAATACATTCCACTAACGGTGGAATTACGGGTAAATATTTAGACGTATAAGTTTCAATTTCACCAGTTTGATAGTTAGATACCGTTATATTGCAACCCTGCCGAAAAACCCGATATACTGTTAAACCATATTTCTGAAGATGGTTACAAAGATTAGTCATCACTGTATCTGATGAGCAAACTAAAACTTCCTTAACTTTTGGGTAATGTTCGCGGATTGACAAGCCAACTGCTATCATTTTTCCATCAGCGTTATCCCTACCTGCGGGAACGTGAATTAAATCATAGCCGCGTTCATGCAATTCCGCATCTAACTTACCCATGCGCCGCCAATTTGCAAAGGCAATTTTCACCTGGATAGGGTAGGTGCAGACTGTTGTTAAAAACTTTTCTGTTGCGGAATCGAGTTGTAAGTTTTCGGCGTCCAAAAGCAAAATCGTGATATGTTGCTCCGGAATCAGCACTCGTGGCACTTCCGGTGGATGTGAAAAGCCTGAGCCATTTCTGGGATCTATTTCAGAGGCTGAATCGATTAAAATACGAAGTTTTTCTATTAACTTACTAGATATCGGCAATTCCAAACATTGAGGAGTTAAGATCAATTGCAGTAATTTTTGTACGGTTTTAATGAGTGCATCTCTATCGGGTGCTTTGTTGAGTTCGACTTGCAATTTCAGCAGGAAAGATGATTGATAAGGAGCATCACTCCAGGGAACATTCCGGTACTTTTCAGTTAATAATTTTGGCTGCTGTTGCTGAATGAAAATAATGGCTTGATAGAGACAGAAGCTAATTTCATTAATAACAACAGAATCATTTACCGAGGTCACGCGAACGTTATCTGGCATAGTTTTTTTTGGGTTATATTCAGGCGGCTTACCCCTGAAGTCTCTAGGGGGCGCTCCTAGTGTTAGGATTCCCCTCATAATAAAAGAAAGTGCTTCATACTTCTTAATCTTTACTATGGCAAGAGACTTGCGGGGATTCATCAAGCTACTGGAGGAACGAGGGCAGTTACGGAGAATCGACGCCCTGGTTGACCCAGATTTGGAAATTGCTGAGATTTCTAACCGGATGTTACAACGCGGTGGCCCTGGGCTGCTATTTGAAAATGTAAAAGGGTCAGCTTATCCGGTGGCGGTGAACCTGATGGGTACAGTTGAGCGGATTTGCTGGGCGATGAATATGCAGCATCCGTTGGAGTTGGAGGAACTGGGTAAAAAGCTGAGTATGTTGCAACAGCCGAAGCCACCGAAGAAGATTGGGCAAGCGGTGGAGTTTGGTAAGCTGTTGTTTGACGTGCTGAAGGCGAAACCAGGGCGTGATTTTTTCCCAGCGTGTCAGCAAGTAGTTATCCAAGGCGATGACCTGGATTTGAATAGATTGCCGCTAATTCGCCCTTATTCTGGGGATGCTGGCAAGATAATCACGTTGGGGCTGGTAATTACCAAGGATTGCGAGACGGGTACGCCGAATGTGGGGGTGTACCGGCTGCAACTGCAATCGCACAATACGATGACGGTTCACTGGCTGTCGGTGCGGGGCGGTGCGAGACATCTACGCAAGGCGGCGGAACGGGGGAAAAAGTTGGAGGTGGCGATCGCACTCGGTGTTGACCCTCTGATCATCATGGCTGCGGCAACACCGATTCCAGTAGATTTATCAGAATGGCTGTTTGCGGGACTCTACGGCGGTTCTGGGGTGCAGTTGGCGAAGTGTAAGACGGTGGATTTAGAAGTGCCAGCCGACTCGGAATTTGTCCTAGAAGGCACGATTACACCTGGGGAAGTCCTGTCAGATGGTCCTTTTGGCGATCACATGGGTTATTACGGCGGTGTGGAGGATTCGCCGCTGGTGCGCTTTCAGTGCATGACGCACCGCAAAGATCCCATGTATATGACAACTTTTAGCGGTCGTCCGCCGAAAGAAGAAGCGATGATGGCGATCGCGCTTAACCGCATTTATACCCCAATTCTGCGGCAACAAGTCTCAGAAATTGTCGATTTCTTCCTACCAATGGAAGCGCTGAGTTATAAGGCGGCAATTATCTCCATTGATAAAGCATATCCCGGTCAAGCGCGACGGGCTGCTTTGGCTTTTTGGAGTGCTTTACCTCAATTCACCTATACCAAGTTTGTGATTGTGGTAGATAAAGACATTAACATCCGAGATCCGCGTCAAGTGGTGTGGGCAATTAGTTCTAAAGTTGACCCGGTGCGCGATGTTTTCATTTTGCCAAATACGCCTTTTGATACCTTAGATTTTGCTAGCGAAAAGATTGGTTTAGGGGGAAGAATGGGGATTGATGCGACTACGAAGATTCCTCCAGAAACTGAGCATGAATGGGGCGAACCTTTGGAATCCGATCCAGATGTGGCGGCGATGGTGGAACGACGTTGGGCTGAGTATGGCTTAGCCGACTTGCAATTAGGAGAAGTTGACCCGAAATTGTTTGGCTACGATATGAGGTAACACCCCCCCAACCCCCTCCTCCACTTTTCAGGGAGGGGGCTAAGAAATAACACGGAGAGGGCTACGATAACTAGATGACCGCTTAAAATAAAAGTAAAAAATATTTTAGGAGTTACATCAATGCCTTCTCCATTTCCTGGTATGAACCCCTATTTAGAACATCCTAATCTATGGTCTGGATTACATCACTGGTTAATTATTGAAATTGCCAGATATTTGTCTCCCCAACTACGTCCTAAATATCGAGTCGCTGTACAAGTGCGAATGTATGAAACCATTGAGGAAAATTCGCTGTTTGTCGGTATTCCTGATGTGACAGTAATAAGTCGGCAGACTGTAACAGATTCGACAATGACGAATGTGGCAGTCGCTGCAACAACAGCACAACCTGTGAGGGTGACAATTCCTATGCCAATGACTATCAAGGAAGGCTATTTAGAGGTACGAGAAGTAGGGACAGAGGCATTGGTTACTACTATTGAAATTCTTTCTCCTACGAATAAGCGTTCCGGAAAAGGGCGGGAGATGTATGAGGAAAAACGCGAAAAAGTGCTTTTAAGTCGTACCAATTTGGTTGAAATTGATTTACTGCGGCAGGGCAATCCTATGAAATTTCAGGGAAATAATATTGAAAGCCAATATCGGATTTTAGTTTGTCGGGGCAACAACCGTCCTTATGCCGATTTATATGCTTTTAATTTGCCAGATGCGATCCCTTCATTTCCCCTACCTTTGCGTTCTGAAGATACTGAACCAGTAATAGATTTGCAGGCATTATTAAATGGGATATATGACACATCAGGTTACGATATGGTGCTAGATTACAGCCAGGAACCAGTACCGTCGCTATCAGAATCGGACGCAACTTGTGCTGATGCTTTGTTGCGATCGCAAGGATTAGGGTAACAATTTCGATGCACTCATGTTGATATATCTAGAAGTATAAAATGATTCAGCAATATCTCCAGAAGGCGATGGAATCGGCACACTATGAACTGCTTGAGGATGATGAAGGCTTTTATGGAGAAATCTCAGGTGCGACTGGAGTATGGGCAACAGGTAAAACCCTGGAAGCTTGTCGTACAGAACTTTTAGAAGTGCTGGAGGAATGGATAATTATCGGTATTGCTAGGGGTCACAACTTGCGACAATTTAATGGCATTATTTTAAAAGTTGAGTCTGTCGCCTGATAAGTAGTGAACCAGGCAGGAATTTCACTAAATGAATGGGAAAATTTGTGAGGTAATTGTATGCCTTCTCCATTTCCGGGGATGAACCCTTATTTAGAACATCCTGATTTTTGGTCTGGGATACATCACTTGCTAATTAGTAAGATTCTAGAGTTTTTGGCTCCTCAACTGCGTCCTAAATATATAGTTGCAGTTGAGGTGCGAATTTATGAAACCAGTGGAGAAAATTCACTGCTTGTAGGTATTCCTGATGTCACAGTACAACGTCCGCTAACTGCAACAAACCCCACGACAACTAATCTCACTGTCGCTGCGCCTCCAACACAACCTGTAACAGTAACAATTCCTATGCCTGAAACTCTCAAGCAGGGGTATTTAGAAATCATAGAGGTGGAGACAAAAGAAGTAGTAACGGCAATAGAAATTCTCTCCCCTGTCAACAAACGCTCTGGTGAAGGTCGCAAAACATACGAGGCAAAACGTCAAAAAATATTAGGGAGTTTGACGCATTTAGTTGAGATTGATTTATTGCGAAGTTGGAAACCCATACCATTTTTTAGTAATGGTATTCAAAGTGACTATCGAATTTTGGTTTGTCGGGGCGATCGCCGTCCTTTAGCTGATTTATATGCTTTTAATTTACAACATACAATTCCTAAGTTTCCCTTACCTTTGAAGTCAGGAGATACTGAGCCAGTGGTCGATTTGCAGATGTTATTGAATAGCGTGTATGACGTAGCGGGTTACGATATGCGGATAGATTACACCCGCGAACCAGTGCGATCGCTATCAGAATCGGACGCAACTTGGACTGATGCTTTGTTGCGATCGCAAGGATTACGGTAGTTGATTCGCTAATTTGAGATTTTTGTCGCTTCACTGGGAATACTAAGTTTAGATTCGTTGTAAGGTTAATCAAATTAGTATGAGCATAGACTGGACTACCCTGCTGCGAGCGCAACAAGCCGACTTCCTCGAAAAGCTAAAAACTTTCTCTATGGCTAAACTACAGCCACTCCCTAAACTTGCACTTTCGGTTTTCCTTGCATTAATTATCAGTCTGATATGGGTTGTCATCCCTGGTGTCAGTATAAACAAAGCTTTAGCTGCTGAGGCTCACCCAATCAATAAACTTGAGCCAGTATCCTTGAAAAAAAATCCGCTCAGTTTTTTGGAAAAAGTAGGAAGTTTTATTACCTCTGGCACTGGTTTTTTGTCTGATAATTCTGTTTTTAGGGCTTCTTTTGCAGCTAACCTCGCTTTTTCACCTACTCTTGCACCTACATTTACACCTACCCTTGCACCTACGTTTGCGCCTAGTCTTTCTTTAATGAGGATTGATTCCTTTTTTACAGTTCAAGAGTTAAACTTGATTAACATTAATATTGGTGACAAGGAAAATACCACTTCTTCTATTTTAAAATTATATAAAGACGGATTAAATAAGGTTAAAGAGAAAGGGGATTTTAAGAATGCTATTAAGGATTACAGCAATGCTTTAAGTAAAGGCAACTTTGCGGAAGGTTATGTTAGCCGAGGACGCGCCTATTCAAGATTAGGGGATGAGCAAAAAGCCCTTGAATATCAGCAGAAAGATATTGAAGAGCAGGAATTAGAGTTAGGCAACAAGCAAAAAAAACGTGAATATCGGCAACAAGTTATTAAGTATCAGGAAAAATCGAATGAATATCAACAAAAAGCGATAGCAGATTATACTAAAGCATTGGCTGTAAATCCCAAGTTTCCTTTTGAGCCAGAGGACGGCAAGTGGCAACCCGATCCAGATCGCTATGTTGAACCACTACTTGGACGAGCCGCTGTCTACATTAAACTTGGTAACTATCAGGCAGCTCTTGATGACTTCAACGAAGCTATTAAGCGCAATCCTGACTTTTACGATGCTTATTTAGGTCGTTCTACTATCTATCTTGGAATAGAAGATTATCAGAAAGCGATTGAAGATTTGAACGTGGCATTGGATCTCAATCTTGACTATCCTGCTGCCTTTTTAAGGCGTGGTTCTATCTGGGGTGAATTGGGAGAATATGAAAAAGCGATTGAAGATTTTAATGAGGCGATTGAAAGCAAGGCGGAAGATGCCAGCACCTATTACGCTGATTCTTACTACAAACGGGGTCTTGCTTACTTAAAGTTGGCAGAGAATCAGAAGGCGGTTGAAAATTTCAATGAAGCGATTAAGCTGGATTCTAAATACCGCGAAGCCTACTACAGCCGAGGAATTGCTTACGACAAACAGGGAAAGTATAACGAAGCAATTAAGGATTACAGTCAGGCATTACTAATTTACAACATTAGTGCATCTTCATGGTATGAGGGTGCAGTTCATTCAGTAGCTATTAGCCCCGATAGCAAGACTATTGCCAGCGGCAGTGATGACTCGACTATTAAACTATGGAATACGAAAGATGGTCAAGAAATCAAAACTCTTTATCAGCCTCAAACAAAGGAACTATACAGATGGATTCAGGCAGTTACTTTCAGTCCGGATGGGAAAACTATCGCTGCGGGAAGTAGTAATAGAAGTGTTAAGCTGTTATGCATTTAAACTGTGATAAGAGCATTGCCCTTGTTTTTGAGCTTTCGTTCCCATTTGATAATCAACTCTCCTTCATTTAAAAGCTTATGTAATACATACTCTAGCTCTTCAATTGAT